>CAWFBN010000083.1:0-72875 GCA_963813955.1 uncultured Alphaproteobacteria bacterium | reverse complement strand
TGAAAATAACGGCCAAGCTCCGGCGCCGGGACTGTGGACAAGCCACAAAATCCTATCATTTTCAAATGGCTACTCAAGAAAGATTTTCAGCCGTCACGCGTTGGCGTCACGCGCCCGTCACGTTTGCCGGCAATCGCGAACAGGATCGCGAGGCGTTTATCGTTCACGCGCCGCCCAGCTTGAAGGTCTGAAGGCTCATCAGCAGGTCGGTGCTGAAGCCTGAGGTCGCTCCCGTGGCGAGATTGATCAGATTGGCGGCGTTGGAGGTGGTCGCGGTCGGATTGGCCAAATCATATTGCGCCGCGAAGCGTTCGAGAAAATTCTGGACCTTGGTCGGTGTCTGGAAATCCGAATAGGTGAGCAGGCGGTCAAATTGCTTGGCCTGCGTGTCGATGTTTTCCGCCGAGGTATAGGAGGAAATGCCAAGGGTGGTCTGCACCACACTCAAAAGCTTGAGTCGGCCAGGACGCTGTAGCCATTGGTGATTTTGGAGGCGTTTTGCTGGAAGTAGAGCGCCAGTTGCACGCCGGGATCCTGGGCTCCTTGATTGGTCTCCAGCGTTTGCATCACATATTTGTTGACCACGTCGGTCGTCGCCGCCGTTGTTGTCGTGGTTGACGCGCCATTGGCCGCAAAATTGAAAGCCTGCGCCAGCGCCAGAATTTTGGGGTTGTTAAGCTTGTTGGCCAGCGCCGTCGATGATGAGGTCCCCTGCTCCAGCACCTGTTTGATCAGGCTCTTGGCGTAAGTCATGTCGCTGAGGCCAAAGGCGGTCATGGCGTAGTTGAACAGGCGGGTATTGTTGACGAATTGATCGGCGCTGGTGATTTTGCCGATATTGGCCTGAAAATAGTTTGTGGCCTGGGCGACGGTCGGATCGGCGGCCGTCATCTTCTGATAGCGGCTGAGATTATTGGCGATCGTCATATAGGTGGTGAAGGTGCTCATCGCCGTTCCCCTGCGCTCATGCCGCTTCCGCCATGTTGCCAAAAAACGCTTGCACGAAGCTGACGGCGCCGCATTGAAATCAATGCAGGCGACGCGCCGGCCCTTTGATCGGAGGAAGGCGCGCTTCCATCGCGTCCGTAGCGGCGATGGCGTGCAGTTGGCGCAGACAGCGCGCGACAGCCTCGGTGACGCGCGAATTGCCCGCCAGATCTGGCGGCGCCGTCCGCAATGCGCGATGAATCGCCTCGAGGCGACGAATGATATGCTCCATGGAGGCTTGCGTCCTGATTTCGGTCATGACGCAAGCATGGTCGCTGCAAGTTAATTTCAACTCAACTTTAGCGGGACATTTTAAGCAATCACTCGAATTACGTGTGTCGCGCCGCCTGATAGGGCGTGGTCCCGCGAGAGCCATTGCGGGACTCCAGTTTGGCGGCGAGGGTTCCGGCGAAAGCAGCTTCGATCGCAGGATGGCGTGCGGCCGGCGTTTGCGGCGCCACGATGGCCGGCGTGGACGGGGGCGCGACCTCTCTCGCCGGCGCGGCGATCGGCCCCGCATCTTGCATGGGCATTTCGGACGCAAGGGGCGCCGGCGCGGGAACGACAGGCGCCACTTGCAATATGAGGCTGATTTCATCGATAGCGGCGTCGAGCGCCTCCAGCGCCCGGTATTCGGCGGACTGCAAGAGGCGCTGGCGCATGTCTTCGCGCAATCCGCGCATCGAATTCAAAATGTCGTCGGGCATCGACCTGATCTCTCCTCTAAACCGATTTCATCCTCGCCCGCATAACTGGAGCGAAGCTGGAGGCGAAAAGAGGAGGCGAAAAACTTTTGTGGACCCCTCACAATTCCGGGCGCAACTCCTCGCGCTGCGGCGCCCGCGACTTGCCCCAGGCCGCCTCTATCTGAGGCAGGATCTGGTCGACCGTGTCGCAAACCAGATAGCGCGCCTCGAGTTGCGGCCGAATAAAACCCTGCTGGCGCATATGGTCGAGCAGGGCGAGCAGCGGCCGCCAGAAGCCGGCGACGTTGGCGATGATCACCGGCTTGTCGTGCCTCTGCAATTGCACCCAGGTCAATTGTTCGACCAACTCCTCCAGCGTGCCGATGCCGCCCGGCAAAGCGACGAAGGCGTCGGCTTTCTCGAACATCAACCGCTTGCGCTCATGCATGTCCTCGACGATCAGCAGATCCTGCACGCTTTCCAGCATATGTTCCTGCTTTTGCAGGAAATGTGGGATAATGCCGGTGACATGGCCGCCAGCCTCCAGCACGGCGTGGGCGACCGCTCCCATCAGGCCGAGATCGCCGCCGCCATAGACCAGACCGATGTCGTTGTCGGCGAGAATCCGTCCGAAACGCTTCGCCGAGGCGACAAAGGCCGGATCAACGCCGCCGGAGGAACCGCAATAAACGCAAATTTTGCGAAACTTGTGCATGATTTGCCTCTGTTTGGTCGCGCAAACTCGATTTGTCCCGCTTGACACCTTTTTTCTCGCGGAGCGTGGTGTCGGTCAAGCCACAGCGTGATATGGGTTCGGCTTGATATCGGTCAATGACAGGGTTTGGCTTACGCTGAAACGAAACCCTGTCGAAAAAGTCTTTCGGCGGATAGCGGTTTGTGCGCCGCCGAATTAAATAGCGAATCGGCCGGCAGCGTTGGCGCCGTCGGCCCTGGTAGTCGTCCGGGCGCGGGATCTTCCGCGCTCGTAACTCGAAAGAGTCGCCATGTCCGCCGAGCCTGAAGCCGCCCCCGTCACCCAGTCCGTCCGCCTGGCCGATTATCGCCCGCCGGACTACCTGATCGACGCGGTCGATCTCGACATCAGCCTCGACCCTCATGCCACCCGCGTCGTCTCCCGCCTCAGCCTGCGCCCGAATCCGGCCGGGACGCCCGGCGCGCCTCTGGTCCTCGACGGCGACGACCTCCATCCCGTCCGCGCCTCCCTCGACAATGAGCCGCTCGATCTCGTCCAGGTGGCAAGCCCGGACAAGCTGACTGTTGCGTCGCCCCCCGGGCGACCCTTCATGCTGGAAATCGAGACCCTGCTCGACCCCTCCGCTAATACAAAGCTTGAGGGCCTTTATCGTTCCGGCGCCGTTTATTGCACCCAATGCGAGGCGGAGGGTTTCCGCCGCATCACCTATTATCTCGACCGCCCCGACGTCTTGAGTGTCTTCACCACCCGCATCGAGGCGGACAAGGAAGAAGCGCCCGTTTTGCTCGGCAACGGCAACCCGGTCTCGTCGGGCGAAGCGCCGGGCGGGCGGCATTACGCGGTGTGGCGCGATCCCTTCCCCAAGCCTTGCTATCTCTTCGCGGTGGTCGGCGGCGATCTCGACTCGCTGCACGATGATTTCACCACCGCCTCCGGGCGCAAGGTCGCACTGGGCATTTATGTCGAGAAGGACAAGAAGCACCGCGCCTATTACGCGATGGAGTCGCTGACCCACGCCATGCGCTGGGACGAGTTCGTCTACGGCCGCGAATATGACCTCGATGTGTTCAACATCGTCGCCGTGTCCGACTTCAACATGGGCGCGATGGAGAACAAGGGCCTCAATATCTTCAACGACAAATACATCCTGGCCCGTGCGGAAACCGCGACCGACGCCGATTTCGCCAATGTCGAGGGCGTCGTCGCGCATGAATATTTTCACAACTGGACCGGCAACCGCATCACCTGCCGCGACTGGTTCCAGCTCTGCCTCAAGGAAGGCCTGACGGTCTATCGCGACCAGGAGTTTTCCGCCGACCAGCGTTCGCGGGCGGTCGGGCGCATCGCCAATGTCCGCGCCTTGCGCGCGGCGCAATTTCCCGAGGACGCCGGGCCGCTGGCGCATAATGTGCGCCCGGAAGCCTATCAGGAAATCAACAATTTCTACACGGCGACCGTCTATGAAAAAGGCGCGGAAATCATCCGCATGCTGCGCACGCTGATCGGTCACGATAACTATCACGCCGGCATGGAGCTTTATTTCAATCGCTTCGACGGCAAGGCCGCGACGATCGAGGACTTTTTATCCTGTTTCGCGGAAAGCTCCGGCCGCGATCTGACGCATTTCGCCCTGTGGTATGCGCAGGCGGGCACCCCGAAAGTTTCCGCGAAGGGAAGCTACGACGAGAGCGCAAAAACCTATACGCTCGACCTGTCGCAGGAAACGCCGCCGACCCCCGGCCAGCCGGTGAAAAAGCCGCTGGTCATGCCGATCCGCATCGGCCTGATCGCCCGCGACGGCGCCGAAATCCCGCTGGTGCAGGACAAGCCCGCCAGCGCGCGCGAAGAAAAATTCGCCATTTTCGAGCTTGACGGACCGCACCGCCGCATCGTCTTCAAGGACGTGCCCAGCAAGCCGGTTCCGTCGCTGTTCCGCCGCTTCACGGCGCCGATCATCCTCGACAGCGACCTCGACGAGGACGATCTGCTGGTGCTGGCGGCCCATGACAGCGACCCGTTCAACCGCTGGCAGGCGGCGCAGACTTTCGCAACGCGTTTGCTGATCCGCTCGACCCGGCTGATCCGCGACGGCGAAATGCCGGAATTCTCGACGCCGCTGGCGAAGGCGATTGGCGCCGTCATCGAGGACCGCGGCATCGACCCGGCCTTCGCCGCGCAAATGGTCACACTGCCGAGCGTCAACGACATCGCCCGCGACATCGGATCCGACGTCGACCACGACGCGATCTTCCTGGCGCGCAAGGCGCTGCGCAGCGACATCGGCAAGCTGCTGGCGGAACCTCTGCTGGCCGCCTATGACCGACTGGAATCGATCGCGGTCTATACGCCCGACGCCGCCAATGCCGGGCGTCGCGCCCTGCGCAACGCCTGCCTCGACCTGCTGGCGGCTGGCGATTCCCAATCCGGCGCCGAGATCGCCATGCGGCAATTCCAGGCCGCCAACAACATGACCGACCAGATGGCGGCGCTGACGACGCTGTCGCAACTCTCCGCGCCGCAACGCGAACGCGCGCTGGATTCCTTCTTTCGCGGCCATGCCACCGACGCGCTGGTGGTGGACAAATGGTTCTCGCTGCAGGCGACGATCCCGGAAGCCACGACACTGGAGCGGGTGCGCCGCCTGACCAAGACCCACGCCTTCAGTTTTTCGACGCCCAATCGCGTTTATGCGCTGATCGGCGCCTTCGCCAACGCCAATCCGACCGGCTTCAACGCCGCCGACGGCGCCGGCTATAACTTCATCGCCGATATGGTTCTGAAGCTGGACAAGGCCAACCCGCAGGTCGCCTCGCGGATGCTGTCGTCCTTCCGCTCCTGGCGCAATCTGGAACAGGGCCGGCGCGGCCTCGCCCGCGCCGCGCTCGAACGGATCGCCGCGCAGGAAAAGCTGTCGCCCGACGCCCGGGACATCGTTTTTCGCGCCTTGGCCTGACGACAAAACGGTCGGGCGGTCAGACGCGCTGAGACCCCGCGCCCCGGTTCTTGAGGGCCCCGACGATCGCGGTCAGAATGGCGCCCGCGACGCCGCCGCCTGCCGCCTGACCGATCAGCGCGCCGATATCCATATTGGCTGCGGCGCTCGAAAGCATCGGAATGAACAGGCCGAGTATCTGGCCGCCGAGGCCGCCGCCAATGGCTCCAGACACGGTATTGCCAAGGCCACCCAGATTGATGTTCCTGGAAGCGCCGGCTATATTGCCGCCGATCGCCCCGCTGACGACCTGAATGATCAGGTTAATCAACATAGCCGACATGGTTTAGCTCCGAGGTCATTTCCGTGTTAAATGATTGATGCGGCAACCTTTACCGCCGCATTAGACAATTTTATATCGGCAAACCTTGCACGTCATCGAGCATTTGCTTGGGCGGAGCGCGTATTCCGTTGACGATTATGTGACTGCACAGCCAAAAGACCTTTTCACAGAACGTCAAGAGGTCCGAGAAGCAAGCTTCGCGCAAGCTTGGCCGGTGGCGGCCGCGCCGCCGCGTCCTGCATCCCCCATTGATTTGACGGCGTTTTTCAACAAGGCCACCGTTTTCCGACCACCTTGAAGCTTGTTCCGGCGACGATTTAGGTAAAGTCCAATCAAAGAATTTTGCTCGAAAACCTTTCTGTTAACCAAAATTTAGTCTGGACAAAAAGTCGCTCCCGGATTCAACTCAAATTGATTCGAGGGCGTCGCGGGTAGCCTCGGATCGCCGGATTTCATATCATTGGGAGCGTTTCATGGCGCGTGCGAACGTCGCCGATGCTGCCTCACGCCTTGAAGCATCGACCGTGACCGACAGAACCAAGACCACGCCCCCCTCCCCGCGCATGCCGAACTGGCCGAGGCGGAGAGCGTCGGCGCCACGGTGACTCCCCTCTTCCCCGCCGCCGACCTCCCTTTTCCCGAGCCTCCGCCCGAACACTGGCTGGCCGACGAGACCGTTCCGCCCGGCGACAGGAAACGGCAGCGCGGAAACCCGCCGCCGCAACCCGAGAATCTGGCTGAAACTCTGGAGCCCGTGCTGCGCCGGACCGTGCCGGTCATGGTCATTCTGTTTCTTTTGATCTTGCTGGGCGCCGCCGGCCAGATCGCCCTGCAAAGCTATTCCCAGGTCGCGCCGGACGCGCTGACCGAACTCGACATGATCGGGCGGGTGGCGGTCGAGGATATCAACGCCGCCATGCGCCGCGCCGCGCCCGGAGCGCCCGCAGCCATGATCCTCGACGCCGCGCAAGGCCGGGTGTTGGCCCGCGGACGCAGCCTGCTCCTGACCGACCAGGACGGCGAGATCGTCGCCTCGCTGCCGCCATCGCCTTTGCCCGGGGGGTCGCTGTCGGCGCGGCTCGGCGCCGCGCAGCCCTTGACCATTTTCGCCGACAAGGCCGGGCCGATGCGCATCGAGTTGCCGGATGGCGTCGACGCCCTGGTGGCGGTGCGCAATCTGGAGCCGCCCTTCGGCCAGATCGCCATTATTCAGCCGATGGACAGCGCCATGGCCGAATGGCGCGCCGCCGCCTGGCGTTCCGGGGTGCTGCTGCTGCTGACGGCGGCGGTGATGGGCTTAGTCGTCTACGCTTATTTCGCTCAGGCCAGCCGGACGCTCGACGCCCTGTCCGATCGCGCCCGCATCCGCAATCGCATCGAGGCGGCGCTCAATCGCGGCCGTTGCGGGCTATGGGACTGGAACCTCGCCTCCGGCCGCATTTACTGGTCGGATTCGATGTATGACATGCTCGCCATGCCGCCGAGCGACGACTGCCTCTCCTTCGGCGACCTCAAGGCCCTCATCCATCCCGACGACGACGACCTCGCAGACATCGCCGAACAGTTGGCGGCGCGGAAAATCAACGCGATCGACCACGCCTTCCGCATCCGCGACGCGCACGACAACTGGGTGTGGATCAGGGCGCGGGCCGAGGTTATCCACGAAGGGCGGGAGCAGGCGCCGCATCTGGTCGGCATCGCCGTCGATATTTCCGAACAGGTCCGTCTGGCCGAGCGCAGCGCCGCCGCCGATCTGCGGCTGAGGGACGCGGTGGAGACCATTTCCGAAGCCTTCGTGCTGTGGGACGAGCAGAACCGCCTCGTGCTGTGCAACGCCAAATTCCAGACCCTGCATAACCTGCCCGCCGAATGCACCCTGCCCGGCACGCCCTATCGGCAGGCCATGGCGCACTCGCAATCCATCGCCGAACAGGCCGAAAGCGCCCGGCCGCTCGCCGGGGGCCGCGTCTATGAAGCCCGCCTTTCCGATGGCCGCTGGCTTCAGATCAACGAAAGGCGGACCAAGGACGGCGGCTATGTCTCGGTCGGCACCGATATTTCCAACCTCAAGCGGCATGAGCAGCAACTGCTCGACAGCGAAAGGCGGCTGATGGCCACCGTCGCCGACCTGCGGAAATCGCGCCAGACGCTGGAAATGCAGGCGCAGCAACTGGCGGAGCTGGCCGAACGCTATCTCGAACAAAAAGCGGCGGCCGAGGGGGCCAATCGCGCCAAATCGGATTTTCTGGCCAACATGAGCCATGAATTGCGCACGCCGCTGACCCATATCATCGGCTTTGCCGAAGTCATGGAGCAGCAGGTTTTTGGGGACATCGGCAGCCCGCGCTATCTCGGCTACGCCAGCCACATCCGGGAATCCGGCGAATATCTGCATGGCGTCATCAGCGACGTGCTGGAAATGTCGCGCCTCGACGCCGGACAAATCACCTTGCTGGCCAGCGAAATCGACCTCGCGCCGACGCTGGCCTCGTCCGTGGACGCTTTCCGCGAAGAAGCGGAAGCGAAGAAAGTGGAGATTTCCTTCGAGGCGCCGGAAGGCGTCCGCATCGTCGCCGACGCCGGGGCGTTGGAAAAAATCGTCGGCATCCTGCTCAAGAACGCGCTCAAATTCACGCCGGAAGGCGGCCGGGTCGGCGTCCGCGTAAAACGCGACGGCGAGGCGCATGACATCATCGTCGAGGACAGCGGCTGCGGCATGAGCGCCGAGGAACTGGCGCTGGTCTGCCACCCCTTCGAGCAGCGCTCGCCCCTGATGCAGGACGGCATGAAGGGCCCGGGCCTCGGCCTCGCCATCGCGCGCTCGCTGGTGGAGTTGCACGGCGGCAAGCTGCGCATCGAATCCGCGCCCGGCGAGGGCGCGAAAGTCAGCATCCATCTGCCCGGCCCGCGCGAGGCGACGCGCAACCGCATCGCCCTGACGATGATTTAGCAGTTCCTGTTTTGCTGCCCATGGTTCGAGACGCCTCCATCGGAGCCTCCTCACCATGAGGTCGTTATCTTTGCAAAACAATGCAGTAGCCCTCATCCTGCGGAGCGCCTAAAGGCGCGTCTCGAAGGACGAGGGCGTTCCCGTTCGTCAGCGGGCGAAAACCGCATCCATCCGCGCGGCCAGCGCCAGATCCTTTGCGGTGACGCGGCCGGCGTCGTGGGTGGTCAATTCGACCCAGACCTTGTTGTAGATATTCTTCCACTCCGGATGGTGATCGGCCTTTTCGCAATAAAGCCCGATCTCGACCATGAAGGCGAGCGCCTGGGCGAAGCTCTTGAATTGATAGGTTTTGGCGATGCGCTGAGCGTCGCCGCTCCAGCCTTGCGGGATTTCGGTCATTCGGACTCTCCCAGATGTCAGGCGGGCTGCCTACGCCTTTACAACGCGCGGGGAGAGATAGGGTCGCACCTGTTTCCGGACTGGCGGTATATTATAACGAGAGACCGAGATCGGCTCGTTGCTGTCCTACGACGTAAAGTCCCGCCGACGGCTTTCTTGAACTCAGCGGACATTCGGCATCGACAAAATGAGGTCTACTGGCAACAGCTGTGATTTTGGGGGGCTGCCACGTCTGGTTCACGATGTCTTCTGCGGGAAGGTAAGTGCGCATGATCAGGAAGAACTGATCGTCCGGCGCAGGCAGCCAGTTCGCCTCCTTGTCGGCGCCGGGCGACTCCTTCTGCACATAGATCGTCAGGCCTCCGTCCGCGTCAGGCTTCATCCCGCTGCGATCACCGACGGAATAGCGGTTAATAGGATTTGCGACGAGATTGTACTGCAAATTATACATCGTCACCGACCAGAAAGCCTTGACCTTGGGCTGGCCCCCCTTGTCGAAATGGATGACGTAACGGTTCTTGCCATTCAGCGGCTTTCCGTCTCCATCGACCGAAACGTTGAAATAGGTCGCCTCGACCGGGTCGTTGGCGACGAAGCCGGCGAGCATCTGCACCGCGCGAAACAGCCAGTCGCGCGTCGGGCTCGGCCTTCCTGTGGCAGGAGGCGGATAGTTCCAGCCGTTGACGACTTTCTGCAAATAGCCCGTTGTAAAAGCTTCGGCGATGACCTTTTTCCCGTCTATGCCGGCGCGGGCAAGACCGCGCTTCGTTCCGGCGTCCTGCGCCTCGACGTCCAGGCCGGGTCCGATGCCAATGCGCGCCAACTGTCTGCAGCAAATCGGCGTCGCGCGCGGGCGGCGGAACCTCGACCATCGCGCGGTTGATCGTCTTCCAATCCGCGAGCGGGTCGCTTTTCGGATCGAACGCTTGCCAGATTTCCGCGTCCTTGGGCGGGGTCGATTCGCGCCTTGCCCCATTGCGAAAGCGGCGTCAGCTTATATTGGTCCTGAATTTCGTGCGCCGCGTTGAGGTCGGAGGCGTCCTTGACATAGGTTCGGCCCAAGATCGTCGCCCACGGTGTCGATGACGGCGGCAACAGTTGGACACCCTCCGGCAGCGCACCCTTCCAGTCAGGGCCGACGATCGCATAGTTCCCGGCCTTGTTCCCGTTGCGCGAGTGCCGACATAAGCGAAATTGTCGCCCATGAAATCGACGATCTCCATCGTATAGTAGCGGTCAGCGATTGCTGGCACCGTCAGGATAACGGGCTTGTCCTTGAGGTAAACCCACGCACGCGAATACAGCGTGTCGTTATTGGGCGCGCCTCCGCTCAGATGGGCAGCATCCTCAAGATGACGGATGTGATCAAAGCGGTCGGCCTGCCGGTCGATGGCCTCCGTTCGCAGCCACCGCGCGTTGGGCATATATGCCCATGGAAACGCATAGAGATAGGTCTGCACGCCCAACGTATATGCATTTTGCTCCCGCCAGTTCGCGCGCGAAGCATGCCTCCGCCATCGCTGGCTGCGATGAGCCGAACCGCGGCGACTGCGCCACCCATACCGAGAGCGATCAAGGCGGCGGCAAAGGTGCGAGGCAAGACGCAGGAAAATGGAGTTCTCATTGATCACCGGATGCTTGTCGTCGGGGGAAAAGGAATGGCGACCCTGGAAAGATTGATAGCAGAAATTGAAATTAAAGAATGTCTGCCGGTGGTTAATGGAATCGTGTAATCATCGCCTTGCATACAGGCGCAACTATAGCCCGCGAAACCCTTCTCCCCTTGCGGGAGAAGGTGGCTCGCCGAAGGCGAGACGGATGAGGGGATTGGGCACGCGACAACGGAGATTGAGTGGCGGCAGGCGGCCCCCTCATCCGGTCCTTCGGATCCCCTTCTCCCGCAAGGGGAGAAGGAAGGCAGCCCAAGCTTCGCGCTATGGTTGTAGCGCCATTTGAGCGCGTTCCGTGTGGAAAAACGGGGAAGAAAAGCGTGATTTTGGCTCATTTTCGGTTGGAATCGCGTGTTTTTCCGTGCAGTTTCGTTCGGTTTGACGGCGTTTTCACCCGTTTCAACCGTCCGGTTGTGTTTCACGACGACGCGGCGCCGCTTCTTCCGGGCGCTCGCGGCGGCGGGAAACCGGCGCCGGAAAAGCGCCTTGTTTCAAGAAGAAAGCCGCAACGGCTTCCCTTGACGTTCAACGAAGGTTTCACGTGGAACATAACAAGAACACATAAAGCCCGGCAAAACGTCCTTCCCCGCGCAAAAATTTTCATTCACTTCTGCCGCCGCCGCCGTCGCCGCGTGACGCCGCACGCCCCAATTGCTAGTTTACAGAAAAACTCAACCCGGGGCCGTCATGTCCACTCTCGATAATGTGCTTGCAACGCTCGACGCCGACCGCCAGGGCGCGCTGGACCGCCTGTTCGACCTGTTGCGCTTTCGCTCCATCTCCACCGATCCCGCCTACGCGCCCGATTGCGCCCGCGCCGCCGACTGGCTGGTGGCGCAATTGCAGGGCCTCGGTTTCGAGGCGTCGGCGCGGCCGACCGAGGGCCATCCGATGGTCGTCGCCAAGGCCAAGGCCACGCGCGCCGACGCGCCGCGTGTGCTGATCTATGGCCATTATGACGTGCAGCCGGTCGATCCGCTCAACCTCTGGCAGACCGATCCTTTCGCGCCGCGCCTCGTTGAGGTCGAACCCGGCCGTACGCAAATCGTGGCGCGCGGGCGCCGCCGACGACAAGGGCCAGCTCATGACGCTGGTCGAGGCCTGCCGCGCCTTCCGCGCCAATGGCGGCCTGCCCTGCAACATCACCATTTTGTTCGAAGGCGAGGAGGAATCCGGCTCGACCTCGCTGCCCGCCTTCCTCGCCGCCAATGGCAAGGAATTGAAGGCCGACCTCATGCTGGTCTGCGACACCAACATGTGGGACCGCGACACGCCGCTGATCACCTGCATGCTGCGCGGCCTGGTGCTGGAAGAAGTCATCGTCAAGGGCGCCAGCCGCGACCTGCATTCCGGCATGTTCGGCGGCCCGGCGGTCAATCCGATCCATGTGCTGTCGAAACTCATCGCCGGCCTGCATGACGAGGCCGGACGCATCACCCTGCCCGATTTCTACGCCGACGTTCCGGAATTGCCCGACGAGATCAAGGCGCAATGGGACGGCGCTCAAATTCGACGAGCAGGAATTTCTGGGCGACATCGGCCTGTCGGTCCCGGCTGGCGAGGCCGATTATTCGGTGCTGGAGCAGATCTGGGCCCGCCCGACCTGCGACGTCAACGGCATGATCGGCGGCTATGTCGGCGAGGGATCGAAAACCGTGCTGCCCGCCCAGGCCAGCGCCAAATTCTCCTTCCGGCTGGTCGGCAAGCAGAACCCGCAGGCCATCCTCGACAGCTTTCGCGCCTATGTGCGGAAAAACCTGCCCGCCGATTGCGAGGTCGAGTTCTTGAGCCACGGCGCCAGCCCCGCCCTGTCGCTGCCCTTCCGCTCCGAGGCGATCCAGCGCGCCAGCCGCGCCTTGCAGGCCGAATGGGGCCGCGAGCCGGTGTTGGCGGCGTCCGGCGGCTCGATCCCCGTCGTCGGCCTGTTCAAGCGCGAATTGAAGATGGATTCGCTGATGGTCGGTTTTGGACTCGACGACGACCGCATCCATTCGCCCAACGAGAAATACGAGCTTTCGTCCTTCCACAAGGGCGCGCGCGAGCTGGGCGCGGATTCTTGCGGCGCTGGCGGCGTGAGGAACAAAAGCCGATTTTAGCGCGACAGCCGATTCGCGCCCGTTTTGATCTCGTCCTGGTCCCTCATTCCCGTTTTGGAGCGCGAGGGACCAAGGGCGCGGCAAGAAACGCTTCACCATTTTTGCGTGGTACGGCTTGAGCGGAACATACAGCGAAAAAGCCGCGACCGCCGATTCGTTCCCGTCCCATTCACCTCCCGGTCGCGCAATCCCGTTTCGGGCCTTACGAGAGATGAAGCGCAATAAAACGTTAGCATTCTTGCCTGACCTAGACCAGGGTCGTCATTGCGAGCGAGCGAAGCAATCACCCTGGCCACAACCGAAAGCCATGGATTGCTTCGCTTCGCTCGCAATGACGGGGCCAGGGCAATACAGGCGAGAAGGCTTCTAAGGTCACGCTTTGACAGCGCGGCGTTTTTTCGCGGCTTTCGGAACCTTGCCCGGCCAGGAGACGATGCGCGACATCAAGTCATCGACGCTCAGGCCGGTTTCCAGCGTATCGACCTTGCCCAGGATCGAGACGCCCGCCTCAACGACGCTGTCCTTGCGGCCGCTGACCAGCGGATGCCAGTCGGGCAGGTCTTCGCCGTCGGCGATGAGGCGATAGGCGCAGGTCGGCGGCAGCCATTTGAGGGCGGCGGCGTTCTCGGGGTCGAGTTTTAAACAATCCTTCACCCGGCGCGCGCGATGGCCGTAATCGGCGCAGCGCGCCGTCGCCACGTCGAGCAGGCGGCAACCGACATCGGTGAAATAAATCTCGCCGGTGTCCTCGTCCTCAAGCTTGACGAGGCAGCAACGGCCGCAGCCGTCGCACAGGCTTTCCCATTCGGATTTGGAAAAATCCTTCAGCGTCCGGCCCCGCCAGAAGGGTTCGGCTGTTTTCGGAGGCGTTTCTTTCATCAGTCCTGCATCGGTTCCCGCATCGAAGAGGCGCATCCCGCTCCGGGATCGCGAGCAAAAACGGGACAAATTTTCTCGATTTCAGATAGCGCCCGGCAGGTCTTGCTCGTCAAGCGCGCCAAGACAATGTTAAATGCATCCGTGACCGTCTTCAAGCGCAGTCGATAGCGCCAAGCTTGAAGAAAAGACGCGAGAAGAGCGAAAATTAAGGAGTCGCGTTCTTGGCCTTCGACATGAGCAACGCCCGGTGGTTTCGCGCCGCGCGCAACGCTTTGCTGGCGTTCGATTCGTGGATCAATTCCTCGCTTTATACGGCGAGCGTCAAATCCGGCGAGCTATGGCGCGACTTTTCGGGCTTCATGGAGCGTTTCCATGTGCGCGGCGCCACGCGCGCAGCGGTCGAGGTCGCCTGCGAGGTCCTGACGCTGGGCGTCTTCGGCGGCATCATCATGCTGGTGCTGGCGCAACCGGCCTTCCGCCTCACCGGCGCCGGCGACTGGCTCAAGAAATCCGATCTCGCGGTGACCTTTCAGGACCGCTATGGCCGCGAAGTGGGGCGGCGCGGGATTTTGCACGACGATGCGGTCACGCTCGACCAATATCCCGATTATGTGGTGCAGGCGGTGCTCGCCACCGAAGACCGGCGATTTTTCGAGCATTGGGGCGTCGATCCCATCGGGCTGGCGCGCGCGCTGACCGTCAACGCCCGCTCCAGCGGCGTGGTGCAGGGCGGCTCGACCCTGACCCAGCAGTTGGCGAAAAACCTGTTTCTCTCCAACGAACGCACGCTCACCCGCAAGGTCAACGAGGCCTTCCTGTCCTTCTGGCTGGAATCGCACCTGAGCAAGCGTGCAGATCCTGCAACTCTATCTCGACCGCGCCTATATGGGCGGCGGCGCCTTCGGCATTCAGGCGGCGTCGCAATTCTATTTCGGCCGCTCGGTCAAGGACGTGACGCTGGCGCAGGCGGCGATGTTGGCCGGACTGTTCAAGGCGCCGACCAAATTCGCGCCGCATGTCAACCTGCCCGCCGCCCGCGCCCGCGCCAATGACGTGCTCAACAACATGGTGGCCGCGGGCTATCTGCGCGAGAACCAGATCGCCGAAGCGCAGCGCAATCCGGCTTCCGCCATCGACCGCAGCGCCGAGGCCAGTTCGCCCGACTGGTATCTCGACTGGGCCTTCAACGAGATCAAGGCGCTGGCGGACGCCGGCAAGCTCGGCGGCGAGCGCGTCGTCACCGTGCGCACGGCGCTGGATTCCGGGCTGCAGCAAAAGGCCGAAACCACCATCGACGACATGCTGCGCCAGAGCGGGCCGACATTCCACGCCAAACAGGGCGCGACGGTCATTCTTGAGCCGCTCGGGCGCGGTGCGTGCGCTGGTCGGCGGACGCGATTACGGCGCGAGCCAGTTCAACCGCGCCACCGACGCCCTGCGCCAGCCGGGTTCGTCGTTCAAACCCTATGTCTATCTGACCGCGCTGATGAGCGGCAAATTCACGCCGCAGACCACCGTGGTGGACGCGCCGATCTGCATCGCCAACTGGTGCCCGAAAAATTATGGCGGCTCCTATGCCGGCTCGATGCCGATGTGGAACGCGCTCGCACATTCGCTCAATACCGTCGCTGTGCGTCTGTCCATTGCGATTGGGGACGGCAACCCCAAAATCGGCCGCGCCAAGATCATCGCCACGGCGCGGCGCCTCGGCGTCACCGCGCCGCTGCCCGACACCCAGTCGCTGCCGCTCGGCGCCGACGAAGTCAGTCCGATGGATCAGGCGACGGCCTATTCCGCCTTCGCCAACGGCGGCAAGCGGATCAAGCCCTATGCCGCGCTGGAAATCTTCAACAGCCACGGCGAACGCATCTACTCCCACGACCGCGACGGCGAACAGCCGCAACCGGCGATCGAACCGCATTACATCAACGATCTCGTATGGATGATGACGCAAGTGGTCGAACAGGGCACCGGCCGCCGCGCCGCCCTCGACGGCATCAAGGTCGCCGGCAAGACCGGCACGACCAATGAATACAAGGACGCCTGGTTTTGCGGCTATACCGGCAATTTCGTCGGCATCGTCTGGTATGGCAATGACGATGGCCAGCCGATGGAAAAGATGACCGGCGGCACCCTGCCGGCGGCGACCTGGCATGACATCATGCAATACGCCCATAGCGGCGTCGATCTCAAACCCCTGCCCGGCTTGCAGCTCATCGCTGAAACGGGTCCGATTGTGCAACTGACCACTGCGGCGGGTGAGCAGGCGCAGAAGCGGCGCGAACAATTGCCTAAAAAATCCTCTGAAGCGCTGGGTTCCATCGAAATCCTGATGCAATCGACCGCTGACCGCCACGTCGGATTGGACCAGACCGGTCAAAATTTCGTGGATTCCGCTACCCGCCGTCCCGCCATCGAATTTCATTGAGCCAAAACGGAAACCACACCGCTCGACGCATCACCTTTTCACCCTCATTTCCTGCGAAACACACGGGAAAACTTCCCCAGCCCGAGTTGCGCCGGATCGACGCCGAGCGCCTTGGCGCCGCCGACCAGCGCGCCGCCATAAACGATGAGGCCGACGAGGCCAAAACAGGCGAGCGCGAGCAATCCGCCCAACACGCCCCGCCCGCCGAGAGCGGCGAAAGGCGCTTGCAGCCACAGCGCGATATTGGCCAGAACCACGCTCGCCGTCGCCGCCGCGAGCGCGACGCTTTTGAGCGTGTCGTCGGGTTGGAACAGATAGCGGCGCAGGCCGAGATAAAGCAGCGCGCCGAGATTGATCCAGGCGTTGGCCGATGTCGCCAGCGCGATGCCCACCGCGCCGAGCGGCTTGTAGAGCAGGATCTTCAACAGCAGGTTGACCGCCAGCGCCCCCAGCGACACCAGCATGGGCGTCCTGGTGTCGCCCATGGCCTGAAAGCCCGAGCGCAGCGCATTGATCGCCACCATGGCCAGCAGGCCGGAGCCATAGGCGCGCAGCACGGCGGCGGTGGCGTCGGTATCGCCCGAGTGGAAGGCGCCATGCTCGAACAGCGCGCGCACGATCACGTCAGGAATGACCATGAAGGCGACGACGAAAGGCGCGGTCAGGGCGAGGGTCATGGCCAGCGTGCGGTTCTGCGCGGTAAAGGCCCCTTCCCAGTCTTCGCGCGCAAAGCAGCGGCTCATGACCGGCAGCAGCACGGTGCCCGCCGCCACGCCGACAAGACCGATCGGCAATTGATAGAGCCGCTCGGCGTAATAGATCGACGACATGCCGCCGGTGTTCAGCAGCGAGCCGATGATGGTGTCGGCGAACATGGCGATCTGCAGGCCGGACGAGCCGATCACCGCTGGCCAGAACATGCGGAAGAAGGCGCGCACGTCGGGGTGAGACGGGGGCGCGCGATCGTCTCCAGCAGATGCGAACGGCTGGCCGCCACCATCAGCAAGGCAAGCTGGGCGAGGCCGGAGACCGTGACGCCGGCCGCCGCTGCATAAGCGGCGTTGGGAAACAGGAAGGCGACGGCCAGAAAGGCCATGGTGAAGACATTCAGCAGCACCGGCGCGAAGGCGGCGACGGCGAATTTGCCATGGGCGTTGAGCGTCGCCGAGTGCAGCGTCACGAGCGTGATGCAGAACAGATAGGGGAAGGTGATGCGCGTCAGGCTGACCGCGAGCTGGAATTTTTCGGGATCGCGGCTAAATCCCGGCGCCAGAGAGTTGCACGAAGCCGGGCATGAACAGCCAGCCCAACGCCAGCAGCACTACCTGCGAGATCAGCAGAAGCGTGAAAATCTGGTCGGCGAAAGCGCGGGCGGACGGCATGTCGGATCGCTCGAAAACGCGCAGATAGGTCGGCACATAGGCGGCGTTGAAGGCGCCTTCGCCGAAAATGGCGCGGAAATGATTGGGGAGGCGCAAGGACACCGCCAGCGCGTCGCCGAGCAGGCCAGCCCCGACCATTCCGCTCAGCATCACGTCGCGGAGAAAGCCGGTCAGCCGCGAAAGCAGCGTGAACCCGCTGACCGAAAGAAAACTTTTGTACATGGGCGCCGGGGGTTGGAGGCTGAACGTCGTGACGCTTTAGCCTATTTCGGGCATGATTGACACGCTGTCCGCCTCGCCGATCTTCTCGGCCACGAGATAGAGCGGACGGCCTTTCACCTCGGCGAAGACGCGGCCGATATATTCGCCGAGCACGCCCGACGAGATCAGCTGCACGCCGGCGAAGAACATGACCGACACGATCAGCGAGGCGAAACCCGGCACGGAAACCCCGCGCACCAGCACTTCCAGCAGATAATAGACGGCGTTGAACAGGGCGAAGGCGGCGATGAGTCGTGCCGACATAGGTCCAGACCTTGAGCGGCATGGTGGTGAAGGACACGATGCCGTCGAAGGCGAAGCGGGTGAGCTTGCCATAGGAAAATTTCGATTTCGCCGGAATGACGCTCCGCGACCGAAAACGGCATGCCGATCGACTTGAAGCCGATCCAGGCGTAGAGGCCCTTGCTGAAACGCGCCCTTTCGCGCAGACTTTTCAGCGCGTTCAGCGCCACGCGGTCCAGCAGGCGGAAATCGCCCGCGCCCTTCGGGCAAGTCGACGTCGCCGAACATGCGGATCAGCCGGTAAAAATAGCCGGTCAGCCAGCGGCGCGCCGCCGGTTCGGTGTCGCGGCTCTGGCGGACGCCGTAAATATTCTGATAGCCATCGCGCCATTTGGCGACGAAATCCCTGATCGCTTCCGGCGGATGCTGGAGATCGGCGTCCATGATGACCGCGCCGCGTCCGCGCGCCGCGTCCACGCCGGCGGCGATGGCGATCTCCTTGCCGAAATTGCGCGAAAAGGACAAGGCGCGCAGCCTGTTGTCGTCGCGGTTCAGCTCGCGCAGGGTTTGCAGCGTCGCGTCGGTGGAGCCGTCGTCGACGAACAGGATTTCAAAACTGTCGACGCAGGCCAGCGCCGGGATGAGCCGCGCGAGGAGCGGACGCAGGTTCTCGCATTCGTTGAACACCGGCACGATCACTGAAAGTTCCGGCGTCCGTGATATTGCGGGCGTCGCCGCCTTGATCTATCGTCATTTTTCAGTTTCACCTGCGCGGCGCAGCTATTTTGCCGCATCTCATCTAGGCTGTCGCGCAAAAATGCGCAAGAAATGGGACGCAATTTCCGTCGGCTGTCAAAGGTCGCTTGCCCCAATGTCCGCCAAAACGCTTTCGCGCTCTGCGCCGATGATTTCGCCCTGTCGCCTGCTGTGACCGCGGGAATCCTCGAAGCGCTCGCTGCCGGACGGCTCACCGCGACCTCCGCCATGACCACGCAGGCCGGCTGGCCGGCGGCGGCGCGCGCCTTCCGCGACCTCGCGCCCGACGCCGATCTCGGCCTGCATTTCAACCTGACCCTTGGCGGCCCGCTTGGGGAAATGCCGCAGTTCGCGCCCGATGGCGTTTTTCCGGCGATGAATTCCATCGTGCCCGGCCGCCTGGCGCGGCGCCCTGCCCCGCAACGAAATCCGCGATGAATTGCGCCGCCAACTCGACGCCTTCGAAGCCGCCGCTGGCTCAGCCCCCGATTTTGTCGACGGCCACCAGCATGTCCAGTCGCTGCCGGGCATAGCCGACGACCTGATCGCCGAGCTTTCCGCGCGGGGGCTTGCGGGGAAATGCTGGCTGCGCGACAGCGCCGACCGGCCCAAGCGCATTTTCGCGCGAGGAAGACATTGGGGCAAAGCGCTGACCGTCGCCGCTCTGGCGCGCGGCTTTCGCGCGAAAAGCGCGGGCGGCGGGTTTTTCCACCAATGATGGCTTTGCCGGATTTTCGGATTTTGTCGCCGAGGCCGATTATGCCGCGCGATTTCGCCACCTATCTGACGGCGCCGGGCGAAAAGCCGCTTATCATGTGCCATCCCGGCCACGTCGATGACGAATTGGCGCGGCTCGATCCGGTTACCTATTTCGCGCGAAACCGAACTGGCGTTTTTTGCTCTCGGACCAATTCGCAGAGGCGCTGGCGGCCGCCAACGCCCGGCTGGCGCGGATGTCGGCGCTCAGATAAAATCGCCCAGCATCTCCTTGAACGCCGCGACGTCGATCGAAAAATCAGCCTCCGGCCCGCGCGCGGGGTCCGGGGATGCCGCCACCAGCGAATAAAACCGTCCCTGTTTGAGTTCGGTCAAATCCCAGAAAAAATCGTCCTGCATGAAGGGCATGGTGAGGGCGAACACGCGGACGCCGCGCGGCGCGAAAACCAGATTGGTCAGTCCCGCGCCGCAATTTCCGACGATCCGCTCAGCGCCGGCAAAAAGCCAAATCTGCTCGGCGAAGGACAGTCGGCCCGGATCGACGACGACGAAACCCAGCGGCCGCAAGACGTCGAGCACCGCGTCCTCGTTGGTCAGACGGCGGGTCGCGCCGGCGTTGCGGGTCACGTAAATCCGCTTCGGCCCGTCCCGCGCCGCGCCGATCCTGTCGGGCAGGGATTCGAGCACCGCGATGGCGTTGGGCGACTTGGCCCAGGGATGTCTCGCGACCGGCAGCGGGTAGAGCAGCCGCTCGAAAATGACCGGACCGCGATCGATCTCGACGATTTGCTCTGGCTTGACCCCGAACAGGGCCAGACCCTCGCGCATGATCTGGCCCATATGGCCTTCCACGCGCGTGATCGCGAATTTGAAGCGCGACAGATCGACAAATTGCGCGGCGACGGCGACACGCGGCAAAACTTCGACCAGCCACCGGGCGTAATTGTCGTCGAAGGCCTGCTGGAGATAAACGCTGTCGCCTGGCACAAAGCGGATCGAGGTCAAAGGCCAAACCCGCGCCATGAGCGCCGCCGTCTCGCCAGATAACGTGTCCGGCGGTTCCCCCGGCATAGGTCGCGGTTTCGGCGACCACGGCGCCGTCGCGTGCGATCAATACGCCGCCGTCGAGGGCGCAAGCCTCTTCAAACAGGGCGAGTCCGCCCGGCGGCGGCGGCGGCGGCGTCCCGCAAATACTGTCAACTGCGCCGAGAAATTTTTGGTCGAAATTTTTGGTGCGCGGGCTGTGGCGTCGGTAAGGCGGCTCCGGCGGCAGCGGATAAAAGGCCTTCGCCAAGTCGGCGGCGGCGACGAGCGACGCCGGACGGCGCCCGGGCCAGGTCCAGGCCAACCGCCTGTCGCCCAGATCGAGCCATTTCCAGCTGAATTTTTTCGTCTCCGGCGTCATCCTGGTCCTTCTCGAATAGCTGCCGTTCAATAGCTGATGCTGGGCGGTTCCGACTCGGTCGCGGGGCCGGGGCCATCGCGCCGACGCTCTGCGACCGGCAGGACCACCGCGATCTGTCCCGCCTTGGCGAAATTCAGCGTGACCGGAACGCTCGCGCCGGGGATCAGGCGCTGCTTGAGGCCGAACAGCATCAGGTGGACGCCGCCGGGTTTCAGGGTCAAGGTCTCGCCCGGCTTGATTTCGACGCCCTCCGGCAGCAGCGCGCATTTTCATGATGTCGCCCTCCATGCGCATTTCATGGATCTCGACTTTTTCGGCGGCGGCGGTCGCAGCGCCGGTGAGCCGATCCGCCTCCGCGCCTTTATTCTCGATGGTGAGATAGCCGGCGGCGACGCTCGCGCCGGCCACGGTGGCGCGCGTCCACGGCGCGTGACCTCGATGCCGCCAGCGCAGGCGCCGCCGCAGCGAACAGCCCAAGGCCCAAAATCGCGGCGCGGACAGCATTCAGCGGGAAAGCCATGACCCTTCTCCTCGATTTTTGCGAGCTCACTTTTTTTGGCCCTTGACCCGGCGCGCGTAAAACAGAAAGGCAAGCAGGATCGCCAGCGCCGCGCCCACCGGCGGCGCGAAATCCCGCAGGCTTTCGAGCGGCAGGCCGCTAGCGACGATCAGCGCGTCGCCTGCCGCCATTTTTCCCGCGACCCAGCCGATCAGTCCGGCGCTCGCCCACAACAGCGGCGTCTTGCGCAGGATATTGATGAATTGCGCCGATCCCAGCGCCAGCAGCGGAATCGACAAGGCCAGTCCGAACATGACCAGCGGCTTGGCGCCCCGGACGCCGCCTGCACGCCCAGCATATTTTGCAACGCGACCAGGAGCGTCGGCGGCGAGACAGGCGAACAAGGCGGCGGCGAGGGTGCGGCGCGGCGGCTGGCTGGTATCCTGCTCCATCTCGCCGCGCCGGACGATCGCCGGCGCCGCGAAGAGGAGGATCACGGCGCCGGCCAGCCCCACGCCCGCAACTCCCGCCGTGATGAAAAGCGCATAAGCCAGCGCGATGCGCAGGGCGATGAACAACAATGTGCCGAGGTTCACGCCGAGGCGCCGCTGCTCCTGCGGCAGGGCGCGGGTGGACAGAGCCAGCAGCACGGCGTTGTCGCCGGACAGGATGAGATCGAGCCAGACGATCTCGATCAGGCCGGCCAGCATGTTTGAAAGGTCCATTTCGCTCCCCGGCGTTGGGTTGAGACTCTTAGGGCAAAACCAGGACTTTCGCCATGTCTTCGACGGCGCGCGCCGCCTGATCGAGTTGTTTTCCGCGCCAGTTCGGCACATGGACGAAACTGGCGCGCCGGTCCATCAGCAGCGACAGATAAAAGCTTTCGTTGCACAGGTAATCGCCGGCGTCGTGCGACAGGCGCGCGGGAAGGCCGGCCTTGCGCGCCAAGGCGACGAGTCGCGCGGCGGGACAGGGGCTGGGCAAGATCGCCGGGCCGCCATGGACGATGAAGCGGCTCCAGGCGCGCTGCTTTGCCGCGTCCGGCCGCAGCAAGGACACGCGATTGCGCGCGACCGTCTCGACCGAGAGACTCTTGCGCCGCGCCGCCACGCCGAGCAGCAGCACCGCATCCGGCATTTTTTCAACGAACAGGCGGCACAGCAGCGGCGACAGGGCTTCATACTCGACCGGCAAAACAGCGACATGCAGGTCGATCCCGGCAAGGCCGAAGGCGGCTTTGCGACGGGCAAGACTTTCGACGATTTTCTGCGCCGGATTGACGGCTTGGCCGGGAAAGGCGCCGAAGCCGGCGACCAGCAGCGACTTGTTCATCTACAGACCGAGCACGGCGGCGATTTTCTCGACCGCTAAAGTGGGAGACAGCGCGCCTTCCGCCACCTGCCCTTCCAGCTCCGGCAGCATGGCGCGCACCGGCGGGATCGGAGCGCAGGCGCGAAAAAAGCCGCTCCTGCAGCATGGTCCACATCCATTTGACCTGCTGGTCGCGGCGTTTTTGGCGCCTTCGCCGGAGGCGTCGAAGCGGCGGCGATGCTCGACCACCTGCGCCCACATCTCGTCCAGCCCGGCGTTGGCCAGACCGGAAATCAGCACCACCGGCGGCGACCAATGGATCGAGGCCGGCCTGCATGATATGCAGGGCGGCGCGATATTCGCCCGCCGCCTGCACGGCGCGATTGCGGCCCTCGCCTTCCGACTTGTTGACCGCGATCATGTCGGCCAGTTCCAGCACGCCCTTCTTGATGCCCTGCAACTCGTCGCCCGCCCCCGGCAGCATCAGCACGAGGAAGAAATCGGTCATGTCGGCGACGGCGGTCTCCGACTGGCCGATGCCGACCGTTTCGACCAGAATCACATCAAAACCCGCCGCCTCGCACAGCAGCATGGTCTCGCGCGTCTTGGCCGCGACGCCGCCGAGCGTGCCCGACGACGGCGAGGGCCGGATGAAGGCGTTGCGCTCGACCGAAAGCTGCGTCATGCGCGTCTTGTCGCCGAGGATCGAGCCGCCCGTGCGCGACGACGACGGGTCCACCGCCAGCACCGCGACCTTGTGGCCGGCGGCGACGAGATTGGACCCCAGCGTGTCGATGGTGGTGGATTTGCCGACGCCCGGCACGCCGGTGATGCCGACCCGCATCGCCGTCCCGGTGAAGGGCAGCAGTTTTTGCACCAATTGCCGGGCCAGCGCCTGATGCTCGGCCTTGCGGCTTTCGACCAGAGTGATGGCGCGCGCCAGAGCGGCGCGGTCGCCGGCGCGCAGGCGCTCGGCAAGGGTGGAGACGTCGATGGTGCGGGGAGAATGAAGCGCGGTCATGCCGCTTTATAGGCGCGGCGCGAGCGCGATGAAAGCAGCCGAAAAGATGAATTTACGGCAGCGCTCCCGGCTGCGGGACCAAAGCCGGCCCGAAGCCGCCGTTCTGATGAACGGCGCTGACCTCGACGCCGACGCGGAGATTATTCGTCACTTCGTAATTGAATCCCGCGCCGACGCTGGTCAGCGTGGTCTGTTGCCCGAATGGGTGAAAATATTGTTGACCGAGTTGAGCCCGCCCGGCAGGCCGGGCAAATTGGTCGCGCTGGCCGTGCCGACGCCGAAATTCACGTAAGGCATGAAGCGGCCCATGTCATAGCCGACCGAGATATTGGCCATGCCGAAATTATAGCCGCTTGGGCCATATTTATAGAGGCCCGGCAAAGTCCGACGCTGCCCTGCACGCCGACGACCACGCGATTGTCGAACTCGTGATTATAGCCAATGAACGTGTCCCCGCCGAAGCCGCCGCGCGACCCGCGACCAGAACCCGACACGCCGAAGACGCCCGCGCCCATGGTCAGGCCGGTCCAGGGATTGGACGGCGCCGGATCGTAATCGGGCGAGCCTGTCGCCTTGAGCGACGGCAACTCTCCTCCGGCGAAATAAGGCAGGTCGGCGGCGCCAGCAGGCAAGATCAGCGCGATCAATGAGACCGGGGCGACCAACAAGAGCAAAGCAAGGCGGAAAACGCGGATCATTCAGGCCTCTGGACAAGCTGAAGCGATACTCATGCAGACCAATGCGGGCGGCAACATGGCCGTCGCGGCGGTTTCCGCTCCGTTCAGAAAAATGCCGCCGCGCGCACCCGGCAATTCGTCGAAATGCGAGATGACGCGGTCGGGATTGTATTCCTGCACCGGACGGTCGGTATAGCCGAAATCCACCGCGATCACCGGCACGCCCGCCGCCCGCGCCGTGGCGATGTCGGTCTTGGAATTGCCGATCATCAGCGCGCGCGCCTTGTCGCCGCGCGAGGCTTCGATGGTGCGCAGCAGCGGCAACGGGTCGGGCTTGGCCACGCCGAAAGTGTCCTGGCCGCAGATGAAGGCGAATCGATCCGCCACGCCGAGTTTTTCCAGCAGCAGCCGCGCCGGCCGCTCGATCTTGTTGGTGCAGACGGCGAAAAAATCGCCCCGCGCCGAAAGTGCGTCCAGCGCCGCGACCACGCCGGGATAAAGGCGGCTGTCATCGGCGATGCGGCTTTCGTAATAGACCAGAAAAAGCTCGAACATTTTTTCCAGTTTTTCGTCCGAAACGCTGGCCTGCTGCGCCGCCAGTCCCCGCTGGATCAGCGCCCGTGCGCCGGCGCCGAGCAGCGAGCGGGCGTCGTCGAGCGGCGTCACGTCGAAACCTTCCTGCACCATCACATAATCGAGCGAAGCGATGAGATCACCGGCGGTGTCGGCCAGCGTGCCGTCGAGATCGAAGACGAAAAGGATGGGTTCGGGCGATCTGGACAAGCAGGGCTCCAATCATTCGGGGTCTCGCCCTATAGCACCTGCCCCGTCCCGAGGCCAGTTTTCGGCGCTCAAATCCTGTAGGATCAGCCGAAGGCTCGGCGATTGGCTCGGGAAATTTGCATGCTCGACCAAAGCTTTTTTCAGACAAGGCGCGCTGGCGCTGCTGCTCGCGACCGGCGCCGCACAGGCCGCCACTTACGAGTTTCTTGCCGCGCCGGAAACCGACCTCAACCGCGTCTACCGGCTCGACAAGGCCAGCGGCGAAATCGGCGCCTGCCAATATGGCGAGAGCGGCTCGGTCGGAGTCACCCTCTGCTATCCGGCCGGCGAGGGCGCCGGCCCGCAGCCGCCGGGCGATTACGGCCTTGTCGCCTCGCGGCACGAGAAGGAGGGCGGCGTGTTCCGCGTCAATCTGCGCAGCGGCGAGATGTCGATCTGCTACGTGCTCAACGAAGCCGTGGTCTGCACCCCGCCGGCCAAATAATGGACCTCCTCACCGCCTTCGGGCTTTTCGCCGTCTCCGCCATGCTTATCTTTTATGCGCTGGAGCCGCGCGGGCGCATCTACATTCTCGGCTTCGCCGCAGCCTGCGCGCTCGGCTCGGCTTACGGATTTCTGCAAGGCGCCTGGCCCTTCGGGCTGGTCGAGGCGATCTGGGCTTTTGTCGCGCTGGCGCGTTTCTGGCAAAAGGAGAGCGAGTAATGGACCTCAAGGACGCCAACCTTTTTCGCACCGAAAATCTCGTCGATGGCGCGTGGCGCGGCGCCGGCGATGTAGCCATAAAAAATCCCGCCACTGGCGCCGTGCTGGCGCAGGTTCCCAATGGCGGCGCGGCGGAGGCGACCGCCGCCGTCGAGGCCGCCGAACGGGCGCAAAAGCCTTGGGCGGCGCTGACCGCCAAGCAGCGCGGCGCCCTTTTGCGCAGATGGTTCGAGCTGATTGTCGCGGCGCGCGACGATCTGGCGCTGATCATGACCAGCGAGCAGGGCAAGCCACTGGCCGAGGCGCGCGGCGAGATCGACTATGCCGCGAGTTTTATTGAATTTTACGCCGAAGAGGCCAAGCGGGTTTATGGCGAGACCATCCCCTCGCCTTGGCCCGACGCGCGCATCCTCACCTTGCGCCAGCCGATCGGCGTGGTGGCGGCGATCACGCCGTGGAATTTCCCGGCGGCGATGATCACCCGCAAATGCGCGCCCGCCCTGGCCGCCGGCTGCGCCTGCGTGATCAAGCCGGCGCTGGAGACGCCGCTCACGGCGCTGGCGCTGGGCGAATTGGCGCAGCGCGCCGGTTTTCCGCCGGGCGTGTTGAACATCGTCACCGGCGACGCCGCGGCGATCGGCAAGGTATTCTGCGAACATCCGGCCGTGCGTTTCGTCGGCTTCACCGGCTCGACCGAGGTCGGCAAGCTGCTGATGCGGCAGGCGGCTTCGGGCGTGAAAAAGGTCGGGCTGGAGCTGGGCGGCAATGCGCCCTTCATCGTGTTCGACGACGCCGATCTCGACGCCGCCGTGGCCGGCGCCATGGCGGCCAAATACCGCAACATGGGCCAGACCTGCGTCTGCGCCAACCGCATCTATGTGCAGGAGGCGATCTACGACGCCTTCGCAGCAAAACTGGCCGAGGCGGCGGCGAAACTGAAGGTCGGCGACGGCACGGAAGAGGGCGTGCAGCAGGGGCCGCTGATCACGCCCAAGGCGGTGGACAAGGTCGAGGCCCATATCGCCGACGCGCTGGCCAAGGGCGCGCGGGTTTTGACCGGCGGCAAGCGGCACGCGCTGGGCGGCACGTTTTTCCAGCCCACCGTGCTGGCCGACGTGACGCCGGACATGATCGTCGCGCGCGACGAGACTTTTGGGCCGGTGGCGCCCCTGTTCCGCTTCAGGGACGAGGCGGACGTGATCGCGCAGGCCAACGCCACCCAATATGGCCTCGCCGCCTATTTTTACGCCCGCGATCTCGGGCGGGTGTTCCGCGTCGCCGAGGCTCTCGAATATGGCATGGTCGGCGTCAATTCCGGCATCATCTCGACCGAGGTCGCGCCCTTCGGCGGCGTCAAGCAATCGGGCCTCGGCCGCGAAGGCTCACGCCACGGCATCGAGGAATTCGTCGAGATCAAATATGTGCTGCTCGGCGGCTTGGGGGTCACCAACAACGCCTGACGCGCACGCCGCGCGACCAAACCCAGCGGCAGCGCACGGCGGGCCGCCGATGCACGACCACGGCGCGTCCGCTCGGGCCAACACAGCCAGCGCGATGAACGCCGCGCGCGCAGACGACGGCGCTGGCCTCCTTTATATCGACCGCCATCGCGCCAAGAAAGCTTGCCAGCGCCAAAGCGCCCAGAGACCAATTCCTCATGGCTCGTCTCCCTCTAATGGACGTTTTTGGCAGACTGCCCTCCCCGTCCGCGATTGGCAAGACGGGGCTTCCCGAAGCCCGGCGAAAGTCGAACTCTCCCGTCATTGACCCGGCAGACCATGACGCTAAGGTCACGGGCGAGCGGCCTCGATCAAAAACCCACCTGCGGAAGTGCGCCATGCTGAAATTCCTCCGTTGCCGTCTTTTCGGCGCCTTGGCCCTTTGCGGCGTTGCAACCCTCGCCTCCGCCGCCGATGCGCCGCCGACGCAGGACGGGTCCGTCCTGCCCTTCGTGCAGGCGCCTTCGGCCAGCGTCGCGGGCGAATCGCTGCAGGACTCGACAATGAAATGGCGGGTCGAGCCGGATCGCCTGCCCAAGGACGCGCCAAATATCCTGATCATCCTGCTCGATGACGTCGGCTTCGGCCTCGCCGACACCTTCGGCGGCCCGGTTCACACGCCCACCCTGTCGCGGCTCGCCCAGAGCGGCATCGCCTATAACCAATTCCACACCACCTCGATCTGCTCGCCGACCCGCGCCGCCCTGCTGACCGGGCGCAATCATCACCGCGCCGGTTCGGGCACCATCGCTGAGCGCGCCTCGGATTTCGACGGCTATGTCGGGGTGATACCGCCCAGCACCGCGACCATGGCGCAAGTGCTCGGCTCCTATGGCTACAAGACCGCCGCCTTTGGCAAATGGCATAATACGCCAGCGGTCGAGACCACCGCCATGGGGCCGTTCGAGCGCTGGCCCACCGGCTATGGTTTTGATTATTTCTATGGTTTTCTCGCTGGCGAGACTTCGCAATACGAGCCGCGTCTGGTCGAGAACCGCAATCAGATCGAACCGCCGCACGATCCGAAATATCATCTGAGCACGGACATGGCCGATCAGGCGGTGCATTGGATGCGCAAGCATCAATCCTATGCTCCCGACAAGCCCTTCCTGATTTATTGGGCGCCCGGCGCGGCGCATGGCCCGCATCACATTTTTAAAGAATGGGCCGACAAATATAAGGGCAAATTCAACGCCGGCTGGGACCAGATGCGCGAGACCGTCTTCGCCGCGCAGAAAAAATCGGGCTGGATTCCGCAGGATGCGATCCTGACCGCGCGCCCCGACACTCTGGCGAGCTGGGACAGCATTCCCGCGAGCGAAAGGCCGTTCCAGGAAAGGCTGATGGAAGTCTTCGCCGGATTTCTGGAGCATGTCGACGTTCAGGCCGGCAAGCTCATCGACGAACTCGACCGCGAGGGCATCCGCGACAATACGCTCGTGCTCTATATCGTCGGCGACAATGGATCGAGCGCCGAAGGACTTAAAGGCTCGATCAGCGAGCTTCTGGCCCAGAATAATATTCCCAACACCATCGACCAGCAGCTCGCCGCCTTGAACAAGATCGGCGGACTCGACGCGCTCGGAACGCCCAAGACCGACAATATGTATCACGCCGGCTGGGCCTGGGCCGGGGACACCCCGTTCCGCTACACCAAGCTGGTGGCCGGCTATTTCGGCGGCACGCGCAATCCGCTCGTCGTCTCCTGGCCGAAAACGATCAAACCCGACGCCACGCCGCGCTCGCAGTTCCACCACGTCAACGACATAGCGCCGACGCTTTACGAAATTCTCGGCATCACGCCGCCGAAAACGGTCAATGGTGTTGCGCAGGAGCCGATGGACGGCGTCAGCATGGCCTATAGCTTCGACCATCCGGCCGAGCCCACCCACAAGAAAATCCAGTATTTCGAGAATAACGGCAGCCGCGGTCTTTATGAAAACGGCTGGTACGCCGCGACTTTCGGGCCGCTGGTTCCCTGGGATACCGCCGCCTCCACGCTGACCCTCAAGGACTGGGACGAGAAAAAGGACACGTGGGAGCTGTTCGACCTGAGCAAGGACTTCACCCAGGCCAACGATCTCTCGGCGAAGGAACCGGAAAAGCTCGCCGCGCTCAAGGCCGATTTCCTGCGCGAAGCCGAGGCCAACAAGGTGTTTCCAATCGGCGGCGGGCTGTGGACGCGCCTCCATCCCGAGGACCGCGTCGCGCCGCCCTATACAGCTGGCGTTTCGACAGCGAGACCACGCGCATGCCGGAATTCGCCGCGCCCGGCGTCGGGCGCATGTCCAACAAGGTCGTCGTCAAGGCCGAGATGGGCCGCGAAGCCTCAGGCGTGCTCTATGCGCTGGGCGGCATCGGCGGCGGCCTGACCGTATTCATGGACAAGGGCAGGCTGGCCTATGAATACAACATGATGATGATCGAGCGCTATATTGGCGGCCCCAAGGAAAAGCTCGGCCCCGGCAAGCATGTGATCGAGATCGCCACCGCCATCGGCAAGCCGGGCGGTCCAGGCGAGGTGGTCATTACGGTTGACGGCAAGGACGAGGCCCATATCGCCCTCAAGCGCACGGTGGCTGGCGCCTTCACCGCCAGCGAGTCCTTCGATGTCGGCGTCGATCTCGGCTCGCCGGTTTCCTTCGCCTATTTCGACCGCAAGCCATTCAAGTTCGACGGCAAGATCGAGAGCGTGGATGTCTCCCTGCAATGATCGGAAATAGACCCATGTTCACCAAAAGCCTGACCATTGCCCTGACCTTGATCGGATTCGGCGTCTCCCCGGTTCTGGCGGAGGCGCCAGCCAAACAGCCTAACATCATCTTCATCATGGCTGACGATCTCGGCAACGCCGATATCGGCTACCACGGCGGCCGCCCCAAGACGCCGAACATCGACAAGCTGGCCCACGAAGGCGTGCGCTCGAATCCTTCTACGGCGAGCCGGTGTGCACGCCCTCGCGCGCGGCGCTGATGACCGGGCGCTATCCGATGCGCTACGGTTTGCAGACGCTGGTGATCTTCCCCAGCCACACTTATGGGCTAACACCGACGAAAAGACCCTGCCGCAAGCGCTCAAGGAGGCCGGCTATAACACGCTGATGGTCGGCAAATGGCATCTCGGCCACGCCGACAAGAAATATTGGCCGCAAAATCGCGGCTTCGATTACTTTTATGGCAATGTCGTCGGCGAGATCGACTATTTCACCCATGAGCGCGGCGGCGTGATCGACTGGCAGCGCAATGGCAAGTTCCTGAAAGAAAACGGCTATTTCACCAAACTGGTCGGCGACGACGCGATCAAGCTGATCGACCAGCAGGATGGCAAAAAACCCTTCTTCCTCTATTTCGCCTCGCTCGCGCCTCATGCGCCCTATCAGTCCCCTGAAAGTTATCAGGCGCCCTACAAGGACGTCGCCGACAAGAACGCCCGCGCCTATTACGGCATGATCGCGGCGCTCGACGAACAAGTCGGCCGCATCGTCGCCGAACTCGAAAAGAAGGGGCTGCGCGACAACACCATCATCCTGTTCGCCAGCGACAATGGCGGCGCGACCAGCGGCCTGTTCGCGCAAGGCGCCAAGAGCGACGCCGAACGCGACGCCGAAGTCGGCGGCATTGAGCAGAACCAGAAGCCGCCGGCGTCCAACGCGCCGTTGCGCGGCGGCAAGGGCAGCCTGCATGAAGGCGGCGTGCGTGTGCCGGCTTTCGTCAACTGGCCGGGCAAACTGCAACCCAAGGTCGTCAAGGCGCCGCTGCATATGGTCGACGTCATGCCAACGCTGCTTTCGCTGGCGGGCGGCAAGGGCAGTCCGGATCATCCTTTTGACGGCAAGGACATGTGGCCGACGCTGGCGCAGGACGCGCCCTCGCCCAATGAGGACATATTGATCAATGTCGAGGCTTTCCGTGGCGCTGTGCGCAAGGGCGACTGGAAGTTGGTGAAGATCGCCCTGCTGCCGGGCAAGACCGAATTATTCAATCTTGCCAAAGATCCCGCCGAGACCACCAACGTCGCCGAACAGAATCCCGGAGATTGTGCGCGATCTTGAAGCGCGGCTCATGGCCTATGCGAAAGAGATGAAGCCGAGCCTGTGGATCAAGGCCCAGCCCGCGTTTGTCGGCGCGCAGGGCAAGACGATCCTTGATCCCGATTTCGACATCGACGACGGCGGGTTGCCCACGGAGAAGGACAAGCTGCCCGCCAAATGAGCGCTTAAAGCGTTTTCAAGCCAAGTGGATACCGGTTGGCGTGAAGAAAACGCGCAAAAACAAAGACCTAGAGCCCCGATCTGATGCAATAAGATCGGGCTCTAGACGATGCGCGTCCGCACCACGCCGACGCCGTCGATCTCTCCCTCCAGCACGTCGCCTCGCAACAGCGGGCCGACGCCGGAGGGCGTGCCGGTGAAAATGAGATCGCCGGGCGCCAGCGCAACATAATTCGACAAGCGCGGCAATGATTTCCCCGACCGACCAGATCATGTCGGACAAATCGCCGTCCTGCCGCAACTCGCCATTAACCTTCAACGCGATGCGGCCGGATTTCGGGTGGCCGATTTTCGTCGCCGGTTCGATCAGGCCGAGCGGCGCGGAAAAGTCAAATCCCTTGCTCATGTCCCAAGGGCGCCGCGCCTCTTTCGCCTGGCTCTGCAAATCGCGCCGCGTAAGGTCGAGGCCGACGGCGTAGCCGTAAATATGGTCCTGCGCTTCGGCGACCGGAATAGCGGCGCCACCGCGCAGAATGGCGACGACCAGTTCGATTTCATGATGCAGGTTTTGGGTCGCGCCGGGATAGGGCGTGTCGGCGCCGCCGGTCACCAGCGCATCGGCGGGCTTGGTGAAAAAGAACGGCGGCTCGCGGGTTGGATCGCCGCCCATTTCGCGCGAATGGGCGGCGTAATTCTGGCCGACGCAGAAAATGCGCCGCACAGCGAAACGCCCTCCTCCCGCGACCGGCGCGGCGGCTTGCGGCGGCGGCTGCAGCACAAAATCATTCATCTTTGTCCCCAGTCCTCACTCAGCCGGTTGCGGGACCGCCCTCGCCGGCGCTTCGACGATGGGCAGATTGAGCAAGGCCGAGATCACGCCCAGCGCAATCGACAGGACCCACACCGGCGTATAGGAGCCCGTGCTGGCGCGGAAAAAGCCGCCGAGCAGCACCCCGAGGAAGCCGCCGATCTGGTGCGAGAAAAAGGCGACGCCGTAAAGCATCGAAAGACTGCCCGCGCCGAACATCGTGCCGATCAGCGAGGAGGTCGGCGGAACGGTGGAAAGCCACAGCAGGCCGGTCACGGCGCCGAAAAGCAGTGCGGATTGCGGGCTGGGCGGCAAGGCGATGAACACGAGGGTCGCCAGCGCGCGGGAGAAGTAAATGGTCGAGAGGATATAGCGGCGCGGCATCCGCGAGCCGAGCCAGCCGGACAGCAGCGAGCCGAAAATATTGAACACGCCGACCAGCGCGATGGCCCAGGCGCCGATGGCGGGCGAGAGGCCGCTTTCCACAACATAGCGCTGGAAATGAACCGTGATGAAAGCCAACTGGAAGCCGCAGGTGAAAAACCCCGCCACCAGCAGCGCATAGGATTTATGTTTGAGCGCCCGCGAGAGACTCGCGCCCTGACCTTCGCTGTGCTTGGTGATTACCGCGCGCGGGCTGGCGATGGCCAGCGACAGCGGCACGATAGGGAGGATCAGCGCCGCGAAAACCAGGCAGGCGCCCTCCCAGCCGATGCCGCGAAATCAGCGCGTTGGCGAGCGGCGAAAACAGGAACTGGCCGAAAGACCCCGCCGCCGTCGCCGCGCCGAACGCCATGCCCAGCCGCTCCGGCGGCAAAAGCTTGGCGAAGGAGCCGAGCACCAGATTGAACGAGGCTCCCGACAGGCCGAAGCCGATCAACACGCCGGCGCCGAGGTTGAAGCTCAATCCCGAGTTGGCCTGCGCCATCAAGGCAAGACCTGCTGCGTAAAGCAGCGCGCCGGCGATCAGCACATATTTCGAGCCGAAGCGGTCGGCCAAAGCGCCGGCAAAAGGCTGGCCGACGCCCCACAGCAGATTTTGCGTCGCCAGCGCAATGGAAAAGCTTCCCGCGCCCCACTCGCGCGACGAAAACACCGGCAGTTGAAACGCTCCCATGACCGAGCGCGGCCCGAAAGACAACAGCGCGATCAGGCAGCCGGCGAAGACGATGGCCGCCGGCGGCAGGACGGATTTTCGCGCGGGGATCGTCGCCTGGCTCATCTCGGTCTTTCGGTTTGTTTGCAGGGATTCAAATTATCACCTTGCCCATTGCTCGTCCTTGCCGCCCTGCAAAGGCGCCTCGGCGCAAACGACCGCGTAGGATCGTCGCACGGAAAAACATGGTATAACGCCGATCCCGCCCGAGGACCCGTCCATGCGTCTGCTCAGCCTGATTTTCGCGCCGCGCTATTCCGCGCTGTTGCTCAGCATATTTTTCTTCGTCTGGGTTCTGGTCGCGCTGGCCCTTGATCCGGGCCGGCATCGCGCTTGCTTGCCATCCCGTTGGCGGGTTTCGGCGGCCTGACCGTGGTCGGGATCAGCGATCTGCTCAAAAACGCCATTCGGTCCTGCGCAATTTTCCGATACTGGCGCATTTGCGCTTCATCCTCGAAGAATTCCGCCCCGAAATGCGTCAATATTTCTTCGAGAGCGAAACCGATGGCGCGCCCTTCAGCCGCGACCGCCGCGCGCTCGTCTACCAGCGCGCCAAGATGCAACTCGACAAGCGGCCCTTCGGCACGCAATTGCCGGTCTATTCCGACGGGTTCGAATGGATGCTCCATTCGCTGGCGCCGCGTCCCCATGCCAAAGAGCCGTATCGCGTCACCATCGGCGGCCCGGCTTGCACGCAGCCTTATTCCGCTTCCGTGCTCAATATCTCGGCCATGAGTTTTGGCGCCCTCAGCGCCAACGCCATTCGGGCGCTCAATGGCGGGGCAAAAATCGGCGGCTTCGCCCATGACACCGGCGAAGGCGGGTTTTCGCCCTATCACGCCGAAAAAGGCGGCGACATTATCTGGGAGATCGGCTCCGGCTATTTCGGCTGCCGCACGCTCGACGGCGTCTTCTCGACCGAAAATTTCGCTCGCGTCGCGCGAAATCCGCAGATCAAGATGATCGAGATCAAGCTGAGCCAGGGCGCCAAGCCCGGCCACGGCGGGGTGCTGCCCGCCGCCAAGGTGACGCCGGAAATCGCGGCCATTCGCGGCGTGCCGTTGGGGATTGACTGCGTTTCGCCAGCCCGCCACAGCGCCTTTTCGACTCCGCTCGAAATGATGGAATTCATCGACAAATTGCGCGGCCTGTCCGGCGGCAAGCCGGTCGGGTTCAAGCTCTGTCTGGGCCAGCCGGTCGAGTTTCTCGCCATTTGCAAGGCCATGCTGCAAAGCGGAACCACGCCGGACTTCATCGTCGTCGATGGCAAGGAAGGCGGCACCGGCGCCGCGCCGCTCGAATTCATGGACCATCTCGGCATGCCGATGCGCGAGGGCCTGAGTTTCATCCATAACGCGCTGGTCGGAACCGGCTTGCGCGGACAAATAAAGCTCGGCTGCTCCGGCAAGATCCTCACCGCCTTCGACATGGCGCGGGCCATGGCGCTCGGCGCCGACTGGTGCAACAGCGCCCGCGGCTTCATGTTCTCGGTGGGCTGCATCCAGTCGCTGTCCTGCCACACCGACGCCTGCCCGACCGGTGTCGCCACCCAGAATCCCTGCGCTCGGCCGAGCCCTTCACGTGCCGGACAAAGTTTTGCGCGTGGCGAATTTCCACCGCGCCACCCTGCATTGCCTGAGCGAATTGACGGCGGCGGCCGGGCTCGACCATCCCGGCCAATTCGACCTCGACCAATTCCGCCGCCGCGTTTCCGACAGCGTGATCAGCTTCGCCGATCTTTACCCGGCGATGGAAGAGGGCGAATTTTTGCGCGGGGCGCGCGACTCGCGGCTGCGCGCCATCTGGGACAAGGCGAGCGCGGAGCGGTTTTCGCCTTTGCGCGGGTAGGTCGCGGCGACCCCTCTCCCTTCTCCCCTTGAGGGAGAAGGGGACCTGAAAGACCGGATGAGAGGTCGCGCCCCTCACATATTCGGATAATTCGGGCCGCCGCCGCCTTCCGGACAGGTCCAGGTGATGTTCTGGGCCGGGTCCTTGATGTCGCAGGTTTTGCAGTGAACGCAATTCTGCGCGTTGATCACGAAACGCGGGTCGGTCTTCTTCACCTCGTCGCCATAGACGATCTCATAAACCCCCGCCGGGCAGTAAAGCCGCGCCGGCTCGCCAAATTCCGGAAGGTTTTTCGCCACCGGAATGCTGGGGTCGGTGAGTTTCAGGTGGATCGGCTGGTTTTCCTCGTGATCGGTGTTGGAGATGAACACCGAGGACAGTTTGTCGAAGGTCAGCACGCCATCGGGCTTGGGATAGACATGCGGCGTGACCTTCGAGAGCGGCAGCAAGCTTGCGTGATCCGGCGCGCCATGCGGCAGCGTGCCGAAGGGGCTCCAGCCGAAAAGCTGATTGAGCCACATGTCGAGGCTGCCGAGCGACACCCCGATCAATGTCCCGAATTTCGACCACAACGGCTTGACGTTGCGCACCTTCTTGAGGTCGACCCCGATCGCGCTGTCGCGCCAGCCATTCTCGTAATCCGCCAGTTCGTCATGGGCGCGTCCTGCCGCCAACGCCGTGGCGGCGGCCTCCGCCGCCTGCATCCCCGACAGGACCGCATTATGCGACCCCTTTATACGCGGCACGTTTACAAAGCCGGCCGAGCAGCCGAGCAGCACGCCGCCCGGGAAACTCAATTTGGGAACCGATTGCCAGCCGCCTTCCGACAGCGCGCGCGCGCCATAGCTCAGGCGCTTGCCGCCTTCGAACACGTCGCGAATCATCAGATGCGTCTTGAAACGCTGGAATTCGTCGAAGGGCGACAGGGTCGGGTTCTTGTAGTTGAGGTGGACGACGAAGCCGACGACGACCTGGTTGTCCTCGATATGATAGAGAAACGAGCCGCCGCCGGTGTCGCCTGAGAGCGGCCAGCCAAAGCTGTGCTGCAACACGCCGGGCTTGTGCTTGGCCGGATCGACCTGCCAGAGTTCCTTCAAGCCGATGCCGAATTTCTGCGGCTCGCGTCCTTCATCCAGCTTGAATTTGGCGATGAGCTGTTTCGACAGCGAACCGCGCGCGCCCTCGGCGAAAAACGTGTATTTGCCGCGCAACTCCATGCCACGGACAAAGGAATCCTTGGGCTTGCCGTCGCGGCCAACGCCCATGTCGCCGGTGGCGACGCCGAGAACTTCGCCCTTGTCGCCGAGCAATAGCTCGACCGCAGCGAAACCCGGATAGATTTCCACGCCGAGTTCTTCCGCCTTGGCGCCGAGATAGCGGCAGACATTGCCGAGCGAGCCGACGAAATTGCCGTGATTATTCATCATCGGCGGCATGAGAAAGTTGGGCAGGCGCAGACCGCCGGAGGGGCCGAGCAGATAGAAATGGTCGTCCGCGACCTTGAGCTTCAGCGGCGCATCGGCGTCTTCGCGCCAACCCGGCAGCAGCTTGTCGAGGCCGATGGGGTCGACCACCACGCCGGACAGAGTATGCGCGCCGATTTCGGAGCCTTTTTCCACCAGCACGACGGAAAAGTCCGGATTGATCTGCTTGAGCCGGATCGCCGCCGCGAGGCCCGCCGGACCGCCGCCGACCACCACCACGTCATAATCCATCGCCTCGCGCGGCTCTAACTCCACTTCGCTCATCTCTTTCTCCCACAGGACGCCCCTTTTTGGTGACGCCTTTATTTAATCTTCATAGCGCATTGCGCGCGCCTGCAATAATCTTCATAGCGCGCTTCACGCGCGTGTCTACAGCGATACCTGCGGCCTGAGCGCAATATTATTGTGCGCTGCATCGGTTTGCGACTGTTTGACGCGCGAGTTTGCGCCTGAAGCTCCTGACGGCTAAGAACAGCCATGCCCCTTCCCTCCGCCCCGGACCGCCAAGACCTCGCAGCGCTGTTGCGCTGGTATGTCGACATGGGCGTTGATTGTCCGGTGGAGGAAGCGCCGGTCGACCGCTTCGCTCAATCGCTGGCGCAGACCAAATCGCTGGCGCAGCCTTCCCGGTCCGCAGGCGCCTGCCGCCTCCCCGGCCATCGCCTCCTCAGCCGCCAAGGATTCCTCAGCCAAGACCCGCGCCGTCGCCCGTTGCGCCAGTTATGGCGCCCCTCGCCGCCCGCCCGGCTGCGGCGCTGTCGCAGGACTCCGCCGTCGCCAGCGCGCGCGAACAGGCGGCCAGCGCAGGCACGCTTGATGAATTGCGCGAAAAACTGGGCGCCTTCGACGGCTGCGCCCTGAAAAACGCCGCGACCCAATTGGTCTTTGCCGACGGCGCGCCCGACGCGCGCCTGATGATCGTCGGCGAGGGTCCCGGCGCCGAAGAGGACCGCATCGGAAAACCTTTCGTCGGAAAGGCCGGGCAATTGCTCGACAAGATGCTGGCCGCCATCGGCCTCGACCGCACAAAAGTTTATATCGCCAATGTCGTACCCTGGCGGCCGCCCGGCAACCGCACGCCGACACCGCAGGAACTGGCCTTGTGCCTGCCCTTCATCCGCCGCCAGATCGAATTGGTTTCGCCCGATTTTCTGGTCCTGCTCGGCGCGTCCTCCGCCCAGACCCTGCTGAACGAGAAGGAGGGCATCATGCGGTTGCGCGGCCATTGGCATGACTACGACTGCGGCGACCGCAAGATCAAGGCGCTGCCGATGCTGCATCCCGCCTATCTGCTGCGCGCGCCGCTCAAAAAGGCGCAAGCCTGGCGCGATCTGCGCAGCCTCAGGCACGCGCTCGATGCGGGCGCCGCGAATTGAGCGCGCATTTCGACATCGAGCTTGAGCTCATCGCGCAAAACATCTGGCCGGTCGCCGGAATCGACGAGGTGGGGCGCGGTCCGCTGGCCGGACCGGTCTGCGTCGCGGCGGTCATCCTCAACCCGCGCGATTTGCCGCAAGGCGTGGACGATTCCAAAAAGCTCACCGCGGCAAAACGCGAGGCGCTTTACGAAGACATCTGCGCCCGCGCGCTTGCCGTCGCGGTCGCCATGGCGCCGGCGGCGGAAATCGACGCGATCAATATCAGGCAGGCGACGCTGGCCTGCATGAGCCGCGCGGCGCAGGCGCTGGGCCTCGCGCCGGCCTTCATTCTGGTGGACGGCAACGATCTGCCGGCCCTGCCCTGCGCGAGCCGCGCCATCATTCAAGGCGACGCGATCAGCCTGTCCATCGCCGCCGCCTCGATCGTCGCCAAGGTTTCGCGGGACCGCCTGATGGCGCGGCTCGATCTGTTGCATCCCGGTTATGGTTTTTCCGCGCACGCCGGCTATGCGACCGTGGCCCATCGCGCGGCGCTGCAAAAACTCGGTCCCTGCCCCGAACATCGACGCAGCTATGCTCCGGTTCGACTGTGCGGCGAGACCGGCGACACAGCGTCATCATAACACTGCATTAAGCTTTCCGTACGGAAAAGGGACACCTTCCGATCGGACGCCTAAACCTCGTCTTTACCGCGTTCGCCTAGCGTGGCCTTGTCAGTCAGTCGCGTAGGGTTTTGCGTTCATGAGTATCCTTCGCGCCGGGGTGGCCGGCTCCAAGAGTCCAGAAACAGGTTTTGCGTACTGGACTCAGGCTGGCGCCCGGGCCGAAGTCGGTCTCGCCGCCTCCGCTCAACCAGATCCTGGTTGGCGATTGCATCGATGCCATGCGCGGCCTGCCCGAGGCCAGCGTCGATCTGGTCTTCGCCGATCCTCCCTATAATCTTCAGCTTGAAGGCGGCCTGACCCGGCCCGACCAGAGCGAAGTGGACGCGGTCGACGACGACTGGGACAAATTCGCCTCTTTCGCCGATTACGACCGCTTTACCCGCGACTGGCTCGCGGCGGCGCAGCGCGCGATGAAGCCGGACGCGACGATCTTCGTCATCGGCTCCTATCACAATATTTTCCGCGTCGGCTCCATCCTGCAGGATCTCGGCTTCTGGATCCTCAACGACATCGTGTGGCGCAAGGCCAATCCCATGCCCAATTTCCGGGGCCGGCGGTTCACCAATGCGCATGAGACGATGATCTGGGCGTCGCGCAGCGCCGAAGCCAAGGCCTATACCTTTAATTACGAGGCGCTGAAGGCTGGCAATGAAGACCGCCAGATGCGCTCCGACTGGTTCTTTCCGATCTGCACCGGCGCTGAACGCCTCAAGGACGAGAACGGCAGAAAAACCCATCCGACCCAAAAGCCCGAAGCCCTGCTCGCGCGCATCCTGATGGCGGCGTCAAAACCCGGCGATGTGGTGCTCGATCCCTTCTTCGGCACTGGCACGACCGGCGCCGTGGCCAAAAAACTCGGCCGTCATTTCATCGGCTGCGAGCGCGACGAAAGCTATATTTCCGCAGCGCGTGAGCGTATCGCTGCTGCCGAACCATTACCGGACGCAGCATTCCAGTCGCCGCCCGGCAAAAGGCAGGAGGCGCGCGTCGCCTTCGCCACGCCTGATCGAAGCGGGCATGATCGCGCCGGGAACGATTCTGTTCGACGAAAAGCGCCGCCATCAAGCGGTGGTGCGCGCCGACGGCGCGATTGCGCTGGGCGAGATCATCGGCTCGATCCACAAGATCGGCGCCCTGACGCAAGGGTTGCCCGCCTGCAATGGCTGGACCTATTGGCGCGTCGAGCAAGACGGCCGCTCGATCAGCATCGACGATTTACGCGCGAGTTATCGCGCAAGCGCCAAGGGCGCGACGAGGCCTAGCCTCGTCACGCCTTTTCGCTGGCGCCGCCCCCCGACATGAGCACGTAAATCCATCTGGTCGACTCATGCTCGCTGCAAATCGTGAGCACGGCGATCAGGATCGGCACGCCGATGAAGGCGCCCGCCATGCCCCACAGAAAGCTCCAGAAAAACACCGCGAACAGCACCATGAAGGGCGAGAGCGAGAGCCGTTTGCCGGCGATACGGGGTTCGAGATAGCTGCCGATGAAGAACTGGATGAAGTTCAGGCAGGCGAACACCCCGATCGCCAGATTGCCAGGATTCGAACTGCGCCAGCGCGAACAGCGAGGGAACGACCGTCGCGATGAGCGGGCCGATAAAGGGAATGTAATTGAGGACGAAGGCGATCACGCCCCAAGCCGTCGCCAACTCGATTCCCGCCGTCAGCGCAAAGGCCCAGACGACCGCGCCGGTCAACAGGCTCATCGTGCTGCGCACCAGCATATATTTTTGAAATTTTGAGGAAATTTCCTGCGCGGGCGACAGCAGCGCCTCGCGCATTTTCGGGCTCTCAAGCCGGTTGACGCTGTTGCGGACGACATCGACTTCGAGCAGGGCCAGCACCGTGAAGGCAAAGGTGATGATGATGAAGGACAGCGCGCCCGCGCCCTTTCCGCCGATTTCCCGCACCACGCCGGTGATCCAGGAGGGATTGAAGCTCGTCGCCATCGTGGTATGCGCGGGCACGCCGTGCCCATCGAGCCAATCGGTCGCCTGCGTGTAAAGCGCCTGGAAACGCGCGGTGTTATCTGAGGAGCCACTGGGCGACGAGGCCAAAGGCCCAAACCACCAGAAAGGCGAGAACCGAGATGACGGCGATGGTGGCCAGCAGGGTCAGGACCAGCGCGAGCAATTTTGGAATGCGCCGCTGAAGCGCGCCTTGCAGCGGACAGACCACCGCGACGATGAACAAGGCGAAGGTCACGGGGGCGATGATCGGCCGCGCCAGATAGGCGGCGGCGAGAAGCGGCGACCATGGCGCAAAGAACAAGCGACGCCCGCACGGCGCGATCCTCGGTCATGAATGGACTTTCTGGCCTGCGGCCGTTTGCCTGATCCGTACTGAGTTAAGCCGCTTTCCTCGCGAACTCAACACTCGCGATCCGGATCGACAGGACTGCTGCTTTTCGGAAAACTTCTGTTACGCTGGCGTCAAAACAAGCAATCTCGGGGGGAAACATCCATGCCCAACAAGGAAGTTCAGGAGTTCGTCGACAAATACGTCAGTCCCTTCCGGGTCACCTCGGGCAAGGGATTCCGGCTCAAGGATTTCGATCCCGGCGACACGCGCGGCCTCAAGATGAACAAGACCGAGGCGTCCGCACTCCTGCAACGCGGCCGCGACTGGCTGGCGATGGAACAGGACAAGCTTTACGCGCAGGATCGCTGGTCGCTGTTGCTGGTTTTTCAGGCCATGGACGCGGCGGGCAAGGACGGCACGATCAAGCACGTCATGTCCGGCGTCAATCCGCAGGGCTGTCAGGTGTCGTCCTTCAAGCAGCCCTCGGACGAGGAATTGTCGCACGACTTCCTGTGGCGTTACGCCAAACAAGTCCCGGAGCGGGGCCGCATCGGCATCTTCAACCGATCCTATTATGAAGAAACGCTGGTCGTTCGCGTGCATGAGGATTTGCTCGAACACCAGAAGCTGCCGTCCGAATATGTCACCAAACGCATCTGGGACGAAAGGCTCGGCGACATCGCCCATTTCGAGGATTACCTGACCCGTCAGGGCGTGATCGTTCTCAAATTCTTCCTGAATATTTCGCGCGATGAACAGAAAAAGCGCTTCATGAAGCGGATCGAAGACCCGTCGCGAAACTGGAAATTCTCCTCCGCCGACGTCCGCGAGCGCCAGCGCTGGGACGATTACCAGCACGCCTTCGAGGAGGCGATCAAGGCGACCGCCACCAAGCGCGCGCCATGGTATGTCGTGCCCGCCGACCATAAATGGTTCTCGCGTCTGGTCGTCGCCGCCGCGATTGTCGAGGTCGTCGAAAAGCTCAACCTCACCTATCCGGAAGTGGACCCGGAAAAGAAAAGCGAACTCGCGGCGGCGCGCGCCGAACTCGATCAGGAAAGCTGAAACCGGAACCGAACAAACGTGACGGGAGACGCCAATGTCGATGACGATATCGGTTCTGGGCGGCATAGGCCTGTTTCTGCTCGGCATGACCATCATGACGGACGGCCTGAAAGGGCTGGCCGGATCGTCGCTGCGCACGGTTCTCGGCAAGGCCGCCGCGACGCCGCTCTCCGGCGCCTTCTGGGGCGCCATCGTCACGCTGCTCGTGCAATCGTCGAGCGCGACGACCATGACGACCATCGGCCTCGTCAGCGCGGGTCTGCTGGGTTTTCCGCAAGGGCTGGGGCTGGTGCTGGGCGCCAATGTCGGCACGACCGGCACGGGCTGGCTGGTGGCGCTGATCGGCCTGCGGGTTTCCCTGTCCTCCTATGCCTTGCCGATGATTTTCGTCGGCGCCCTGGCCAGGCTGATGGGGCGCGGGCGCCTCTCGGCGGCTGGCGCGGCGCTGGCGGGCTTCGCCCTCGTCCTTTACGGATTGACCACGCTCCAGCAAGGCATGGGCGGCCTTGCGGCGCAGTTGCATCCTTCCGATTTCCCCGCCGTTCTGGGCGCTCCGGGCGTCGGCCTGTTGTCGGGATGGTTCGGGCTGCTGTCGCTGGTGGTCATCGGCCTCCTCATGACCACCGTGATGCAATCCTCGACGGCGTCGATCACCGTCACGCTCTCGGCCTTTTACGCCGGCGCCATCGGGCTGGATCAGGGCTGCGCGCTGATCATCGGGCAGAATATCGGCACCGCGACCAGTTCGGCGCTGGCGGCCATCGGCGCGACCGTCACCGCCAAACGGCTGGCGCTGGCCTATATTCTCTTCAAGATCATCGCGGCGCTCATCGCCCTCGCGCTCTTCCCCCTGACCATGCCGTGGATTTTCCGCGCTGCCGACCATGTCGACGGCCTGACGCTGCTCGCCGCCTACCACACCGCCTATAATGTCGTCGGCGTCATGGCGGTGATGCCGGCGATTGAGCGCTTTACGCGTCTGGTCGAACGCCTGCTGCCCGACCGGCGCTCGCCCCTGACCCGCGCCCTCGACCCGGCGGCGCTGGACAATCCGATTGTCGCGGTGGAAGCCGTCCGCCGCACCCTCGCGCTGGCGATCGAACAGATGGGCGAAAAAATCGCCGCCGCCGTCACGGGCGCCAGCGGGGGCGCTCCCATTGCCGTGACGGACGCGGCGGACGCCCTGCAAAAAAGCCGGGACTTCATTTCCGACGTCAGCGGCCCTCCTGAGCTCCGCGAGCGAAGAGTTTCGCCTGACCGGCACGCTGCACGCCCTCGATCACGCTTCCCGGCTGGCGGAAATCGCCGGCGAGGAGCGGGACTTTCTCGGGACGCAGGACGGCTCCGACGAGGCCCGCGCGGCAAAAATCTGCGCGGAGGCGATGCGCGATGCGGTTGCGGCGGTCCATGACATCGCCCATGAATTGGCGCTCAGCGCCGCCGCCGCCCCCATCGACTCGCTGGACACGCCGGGCGCAAACGCGGCTCTCGCCAGACTGGAACAAGGCGCGAGAACATTGAGCGAGTTCCAGCGCAAGCATCGCAGCGAGACTCTGAAAGCGGTGGGCGGAGCGGAAGCGCTCACGGCGGATCAGGCCATGGCCCGGATCGAGACGGTTCGCCGCCTCGAGGCGATGACGCGTCACGCCTGGCGCGCCGCTGCTCACCTTCTCGGTCATTCCGACGACGCAAAATGAATTGAAAGGAGGAAAAAGTGCTGTCCAGAGAAGAGATCGAAGGCGAATTGCGCGATGTTTTCGCGAAAATGTCGCCCGTTGAGCTTGAACGCGAGTTGAAAGGCGCGTGGCGCGAGCTTGTCGAAGAAGAATTGGCAAATCGATTGGAGGCGGGTCGAATTGAGGCGAGCCGACTGGAGGCAAGCCGGGGAAGTCTTCTCGAGGAAAGCCGGCCCGTGGAAAGTCTCGACGCGAAAGACGCCCCGATGACGCAGGCGTTGCTTTTATCGACGCCGCTGCCATCGCCGCCGCCGCTCAGAAGCAAATTGGAGGTCACGTATCGCGGGATTCCTGCGCGCGATCTTGAAGAAAAAGCCCCATTGACGCAGAAGCCGGTTTTTGCTTCTGCCCGAGCGGGCAAGATTGCGATGGATCAATCACTCGAAAAGTCCTATCGCGTTAGCTGTTTCGGCGCGCTATTGGAATTTCGATGGTTCAGTTTCTCGCCTCCCCGCTGCGAAATCTGGTCGCTGGCCTGGCTTTCATGCTGGTCGTCGCCGTCGCGGCCACGCTGGCCTACATGGCCTCGGGATGGAATCTGAATGACGCCATCTATATGGTTGTTCTTACGGTCTATTCGGTCGGCTATCGCGAGGTCGTCCCTGTCGATACGCCTGTTCTGCGCGCCATTACGATCGCGCTGATCGTTGCGGGCTGCACGGGGATGATCTTTCTCACCGGCAGCCTGTTCCAGTTGATCACCGCCAGCCAGTTCCAGCAGGTTTTCGGGAGCCGCCGCATGCAAAAGGACATCGACAAGCTTTCCGATCATGTGGTCGTTTGCGGCTTCGGCCGGATTGGCCAGATGCTCTGTCGCGAACTCAAGGCCTCGCAAGGCGATTTCGTCGTCATCGACCATTCCGAAGAACGTATCGCCGCCGCCCTCAAGGCCGGGCATCATTTTATTCACGGCGACGCCGCCGACGAGGACACCATGCGGCTGGCCGGCGTCATGCGCGCCAGGGCCCTTGCGACGGTGCTGCCCGACGACGCCATCAATGTCTTCATCACGCTCACCGCCCGCAGCCTCAACCGAAAGCTGCTGATCATCGCGCGCGGCGAATTGCCCTCCACGGAAAGCAAGCTCATTCAGGCCAGGAGCCAATCGCGTCGTGCTGCCCGCGCGGATCGGCGCCGAACGTGTCGCCGAACTTCTGCTGTATCGCGACATGACCAAAGTGATCGCCAAACTGCGCGGCGGCAGTCTCGACCGCCTCGCCATCGACCTTCATGCGCTCGGACTCGACATCGAGGTCATCACGGTGGAAGCCGGCAGCCGCTGCGCCGGGCTGACGATCGGCGGGATCGAAGCGCTCGGCGCCGGGGCCTTTCTGGTGGCGGCACTGGAAAGCAGGACGGCCATACCATCCTTCAGCCCGAAGTCCGAAACACTCGTCTGCGACGGCGACGGCCTGGCCCTGGTGCGCCGGCCGGAAAAGGCGCGGAATCCTCGACGATCTTTTCACCGCGCCCGCCCCCGAGACGCAAGACGTGAACTAACTTATAGCCTCATGACGTCAGCGCGGGCGCTTCCTCCTTTGCGGCGGTTTCGCAGCCGAGTTCGGGGAAGGCGACGATGCGTTTTTGCCGGAAATCGGTGCGGACGACGATGGTTTCGATCTGTTCCAACTGCCCCAGCATGCGCCGGGCGCGGCCGGGCGAATGGCTGCCGAAGAAGCGCGCGATCTCGTCATCCCCCGGGCAGGGTTTTCCTGCGGCGGCGGCCCGGCTCAACAGCAGGAAGACGCCGCGCAAATCGCTCGGCAGCCGCTGGGCGAGGTCGACCGCGCGCCCCCAGAGGTCATCGTCGGCGCTGTCCGGATAGGCGGCGCAGCTGCGCAAAATCGTCAGGCGCCGGCTGAAATCGGCCAGGTCGGGAGGACGCGCGCCGAGGCGACGGATGCGGCAGCGCAGGAGAAAATCGCTATGCAGCGCGGCATTGGTCTGGAAGGCCGAATGGGCGTCGGCGAGCATCTGGCGGATGATGTCGTCGATCGCCTCCTCGCGCTCGTCCTCGCTGAGTTCGGGCGGCGCGGCGGCGACATAGTCCGGCGGCGGCGCCTGTTCAATCCGCGCGAAAATCGCCCGCGCCGCCTCAGGGGCCGGGGCGCGCGGACGCGGCGGGGAGATAGGCTGCTCCTCCGGCGCAAAGATCAGGCTCTGCAAACTCTCCGCCCCATGCGCCATGGGCAGCGGCAAAAGTTTCGGCGCGCCGCCGCGATCCTCCGTCTCGACCTCACCGATGCGCATCTGCACAGGCCGCCGCGCAATGGCGGGGCCAAGCCCGATGAAAGCGCCCTGCTCCAGATCGCGGAACGCCTCGGCCTGCCGGCGCTCCATGCCGAGCAGATCGGCGGCGCGGGCCATGTCGATATCGAGAAAGGTGCGGCCCATCAGGAAATTGGAGGCTTCCGCCGCGACGTTTTTCGCGAGCTTGGCCAGCCGCTGCGTGGCGATCACGCCCGCGAGGCCGCGCTTGCGCCCGCGGCACATCAGATTGGTCATGGCGGCGAGGCTCATGCGGCGCGCCTCGTCCGAGGCGTCGGCGGCGGCTGCGGGCGCGAAAAGTTGCGCTTCGTCCACCACCACCAGCGCCGGAAACCACACGTCGCGTTCGGCCTCGAACAAGGCGTTGAGAAATTGCGCGGCGCAGCGTAATTGGCCGTCCACTTCCAGCTCTTCAAGATTGAGCACGACCGAGACGCGGTGGCGTCGCACCCGCGCGGCGATGGCGGCGAGGTCGCGCTCGCATTCGGCGGCGTTCAGCGTCAGATGGCCATAATGCTGGGCGAGCGAGACGAAATCGCCCTCCGGATCGATGACGATCTGCTGGACAAGCCGGGCGCTCTGCTCCAGCAGCCGACGCAGCAAATGCGATTTGCCCGATCCGGAATTGCCCTGCACCAACAGGCGCGTGGCGAGCAATTCCTCAAGATCGATCAAAGCCGGGGCGCCCGTGCGCGTCATGCCAATATCGATAGACGCCCCCATCCGCTCTCCCCCAATCGCCGGAGGCTTGGTAGCACGCCCGAGGTCCGGCATGGGGCCGAACACGCGAGCATTCACAGGATTTTAATTTTGCTCTGAATGGCGGGCGATCGCGCAACCGGAGGCGCAAATTCGCGCCTGACTTTTAGGCGTACACCTTTTGCGCCACAACTCCGCCGCTATCATTCAAAAGGGGATGATTCGCCAAAGCTACGGAAGGCTAAGAGAAAAAATCGATCCAATTTCAGTAACTTGAGATAACTCAAGGAGTATAAGCGCAACTAAAGCGTGACTGTAAATACTGAGTTTTTCGGCCGTTTTGTAGTTAAAAAAGATGACAAGCTTGCTGTATGCAAGTAGAATTTACTGCGTCGCCTTAGGTACGTATTTACACTTAGGTATGATCGGCAGCTCGAATGGGGGATCCCTTCAGTACAAACCGTAGTTTATATGGGGCGGTTTATATCATAAGCTTCACCATTCGCTGCCTTACGCTAGGGGACGTTGCAATGGAATCAATAGCCCCGGCCGAGATCGGATGCACAAATTATCGTCATTTGACTTTGCCATGCTAGTTATTAATAGATAGTAAAATAAGGGATTACTTATGGAATTTTTGGCGTAAAAATTTCCAGATATGAAGTATTGGTAACCACATTTTGGTGACCACTGTCAGTTTACATGCATTGTTGGTAAAAATTTTGTGACTTTTGGCGCAAAATTAGTGCTAGTAATAGGAGGGGGAGTATGGCTGCAACATATTCAACACGCACGCAGGAACGGAGCAGTTCTCATCGAGAGGACTCTTGCACCAGTGAGACGTCTGACGACTCGGAGCAGGAGGATGCTGCGTCTAAATTCCACCGAATGATCGTAGTCGTCGAGCGCAACGCCTTTTTGCGTGATTGTCTACTGCGAAGCGTAGCCGAATATTCCGAAGGATGCGCCGTTGGCTGCGCTTCTCTTTCCGAATTGGGGCAGTCCGGGGCCGCCAACCATGCCGTCGTGCTTCTATCGACGCTCTCTCTGAGCGATGAAGAGGCGGACGCCGAATTGGCGCAGCTTACGGATATCGGTCCGCGCACGCGTTCCATGGTTCTGGGCAAAAGCGACGATCTCAACAAGGTTTTGCTCGCCCTTAGTCAAGGCGCGAACGGCTATATATCGATCAGCGCGGGTTTTGACATTTTCGTACAGGCGTTGCGTTTTGTTGGCGCCGGGGGAACTTATGTTCCGGCGCAATGTCTCATAGCGGCCAAACAAGCGCCGGCCCCCGCAAGCGTTCAGGCGTCACGCGCCGCCAGCGTCTTCACGAACCGCGAGTTCGCGGTGATCCAGGCGATCCGAAAGGGCAAGCCGAACAAAGTAATCGCCTACGAGCTGAACCTGTGCGAAAGCACAGTGAAAGTGCATGTACGGCACATCATGAAAAAGCTTCAGGCCAAGAATCGGACTGACGTCGCCATCAAAAGCGCCGATCTGGCCCCACCCCCCGTGCGGCCGGAGGTTGTCGAACCCGCGTTCGCCTTCCTTGCCGCCGCGGACCGGGGAAGCTCCGACCGCGTTTAGTGAAGCTCGGCGGCGCATGCCTGGGCGCCGCCAGCGTCGCGTTTGATCTTCAGATGCTTGCCCTGGAACCAGCGCCCCGAAGCTCCTTGAGAGTTCGGGCTGCGGTCCTTGCAGCCCAACTCGCTCGGGTTGCCCGCATCGCCATTCCCTCGACATTCGACGATAGCCGCGCTCACCTCATCGGGCTTATGAGGTGAGGTGTCCTGAATCTCGTCCGCCCTCGACGTGGACCGCGCCCGGAAGCTTTGCACCCGCCGCCGCGATCCGGGACGCAACATCTCCCACAGCGATGCGGCCATGGCGCCAATGCGCTTGCGACGGGAGTTGTTTTGGTCCGTGCCGGCCATACGGATGAAACGGACGAATCTGGATAACAAATGGCCCGTCGTCACCCATTCGGACACTACATCATAAGCGGTAGCGACAACTCCTTTCGGCGAGAGCGATCTCTCGCGCCTCCCCCCTTTAAACGCCATACAAGCTGAGGTGTCGATTGACCGAAATCGACTTCGATCCGAGTATGTAACGACGAGTAGACAAGCCCGCGCCGGCGGAAAAACCGGAAACGAAATCCACCGCCGGCGGGATGAGTGGCGCCGAGAAAAATCATCCCGCGATCGAGGAAACCGCGAAATGAATTTGTCCTTGGCCATGCCAACTCAGGGCGTCGATACCGAATGCCTGCCGCGGCGCCTCTTCGGTAAGCCGAAGGGCGCTTCTCACGGCCAGATTTCTGACCGCTCCGCTGACGCCGTTGCCCGGCGCGAATTGAAGATGGGTCCGGCGCTCATTGAAACTCGCCTCGACCGCCTGCCACGCGCGATCAAGCGCGCCCCTTGGGGTATTTTGTGAGCCGGGGTGGAGATGTGATCATAGAATTTTTCGGCCCGCCCGGGTCAGGCAAGACCACCCTGAGTTTGACTTTGGCGGATCGCTTGCGCGCGCATGGGTTTCCAGCCTCGCTGAGGCTGAGCGCGCGGCCCGGCGAAGTGGCTTTTACGACCGAGCATCGCGACAATGAAGAACCCTCCGCCTCATTCACGACGGCCGCGCGCCGGCTTATTGTTCCTGCCTATGAATTGATCGCCAGAAGTGGAGGATGGTCGAAAGCGTCTCCCGATGGACGTGTCGCGAGGATGCTGTCCCAAGCTTTGCCGCAAGGTCAAATATTGCGTTCGCTCAGGATGCGGCAATATCTACTGCGCCTTTCCACTGTCTGGTCTCAGGCATCCACCAGCCCCGACATCTGGATTTTCGACCAGGCCTATATTCAGGCCATCGCCTCAATCGCCATGCTCCAGCCGAGCATGACAGACGATCCATCGTCGCCTTGCTCCAGACCGCGCCACAAGCGGATATCGTCTTTCACGTTGAGGCGCCGATCAATGATCTCGAAATTCGGCTTGGGCGGCGCCATCGCAACATTGGCGGGCTTGGACGCCTGTCGGAAGAAACGACCGTCGGCCTTCGGGAGCATGCGGCTTTGGCGAACCGGATCGAAAAACTGCTGCGGCAACGGGACCGGCAGGTTCTGGCGCTCAGCTCGGTCGAGGAGACATTTGAGGAAAACATCGGCATTGCGGAACGCGCCACCCTCAGCGTGTTCTCCGGTCACACAAGACAAATAATGTGACCGGTATGCGGCGCTGATGTTCGCGGAAATTCCGCCCCCCACGGGATTTTCGCGGTTCTCGGGCATGATGCGAGACGCCAACGCATCATGCTCGAGATTTTTATATAAAAGGCATCGCCTGAAAAGCTCCAGGTTTTCTACCGCTCCCGCATTGATTCCTGGCGGTTCTTTTCGAGCGGCGAAAGCAGATAGTTGATGATGCGGCGCGAGCCCGTCTTGATCTCGACGGTCACAGCCATGCCGGGAGTGAGATTGACCGGTTTGCCGTCGATATTCATCTGCGTCTGGCGCGAGCGATATGCGAGCGACATATTGCAGCGGCTCGCCTTTGCCCTCTTCGACCTGCCGCGCCCTCGGACGTCGGGTTCTGTCTGCCCTGGGATGGCGAAGGCGGCGTCACCGCGTCCTGCGACACGCTCAGCACCGACCCGCCAAGGAGGCCGTAACGCGTGAAATTGAACGTATCGACTTTGATGCTCGCCGCCTGTCCCGCATGGACGAAGCCGACCTCGCGGTTGGGGAGCATGGCTTCGATCTCGATGGCGCTGTCTTCCGGCACGACGATGGCAAGCGCCTGGGCAGGCGTCACCACGCCGCCCACCGTATGGACCGCAAGCTGCTGGACCACGCCGTCGACCGGCGCGGTCAGCCTTTGCAGCTTGCTGCGCCGCTCCGCCCTGACGACGTCATGCGCGAAGCCAGCGGCAAGCTGCTGCGCCTTGGTGAGTTCGGTAAACATGGTGCGGCGAAATTCGGCCTCGGTGCGCTGCCGCGTTTCGCGCAACGCGCCGACGGCGGCGTCGGATTCGTGCATCCGGCTCAGGTTGACCGAAATATCCTGCTTCATGCCGACGAGTTCCTGATATTCCGTCAGATAAGTCAGCTTGCTGCCCAGAGCCTTGTCGAACAGGATTTTGCGAACGTCGACCCGCTCCTGCAGAACGGGAACCGTCGCCTCCAGTTTGGCGGTGCTCGCGACGACCGTCGCGCGCTCGGCTTCCTTTTGCGCCAGCTCCCGCTCCAGTTCGGCCAGTTTGGCGTTTTGTTCGGAGGTCTGGCTGATCAGGAACTGGCGCTGCGTCTCGATCTGCAGCGGGCTCGCGCCCGCTGGCGGCTCGAAAGGCCGCGATCGGATCGGCCGCGGCGCCCATTCGCCAGGCAAGCGCCGCGCGCAGGCGCGCGACCTCGAGTTGGGCGCCCATCAGATCGCCATTGAGATGTTCCTGCTCGGCGCTGGTCATGGTCGGATCGAGTTCGATCAGCACTTCGCCCGCTTTGACCTTTTGGCCGTCATGGACGTGAATTGCGCTGACCACGCCGGTCTCGAGGGGCTGGATCAATTTGGTGCGTCCGCTCGGCACGATCTTGCCGTTGGCGGACGCGACGATATCGACGTCGCCGAAAGACGCCCATGCGAGGGCGATGAGAAAGACGCCGACGATCGTCGCGCCGATCGCGCGGCCGATCGGCGAGGGCGGCGTTTCGGTTATTTCGAGCGCCGCCGGCAGAAAGGCGATTTCATGGGCGCCGCGCGTGACCTTGGCCTTCGGCTTGGGAAAGGCGACGATCTTCTGATTAGCCGAGCTCATGGCTGCCCCCCTGCATCTGGTTGAGCTTGGCATAACGGCCGTTCATCCGGATCAACTGGTCGTGCGTTCCCTGCTCGACGATGCGGCCATGCTCGATCGTCGATGATGCGGTCGGCCCGGCGCACGGTGGAAAGTCGATGCGCGATGACGAACACCGTCCGGCCCGCCGCGATACGTTTCATGTTCTGCTGAATGGCGCGTTCACTTTCGTAATCCAGCGCGCTGGTCGCCTCGTCGAAAATCAGGATGCGGGGGTCGGTGACCAAAGCCCGGGCGATGGCCACGCGCTGACGCTGGCCGCCGGACAGGGTTCCGCCGCGTTCGCCGACGATGGTGTCATAGCCGTCGGGCAGTTCGAGGATGAACTCATGCGCGCCTGCGATATTGGCGGCGGCGATCACCCGCTCCATCGCCATGCCCGGCTCGGCCAGCGCGATATTGTCGCGGATCGAGCAGTTGAACAGCATGTTGTCCTGCATGACCACGCCGATCTGCCGGCGCAGCCAGGCGATGTCGACCATGGCGAGATCGACGCCATCCACCAGCACGCGGCCCCTCTCGGGAACGTAGAGGCGCTGCACCAGTTTGGCCAAAGTGCTCTTGCCCGAGCCCGAGGAGCCTACGATGCCCGAGAATTTCGCCGGGCTTGACCGAAAAATCGATGTCGTCGAGCGCGACCGCGCCATCCACCCGATAGCGGAAGGAGACTTTCTCGAAGGCGACTTCGCCGCGGATCGCCGGAAGGGCCACGCGGCCGGGGTTGAAGCTCGGCTCCGGCGCGGAGTTGAGAATATCGCCCATCCGATCGATCGAGAGCTTGGCCTGATGGAACTCCTGCCACATTTGCGCCAGCCGCAAAACCGGCGCGCTGACGCGTTGGGCCAGCATGTTGAACGCGACCAGTTCGCCGACGCTCAGATCGCCGGCGATCACCAGCCGCGCGCCGAAATAGAGGATCGCCGCGACAGACAGCTTGTTGATCGTCTGAACGGCCTGGCTGGCGTTGTTGTTGAGGTCGAGGACGCGAAAGCTAGCCGCCACATAGCCGGCGAGTTGTTCTTCCCAGCGGCGCTGCATCTGGGGCTCGACCGCCATCGACTTCAAGGTCTCGACGCCCGAGACGCACTCAACCAGAAAAGCCTGGTTTTCCGAGCCGCGCTTGAATTTTTCGTCGATCCGGCGGCGGAACAACGGCGCGGCGCCGGCCGAAAGCGCGATGTAGAACGGAAAGGACGCCAGAACGATCCAGGTCAAGGTCGTCGAGTAGTAGAACATCACCGCCAGAAAGGCGAAGGTGAAGAACAGGTCCACGACGAGGGTCAGCGCCGAACTCGTCAGGAATTGACGGATGTTTTCGAGTTCGCGCACGCGCGCCAGCGAATCGCCGACGCGACGCGCCTGGAAATAGGCCATCGGCAAGGCCATCAAATGCCGGAACAGCCTGGCGCCGAGTTCGACATCGATACGATTGGTCGTATGGGTGAACAGATAGGTTTTCAAGGCGCCGAGAAGCCCCTCGGCGAGGGTCAGGATGACAAGGCCGCCGATCATCACATTCAGCGTGCTCAGGCTGTGATGGGCGAGCACCTTGTCGATCACGACCTGGAAGAACAGCGGCGTCGCCAGCGCGAAGAGCTGAAGAACAAAAGACGCGGCGAGCACCTCGACGAGGAGCCGGCGGTATTTGTGAATGGCGCCGAGAAACCACGTGATGTCGAAGCGGCGGTTGAGCTCGTTGAGCGCCGAACGACGGGCCATCAGCACCAGCCGGCCGTCCCAGATCGCTTCGAATTCGCGTCGCGTCATGGTTTCCGGCCGTGGCGAAGCCGGGTGCTGCACCAGAACCTGGTCGTCGCCAACCTTGCCCAGAATGAGGAAGCCGCCGTCGCGCAAGGGGGCGATGCCGGGGAGCGGCGTGTTCGCCAGCCGATCCCAACGGGTCGCGCGCGCGCTGGCCTTGAGGCCAAGCTGCTTGGCGCAACGCAGCATGTCGACGACGCCGATACGCGCGACGCCGAGGCGATGTTTGATCTGGGCGGCGTCGGCGCCGATGCCATGAAAGCCGAGCAGCAGCACCAGCGCGCCGAGCCCGGATTCGTCGATCCTGGCTTCGGTTTCGGCGATCGGAATTCTCGTCTTCGGAATTCTCGGGTTCAACGGGCTCCGGCCTGTGCGAGCCGATGCGGCCGAGGCTCTGCACCGCGCCGCCAACAGGCGGGCGCTCGAGGCGACGACGTCCTGGTCGGCGAACAGGATGTCGCCGCTCCATATCTTTTCGAACTGGTCCCGCGTCAGCAACAGCGGTTCATGCGAATCCGCGGAAGGACGCAGGACGAAAACATTGTCTTCGACGATTTTTTCCAGCAGCAGAGATCGCCGCCTCCGCGTCAAGACGGCGATCACCGGAAATCGCGCGCTCATCAAGCGCGACCAGTCGGTGGTGTGGGCATAGGCCTTGACGCCGCAGGCGCGGGCGCCTTTCAACATCTCTTTCAGTCCCATGCCCCCGGGGGCGTCGTCGCGCTTGAATTGATCCGGATGAGCGTCGGCGACGCCATGCAGGCGCAGAAAATGGGCAAGCGCAAAGGCGCCGGAATCCATCGTTTGAGCATTTCCTTGTTGTGAAGCCATTCGTCCTCTTACGTTTCGTCTGTCGTTGAAAGCTTTCGTCCGCGTCCAATTGCGACGAGACCAAACGTGCTTGAGCGTTGTTTTGGTGAATGCCCGCCCCCACACCGCGCCGGCGGAGAGGCAGTTCGGGTCGTGACGGCCTTCCCGCGGGCGAAGACCGCCCGCGGGACGATCAAAGCTTATGCGTGCCGCGGCGAGGTCAGGAAGCTCGTCATGGCCAAAAGCCGCGGCGACATTCGACATCAGCGGAGCGCCGCCCGAATGATTGTCGAAACCGCTGGCGATATATTGGTTCAGCAGCGCCAGCTGGCCGGTGGTGGTCGTGGCGTCGCAGTGGCGGTGGACGCCGGGGGCGGATCGGTCACGGTCAGGGTCTGCGTGGCCGAATGCGAGGTGACGCCGGCGACCGTGTCGTTCGCGGTGATTTGCAGCGTCGCGACCGGATGTCTCGCGCCCTCGTAGTTCGAGGTCAGGGTCAGGCCGCTGTTGACCTGGCCTGGGTGATGTTGATCGCACCCCCCGAAAATGTGTCGCCGAGACCATCGGTGATCGTTTCATAGCGGGGAAGGCCCCGGATCGTGATGGACGCGGACGTGGCGATGCGGGCGACGTTTCGTGATGCCCAGATCGACCGTTCCGCCGCCGCCCGTGACATTCAGCTCGATTCGGCGATGGTGAGCGTCGGCGAGGTCGAACTCGTCGGCGTGGTGGGGCTAGGGCGTCGAGGCCGTCAGCGTGTCGGTGATGGCGCTGGACTTTCCCGTCCCGGCGGTGTTGGTGTCGGTCGCCGTCAGGACATTGGCGCCCTGGTTGAGCGTGACATTGGCCGACCAGGCTCCGGTGGTTCCAACCGTCGCCGTAGCGACCTGCTTCGTCCCGTCGAGCATATTGACTGTCGAACCGGCGTCCGCGACATCGACCGTCCCGGTGATGGTCTGGGCGGCCTGGTCACGTGCCGCCGCGCTGGTGATCGCCACCGTCGGCACGGCGGTGGGCTGCGATGACATCATGTGTCGGTGATGGAGCTGGACGTTCCCGTTCCGGCGGCGTTGGTGTTGGTCGCCGTCAGCACATTGGCGCCCGCTTTGAGCGTGCACGGCCACCAGGTTCCGTCGGCTGCGAGCGTCGCCGTAGCTAATTGCGCTCCCCCGTCGAGGATATTGACGGTCGAATTGGCCACCCCGCCAACGACCGTCCCACTGATGGTCTGGGTGGCCGTTGCAGAAGATTCGGCAGTACTGGTGATCGCCACCTTCGGCACGGCGGTGGGCGGCGTGGACGTCAGTGTGTCGGTGATGGAGCTGGACGTCCCCGTTCCGGCGGTGTTGGTGTTGGTCGCGGTCAGGACATTGGCGCCGAGCGTGACACTGGCCGACCAGGTTCCGTCGGCGGCGAGCGTCGCCGTAGCTAATTGCGCTCCCCCGTCGAGGATATTGACGGTCGAGTTGGCGACCCCGCCAACGACCGTCCCGCTGATGGTCTGGGTGGCCGTTGCAGAAGTATTCGGCAGTGCTGGCGATCGCAACCACCGGCACGGCGGTGGGCGGCGTGGGCGGCGGCGGCGTTAATCCCGCAAATCCCTGAGTGTCGACGCCGTTCAGGGCGAGGTTGGGGTTCGCTATGTAATAGCCAAAACCATCCGCTTTGGCTTGGATCTCGACGTTGGCCACCTGCGCGGCCCCCGATATGTACTCGATCGCAACCACCGGCTTGCCGGCCTTGGTGACGTTTCCAGCAGCGAGATGTTGTAACTCAAATCCGCGGAGCGATGTCGCTTGCGTGGCATTCTGGTAAAATAATTGTTCTTCAAACACGCCGTCGATCGCGTTGATCAGGGCGGGGTTCGACAGCATGGGCTCCGCGCCCGAGGAGTTGATCCAGATTTTAAAGTTGGGATTCTGCGCATGGGCGAAGGCGCCGAGTTCCTGGATCAGCTTGACCATCGCGCCCTGCGCATCGCCGCCCGGCGCGTTCTGCTGCGCCCAGGATGTAAAGGCTTCGCCGACCACGTCGAAGCAGGCGCCATTGTAGCCCTGGTTGATCATCGTCTGGATGTAGTTCTCGGAGACGGTCAACCATTGCGGCGACCAGTAAGCCACCTCGTAGTCGCCCGGCCACGCCGGGTCCACCGGACCCAATACTGAACTTGGCAAGCTTGAAAAATAGGAGCGGTAGTTCTCGGCCTCTCCGATGCTGAAATATCCCAGCACCTGTCCGCCGCCGCTCTCCATCTGGGCGACCTGGGCGGCCGAGAAGAGGTTGCCGCTGTCGTCGTACATTTCGACGACCTTCGCCCTCACCGGCGCGGCGGCGATATCGGCGGGTACGACACCTTGCAGGACGTCAATTCCGTTAGTTTGCGTTGCCATGGGTGCTCCATTCGAGGTGGGATTGAAGGTAGGACTTGAATTGTTGCAGGGCGTATGAAACCCGCTCACTCAGCGTGCAAAACCCTGACTTGATCGTATCGAGGCGAACAATAAAATCGGGCGGGGCGGCAATGTAGCGTTTGCAGGAAAAGCTTAGCCGGTTAACAAAATGCTAAAATCATCATGTTTCCATTTATTATGTTCCTGATGAGAGCCGCGCTCTGATGACAAATCCCTTAGCTTGATCGTCAGGATAGAATCTATTGGGCGACAATGTGGCAGTTTTTTTAGTTATTCACATTTTCGTGTATGGTTACGCTTAAGGCATGCAGTTTTATAGCCAAGCTTAAGGCAGCTATTGGAAAAGCTTGCCGGAACAACTTCGCCGAGGCTCTGCGCCCGTTTCAGTGGCCGCAAAGCGCCCGGCCAGCCAGAGACGCACACCGCGCCGCTCATGCGCGCGCACGTCCTCGACCACGGTGAGTTGCTATCGATTGGCGCCACGCTTCGGCGGCTAAGAGCGCGGGCTCATCGGCTTTGGACCGCCTGGGATCCAAGCGCGGGGGCGCGACGATTTGTCGCAAGTTCAGGCGAACAACAGGCGGCCCGGACAAGGCCGGCCCGGAATTCGAGACGTCGTCCGCGCGGTCAGCGCGCCATGGACGAGAGCGGGCCGCATGGAACGATCGGCGGGCATGCGGAGCGCGGCTCAACTCAGAGCCGCGCTCCATGAGGTTTCAAACCACGTAGCGATCGGTGGCGTAGAGGTCGCGATGGGCGCTTACGAAATCGATGGCTCTGCGAAGCCCATCCTCCAGCGACACCCGCGGCTCCCACCCGAGAACTTGCAGGGCGAAGCGATTGTCGGAAATCAGTTTGAGAATTTCGCTTTTTCCGGCCGCATCCGCTCGGCATCCTGCTCAATCGGCTTGTCTTTCATGCCCATGAGCGCAAGAATTGTCTCCGCAAACCAACCGACCGAAAATGTCTTTCCAGTCCCGAGATTGATGGTTTTGCCCTGGACTTCCGGGACCGTCGCGCAGCAAGGAAGCCTGCGACCGTATCGCTAACGAAAGTCATATCGCGCTCCGGCGTCAGGGAGCCCAATCGAACGACCTCCCTGCTCAAGGCCTGCGAAATAATCGTCGGGATGAAGGCCCGAGCGCTTTGGCGTGGACCGAATGTGTTGAACGGGCGCAAGGTCACGACCGGGGTCGAGAAGGAACAATAATAACTTTCCGCGATCTTGTCCGCCCCGATCTTCGACGCCGAATAGGGTGACTGGCCCTGCAAGGGATTAGTTCCGTCGATCGGAACGCGCAACGCCGTGCCGTAGACCTCTGACGTGCTGGTGACGACAACGCGCTCCGCTCCGGAGCGGCGCACCGCTTCGAGCACATTCAGGGTGCCCTCCACATTGGTGCGAATGTAGCTTCTTGGCGCCTCGTAGGAATAGGGAATTGCGATCAGCGCCGCCAGGTGCAGAATGATGTCTTGCCCTTCGAGCGCCCGGTAAACGAAGTCGCTGTCATCAATATTGCCGGCGACGATCTGCATCGCATTGCGCTTTTCCTCGTCGACGAAACGCAAGTTCCCCAGGAAGGAAGCAGAATTGTAGCGCACGAGCGCTTTGACATTCGCCCCAGCCTCGACCAGCGCCTCCGCGCATCACTCCCGATGAACCCCGCCGCACCCGTAATGACGACCCGCTTGTTTCGAAACATTTCACTCCTCCAGTCATTCCGTAATTTTTGCCGTAAATTTTGCCGTTGATCTTGATGGGCGCCGTCTCGGCATCACGTCAAAGGGGGGTCGACAATCTGGTCCAGATTGATCGTTGCGACATAAGGCGAATGACCAAGGGCCCGCTCACGACGATAGATCTCCCGGATCGTTGCGGGATCGTCAGGATTTCAATAGTCGAGGCTCAAAATGGGCAACTGCGGAGATCGTCTGTTGGCGGGGCTCAAGACTTTCATCTGTTCCGCCACGCGGTCTGGCTCCAGCCATCGATAGCCGCCCTTCGCGGAATCATAGGTCGTCAACAGGCTCTCGGCGACAACCGCGTCGATGTCATCGACGAGATCGGGGAGCAGGGCATAACCGCGATTCATGATGATCGGCATATCCGGCCATTGCCGCCGAATCGATTTGACGAGATTGATGGCGGCGGCGCCCATGCCGCGACAGCGGCGCGGATCAATCGCCTCGAGATAGGGGGGCGTGTCCAGGGTATCCATGAACAGGCCGTCGATCCCATTTCGCGCAACCGCTTGACGCCGTCATTCAAGATCGCGGTCCGCCACGATTCTCCTGTCTGACATCAACGCGATATGTGCCAGGCCAGTCTCGATTTTCTTCCAATATCGCCGCCGGGTCGCTTGGAAAAGGAAACCAGGTGTTCCTCTTGGAAATTTCGCCGAGACTGAGATATCCGAAGATCTTGCCGCCATGCGACCGGCAATCCGCGATGGCGCCGGAATAAGCGGGATCGAGGACGATGACATTGAAACCGGAGAGCTGCGCCGGATTGGCGACGGCGCTATAATACACGACCCACGAAGCGTCTGGCCGAATGAGCTGACGGCTCGACGCCGCTCCCCTCCCCGTCATCATCGCCATGCCCCCCGCGGCAAGGAAAGTTGAAGCCTGACGCCGATTTAGACTAAAAGTCATTGAAACGCCCCCATGTTACTCACTGACGTGATTCTTGCTGCAATTGTCGTCGATAAAATTTTTACGATTTAACGTATCTAATTTCTTGCTGGTCTGCAAACAGGACGATCAACGTCGGCGGGTGACTTTAACGGATCAAATTCAACGAAGAGCGCGGCTGACGTTGTTAGTTACGAAAACATGAAAGAGCAGCCAGGGAAGTTCTCGCCGCAAGAACAAGATTGCCATGGCGAATTCCACGATGGAAGCCAGAAAGGCGCCATAAGCATAGAAACGAAAGCCGTGTGGCAGAAAGAAAGCCGTCAGCGCGATATTCAACAAGAGATAAGTCGTTGTGATCAGAAGGGCCACGCGTCGCAAATCAAGATAGAGCAGCAATATCACACAGAACATTGCACTGGTGTTAAAAGCCATGGCGAAGAGCGCATTGCGCAGAATGCCTGTCTGGTTGGGCTGCAAGTTGAAAGTATCGACTGCGACGAAGGATATCAGCACGCCCAGCAGCGCGATCGCGGCGAGGCTTTCGAACAGGAAGATCGTCACGCTACTGATAAAATGCGATAAAGCCGCGCTCGACGCCTTCAGCTCCTTGAGACTGGCGCGCCCTTCGATCCCGTCGAAAGGAGTCGGTACAAGCGCAGGACTTCGGTTTCGGCGTGGATGAAAAAGGCCGCAGCCACCGGAAGCGCCGCCAACTGGGCCAGAAACATCGGCGTGTCGTAGAGCGGCATTGTGACGATCGCGCCGGCCACGCGCATTTTTTCCTCCGGCGCGAACATCCACATCATGATCTTGTCCGACCAGACCCCCAGACCATAGGTCAGTCCAATCATTGGAAGTTCCCAATATTTCCGCGCGCAGGTCAGGAGCGCCAGGTCCGCCACGATGCGTCCCCCGCATTGTTTCGTCAAAAGCCAAAGCAATACGCCATTGATCAGCGCCAGCCCGACATTGAACGACTGCAACAGGTAGAAGGGCCGGGCGTCCGGCACGGAGATGGCGGCCAGGATCATTGCGGCGGCGCCCAGCACGAAAGCCCCCACGATTCCATTGGCGCTGCGCATCGTCCCCAAAAAGGAAATCATTCGCCAGGAGGCGCCGAGCAGCATTAGATTTTGCACGCTGGCAATGGTTTCCGGCAGGCTCAATGTCGTCGCCAGTCCATAGAAGGGCGCCGCGAAAATGAGGGCGACAAAGAGAAATAGACTTGCAAGGCTTGCCGCAAGCGTGAACATGACGGATTTCGAACCGTTTCATGAAGATGCGGTCGGCGATGAAGCGCGTCGAGACGAAGACGATCGGGCTTGAGGCAGTCAGGGCGAAAACGGAATTGTAAATGATGATCGAGCGGAAAACCTGCACGTCGCGACAACCGGCGTCACAGGCGACGGAGCTTGTGCCGGCGAGGCCGATGAGGGTGAAAATCAGGCCGGCCACCACCATCACCGCATGGCCGTAGGCCGCCGACGACGGAGGTCAGACTGCCGCCGCGCGCCATTCTTTCCAGCGTGAACCCGATCCCGGCCATGCTTCAAACCCTTTCGACTTGATGCGAGCTTGTCTCGCCGCCGAGATGTTCCTCATAGAAATCCGCATAGAGGCGCCGAACGCGCGTCTGATTGTAGATCCGCCCGACGCGCTCCGCGCATCGCCGCGCCCATCCGCGCGCACAGCGACGGGTTCAGCAGCAGTTTGGCGGCAGCTTCCGCAAAAGCGCGCGGATCGCCAGGAGGGACGACGAAACCGCCCGGCTCCAACTCGTCGGGGTGGTCCACCAGCCAAAATCTCACGGCAGGAGCCGACATCCGTCGTCGCGATGGGCCGGCCCGCCGCGCCGGCCTCCAGCAAGGCGAGTGGCTGCGCCTCGCTGATGCTGGTCAGCGCAAAAACGTCGGCGCGCGGGTAATAGTCCATGATATCGGGCACGCGCCCCTCAAAGGTGACGACCCGTTCGAGCCGGCCCTGGCGCACCAGAGAGCGACACTCCGCGGCGTAATCCTGATCCTCGTCCTCGGGACCGATGATGATCGCCTCGACGTCGGGCACGATCTGCGCCAGCATCTCGGCGGCAAGGATGAAGGTTCGCACATCCTTGATAGGGACAATGCGCGCCACCATCAAAATCGTCGGCCTGCTTTCCGCTGACCGTATGCGCGCGCTGGAGCATAACCGATCGTAATTGACGCCATTGGGAATAAGACGAAGTTTTTCGGCAAGGCGCCGTCTTGCAGTTGCACCTGCTGGTTCGCCCGGTATTGCGCGGTAATGGCGTCGGCTGAAGGCATAAGCGGCCCTGGAAAAAGCGAGAAAGGCGTTGGTCCAGACATCGCGAAGCTCGATATTGCGGCTGTCGACGCTATAGCCCCAGAGTTGCCCAATTCAAAAATCCAGTCGGCGGAGCAGAGCTCCATGCGACGCTCGTTGGTGTAAATACCGTGTTCCGTCAACAGCAACGGGCGATTGGACGCGATTTTGGCGCGGACGCCAAAAAGGCCGGCATAACCGGTCGAAACGGAATGATAGAGCCGCGCATTCGGCAGAGGCGCCATTGCGATATTGATGACGCTGCGCAATAGAAAGCGCCAGGCCCAGAAAAAATCCAGCAGCGGCAAGTTTTGGAAAAGGGCCTCGTAATCGGCTTCCATCGCGCACCAGGCCTCGCGCAAGTCAAGAAGGGCTTTGCTGCCCAAATTATTGTCCACGATCTCACGGAGCAGCGCCTGCAGCAGAACTCGTTCTCCGCCCGATAAAAGGGCGCGAAAGCCGGCGAAGACGCCTGGCAAAGCGGCTTCGCGCGATCCCCGCGCACGCGCGCCAGGGAGTGGCCGTCGAGCACGATATCCTGGACGCCGACGACATCAGACGGAAGCTCAAAGCGGAGTTCGGGTTTCTGTGTGGAGATTCGGATGGCGACAATGTGGAAGCGGAATTGCGGCAGCGACCGGATGAGCGCATCCACCCAAAACGCCACGCCTCCAAGCACGTAAGGGTAGCCGCCTTCGACGATCAGGCAGACATCGGCCGGCTTCATGGCGACCTGCCGATACTTTTTTCCTTTTCGCCGGGCAGCGTCGCGCCCCCTGCCTTATTGCCAGATGCCGCCGCATTATAGCGCCCCGAAAGGCGCCCTTGGTCTTTCGGAAACACCACCGGCCCTTGCTCCTCGATCTCCTGGATCATTTGTTCGATCATCTGGAACCGGCCGGGATCCGCCTCGCTCGCCCGTTCGAACGCTTCCTGATGACGCGCCTCGGCCTTTTCGAACTGGTTCTGCGCCTCCTTGGCCGGCAGCAGTCCCGACCGCGCGAAGTGTGCATGCGCCCATGCGAGCGCCAGCAAGGATTCGATGGTTTGCTCCCGGCGCGCCGCCGACTGCCGAGCCTCGATTTCCCAGACGAAAACCGCGTCTGAAGTTTGATCGCCACCGTGGCGGCAAGAACGCGGACCGATTGATCGGGATCGCGTCACGCCAGGTGGCGGGCCCAGCAAGCAACGGGATCAAACCCCGGACCGTTCTCTCCATAGGTAAGGATCGTCCACAATCCGACCAATAACGTGCCCCACTTCATTGCGGAAGCGGACTCCCAGACCGGCTTCCTTCGACTCATAGTAAACCGCGGCTTCAATGAATTCTTCGCGGGCTTCGGAAGAAACTCGTACATCATCGCCTCAGCCGCTGATCCAGTTCCGTAAACACATCCGATCCAGGAATTCCTGCCGAATGCCCCTCATCGTATCGGCGGATCCGTTCCTTAATCTCCGTCTCCCAAGCCATCTCCAGACGTGCATCCTCCGCCGGCTCCACACTGACCAGGATTCGATTTGCCAGGGTAAAGCGCTGGTCTTTGGGGAGAAGCATGGCCTCAGACGCAATTGACTCAACCGAAGGATTCATGCGACCAAATATCTGCTATTCGAACCCATTTGCAACCGCGTTTTCGGCGCATCAAGGACCAATCCGGAAGGGTCAAACTTTGCATTTTGCTATCCACGTGATCCGTGAAATCCGTGGTAAAAACGGATCGGACAGAAGGGAACCACGGAACGGAATTGACCACGGATTACGCGGATGGCGCGGATGGGATCCCCGATCCCCACTCGCTGGCGCTCGCGGCCACAGACGCGAAAGGACCAATCCGAAGGAGTCAAACTTTGCATTTTGCTATCCGCGTGATCCGTGAAATCCGTGGTAAAAATGATCTACTGCCCGGTTCTCTGCGATCTTTGCGTTCTTTGCGGTCAAAATTGAGATTCAGGCGCATTTGGGGCGACGCGCCCCACCCCGCTCTCAGGGTTAGTGGGCCCGGGGCAGCGAGACTGCGCCCCTACGGCTGGGGCCTCTGTGTTGAAGATCCGATCCGCAGAAGATGTTAAAACAGAGGTCACGGAGAACGCAGAGGTGTCGAGCGGTGAGATCAATCCTTTGCGTCTTGGCGGCTTTGTGTGAGAATGGATCAGACAGGCAAATGCTGAAATCGGAAAAGCTGAAATGGGGTAAGAATCCGTGATATCCGAGTGATCCGCGGTAAAATTGTCCGGCAGTCGTAGCCACGCGAAGATGCACACAAAAACAAGGCATCGGATAATTTACCGCAAAGAGCACAGAGAACACAGAGGACAAGAGCTGAACCAAACAGCGGATTACGCGGTTGGCACGGATAGGAAGAGAAACGCTGAAAAGCTGAAAGGCTGAAAGCTGAAGCCGGGAACCAATCCTTTTTACGGGAGCCATGCACGCAAAACACGGTTTTGCCGGCGACGGAAGGAAACTTGCTGATGGAGTAGCTGCGAGCGCCAGCGAGCGGACGACCGACTCCAGATCCACTCGCTTACGCTCGCGGCCACAAAAAAGCTGTTTCCTAGAGAGGCAACGGAGGGAACGGAGAGGTTTTGCGTTCCGCAAAACCTGAGCGGCTGTGCCGCGGTCATATTTTGCCGCTCAGCAACGCTGAATGCAATTGGCGCAGGTGAACGGAGAATCCCCCGAGCTGCCCGTAAATCGCCAGCGCCTGAGACGCCTCGTAGGTATGGGCCATTCGATTGCGTGCCTCCAACATGGCCAGCCAGCCTTCTTCATCCGCGATCCAACCCTGCTTGAACGCCTGACGCAAGGCGCTCCGCGGTGAGCCGACATCTCCCAACCCCGCGTCTTCTGCAAAGGCTTTGACCGTCTTCCACGCCAACTCGAAAGTGAACTCGAAGTACTGGATGCAGCCGGCCCGCAGCAAATCGTCCGGTTCAGACCGCAGCAACGACTCCGCCAGACGGTCCAACGCCCGCCCGAAATCGCCCAAAAGAATGACCTTATTCATGGAGAGTAATGGCCTGTTCCATAGCCGATTGCCGAAATACCGGGCTCGTGCGCTGGAGATCCACCCAATCAACGGAATAGAGCGTCGGCATCTGCTCAAAGCGCTCGGCCACGCGAAAAAAGGCCCCTAATGGCAACGGCGTGTTCCCGAGCACGCCGATGTCGAAATCCGATCGCGAGCGAGCCTGGCCGCGCGCCCGCGATCCGAACAAAACCACGCGATAACCGGCCAGATCGGCAGCAGCCTCCTGCAGCGCCGCACGGATCATCGCCAGGACATTTTCTTCGCGGTTCATTTTTGGGAACGATCCAAAGGGGTCAAACTTTGTATTTTGCTATCCGCGTGATCCGTGAAATCCGTGGTAAAAAGGGATCGGACAGAAGGGAACCACGGAACGGAATTTGACCGCGGATTACACGGATTGCGCGGATGGGAAGAGAAAAAAGCTGAAGACCAATCCGAAGGGGTCAAACTTTGTATTTTGCTATCCGCGAGACCAATCCGAAGGGTCAAACTTTGCATTTTGCTATCCGCGTGATCTGTGCAATCCGTGGTCAAAATGATCTACTGCCCGGTTCTCTGCGATCTTTGCGTTCTTTGTGGTCAAAATTGAGATTCAGGCGCATTTGGGGCAACGCGCCCCACCCCGCTCTCAGGGTTAGTGGGCCCGGGCGCAGCGAGACTGCGCCCCTACGGCTGGGGTGGGCCCGGGCGCAGCGAGACTGCGCCCCTACGGCTGGGGTGGGCCCGGGCGCAGCGAGACTGCGCCCCTACGGCTGGGGTGGGCCCGGGCGCAGCGAGACTGCGCCCCTACGGCTGGGGTGGGCCCGGGCGCAGCGAGACTGCGCCCCTACGGCTGGGGCCTCTGTGTTCAAGATCTGATCCGCAGAAGCTGTTAACATAGAGGGGGATCCTGAAGGGGTCAAACTTTGTATTTTGCTATCCGCGTGATCCGTGAAATCCGTGGTAAAAAGGGATCGGACAGAAGGAATTTGACCGCGAATTACACGGATTGCGCGGATGGGAAGAGAAAAGCTGAAAACTGAAAAGCTGAAAGCTGAAATGGGGTAAGAATCCGTGATATCCGAGTAATCCGTGGTAAAAAAGATCGGAAGGGATTGGACTCACGCAAAGGCGCAGAGAACGCAAAGGACGGAAATTGACCACGGATTACGCGGATACCGGAGGATTCACCACGAAACACGCGAAGGACACGAAAGGGCGGAAACCTGAAAGCGGAATCCTGGCTCGATCTTTTTTGACACAGAGGCCACGGAGCCACAGAGGAAGCTTACCTTCGCGTTGCTTTGCGAACTTTGCGGTTATCCGAGAGATCTGCATACCCATTGGGATTCTGACTCTGCCAACGCCAGGCGTCGCGGCACATGTCGTCCAGGCCGCGCCGGGCTTGCCAGCCGAGGCGCTCCCGCGCCTTCTGCGGATCTGCGTAACAGGCTGGCACGTCGCCGGGACGGCGCGCAACGATGCGATATGGCAGCTTGCGGCCCGCGGCGCGCTCGAACGCTACAACGGCCTCCAGCACGCTGTAGCCGCGACCGGCGCCGAGATTGATCGCCTCGGCGCCTTGGAGCGACTCGATGCATTCCACCGCGCGGACGTGCCCGTCCGCGAGATCGCACACGTGGATGTAATCGCGCACGCCCGTGCCGTCCGGGGTTGGATAATCGTCGCCAAAGACCTGGAGTTCGGCCAGGCGGCCGACAGCCACCTGCGCAATGTAGGGAAACAGATTGTTCGGAATCCCGTTGGGATCCTCGCCGATGCACCCGGAGGGGTGGGCGCCGACGGGATTGAAATAGCGCAGCAGGGCGATCTTCCAGCGGGCATCGGCGTGCGACACGTCGCGCAGGATCTCCTCGATGAAGAGCTTGGTCCGTCCGTAGGGATTGGTGGCTGAAAGCGGCGAATCCTCCCGCAGCGGAAGCTCCTTGGGTTCGCCGTAAACGGTCGCCGATGAACTGAAGACGAGGCGGAAGCAGCCGGCCGCCGCCATCGCCTCGACGAGCACGAGCGCCGACCGGAGATTGTTGTCGTAATACGCCAGCGGCTTTTCCACCGACTCGCCGACGGCCTTCAAGCCGGCGAAATGGATGACAGCGTCAATGTGGTGCGCGGCGAACACGCGCCCCAGCGCGGCGCCGTCCCGGACATCCGCTTCGTAGACGGGAAAGGTCCGGCCGGTGATCTCCCCCACCCGCTTCAGGGCCTCGGGCTTGCTGTTGCAGTAGTTGTCGACAGCGACGACGCCATGCCCCGCCTCCAGCAGAGAAACCAGTGTGTGACTGCCAATGTAGCCCGCAGCGCCGGTGACGAGGATTACCATATGCCGAGACTTCCACGCACCCGGCGGGCGATTTCGGCGCGGCGCATATGACTCACGATTCCGGCATCGCGCAAAATCGCGCTCTTGCGCAGCACATAGACGAGCGCGCAGTTGATCAGCGTTGGAGATTCCAGTCCATCAGCCTGGTCCAGAAGCACCTGATGCTGCAGCACCGCTGCGGCAGTTGTGCGTTTCGTGCCCACCAGCGCATTAAACCGAAGCTGGCGCGTGTCGGTGAGAATGTCCGGACCCGAAAGGATCACCGCCGGATGCCCAACCGCGTCCATATCGTTTTCCCGCGCAAACACGATCTGCCATCGGTTGAGCGTCACGGCGTCTCCGCTCCGAAGGTCTCACCGAACGTGTTGCCAAGCAGCACCTCTTCGTCGGTCATGCGAATCGTCCCGGGCTTGAACGGCTCCACGACCGCAGGCAGGTCCCAGGGAATAAGTTGAACAAAACCGGCAGGCGTCGAGATGGTCACAGGCTCCTTGGTCCTGACGACTCGTCGCGCGATGCCGCTGAATCTCGCCTTCGCTCTTGAAACGGTGATCGTTTTCATCCACTGATTGGTCTGCCCGATGACCATTCAATAGTCAAGATGGAGAAATCGGAAACGCTGACACTTGACACCGGAAACCTGAAAGTGGACTGGCCGCAAAGAGGCGCAGAATGCGCAAAAACAGACCTGAAATGCTGAAATCGAGAAACCAGATTCGGACATCCGTGCCCATCCGTGAAATCCGTGGTTAAAATGGATCGAGCAAAAGGGAAGCACAGAACGGAACTCAACCACGGATTACGCGGATGGAAACCAGAACGGCAAGCAGGTCTACTGAAAAAGCCTCAATGCACCAGCGATGGTCTGGTGAAGATGCCGGCGGCGGTTCGGTGAGACCGCGCCGATTCTGGCGGTTATGGCACATTTTCGGACGACCGGATAAAACACACAGTCGAAAACGGTTGGGTGATCGCAGCCATCAGCCTCGTCGAGCAAGATTTGGCCGGGCAGGAGATCGACTGCCGGGCGCTTGGTGCTGCCATAGATGACATTCACCCGGTCGGCACGACCGGCCGCAACCTCATTCGGCGAAAGAATAATGGCCGGATGCTCATCGCGATCCTGCGGATCGATGCGCACCCTCACAACATCCCACTGACGAAGCACCAGACTCATCGAACCAGCGGGCGGGAATCGGCAGGAATCGAGTTGATGAGCGCCACCCGTTCATCAGTCATAATAAGTGCGCCCTCGGGAAACAACGGAATCGGTTCGGACATCACTGCGGGAACGAGTTGCACCACACGCGAACCGCGCCGTATGAAAACCGGCCTGGCCTTGAGGGCGTCGTCCACCAAGCGCCCGAGAATTCCCTTTCGCCTCAGAAACCGTGAGGCTTGTTTGCATCGTGGTCCGAGAATAGGTCCGTTAATCGGTCTGGTTCAAGCTGAAAGCTGAAACGGGATATCGATCACTCTCTGTGGTCTCTGTGAGCTCGTGTTGAAGAAAACAAGAATCGATCTTCTTTAACACAGAGGGCGCGGAGGGCACGGAGCGGCATTCTTTTTAAAAGGTGTGGCTGCGAGCGTGAGCGAGTGGACGCCCCTTCCGCTCGCTCACGCTCGCAGCTACGTTTGCGATCCCGGCGGGCTCCGGACCCACTCGCTGGCGCTCGCGGCCACAGTACAAAGCCGAATACCGAAGCGGGCTCCGGACCCACTCGCTGGCGCTCGCGGCCACAGGACAAAGCCGAATACCGAAGACGACTCCGGACCCACTCGCTGGCGCTCGCGGCCACAGGACAAAGCCGAATACCGAAGACGGCATGCCCGTGCTACGGGGTGCGCTTAGGTTTTGCGTCCTGCAAAACCTCCGCCTTCCGCCATCAGCCTTCCGCCTTCCGCCCTCCGCTTTTCGGTCCCTTCCTCCGGTTCCTCCGCCTGCGCCTTGGTGATATAGTAATCCTTGTACGACTTGTCGTAGTACTGCGAATAGTAGTAGCCCGACACCGCGAGGTTGAGGTTGTTGAGGATCGCGCCGAAGCACGGCACGGTGGTCTCTCGCAGCTTCTCGGCGCAGAACTGCGCCGCCTTGCGGCGCACCTTGGCGAACGAAACCGTATAGAGGCATCCGTTGACCAGCGGCAGGAGCATGAGCGCGTCGCTGACCGCCGCCAGCGGCGGCGTGTCGAAGAAGATCCGGTCATACCGCGTCGCGCAGGTCAAGCGACGAGCTGCTCCAGCGCCGGGTCGCTCAGAATCTGGGTCGGATTGTGCGCCGCGCCCGCCCGCGGGCAGGACGTCCAGGCAGGGATACACGTCGCGAACGATGGCCTCGTCGAGCGTGACCTTGCCAGCGACTACGTCGATGACGCCCTTCTTGTTCTCCATGCCGAAGAAGCGGTGGATGGACGGCCGGCGCAGGTCGCAGTCGATGATCAGCGTGCGCTCGCCATGGCGCGGCAAACGCCAGCGCGAGGTTCGACACGATAAACGACTTCCCCTCGCCCGGCAGCGTGCTCGTGACCAGCAGGCATTTCGCCGCCTTGCTCTCCTCCTTCAGCCGCAGCCCGGCGTAGAGGCTGCGGAAGGCCTCGGATACCAGCCGGTCGGCATCGTTGATCACCACCGTGGCCTTCTCCATGAAGTCCTGGCTCTTCATGTGCGGGACGACCCCCAGGAGCGGCAGGCCGACCACGCCCTCGATGTCGATAGATGCTCTTCACCCGGTCGTCGATGAACGCCACGAAAAAGGCAAATGCCACGCCGAGGACGAGCCCGCCGACAAAGCCCAGACCGAGATTGAGCGGAATGTCGGGAAAAATGGCCTTGAGCGCCGGCGGCACGCGCGATCCACGATGCGGGCACTTTGGGTTTCGATCGTGCCCGTCACGGACGTCTCGCTCATGCGGGACAGAATCTGGTCGAGCAGCTTTTCGTTCACCTCGTACTGCCGCTCGAGGTTGTCGTAATCCACCGCGTAGCGGTCGAGCTTGAGCGAATCGGTCTCCTGGGCGGCCAGCGCCTGCCGGGCCGCGAGGTTGTTGCGCAGGGCCGTCTGGTAGTCGGCCTCGACCGCGGCCGCCGCGGCGTCCACCGCCTGGACAGTTCCCGCTGGGTCTGCGCGAGCGAATTCGCGCGCCTGGATCATCTTCGGGTGCTTGTCGCGGTACCGGTCGCGGAGCTGGGCGATCGCGATCTGCTGCGCCGCGACCTGCTGCGTGAGCTGGACGATCAGCGGCTGGCTGGCGATGAAGGGCAGCTCCGTCAGCGTCCTCCTTTTTCGCCGGCGGTCCTGCACCTGCTCCCAGCGCACCTCGGCGTCGGACAGGCGGTTGGAGCGTGTCGGTCACGTACGCGTTCAGCGCCTTGAGCTTCTCGGTGTTGATGTCCTTGCGCTGGTCGAGCGAGACGAGATTGTTGCGCTCGCGGTAGTCCTGGAGGTCGACCGCCATCCGCTCCACCTTCTTGCGCTGCTCCTCCGCCCGGTCCTTGAGGTCCTCGACCGCCTTCAGCGACCCGTCCATCCGCACCTTCTCGTTGTAGGCGATGTATTCTTCGACGATCAGATTGGCGACCTGCGCCGCAATCTCCGGGTCGGGATGCTGGTATTTGACGGTGATCATCAGGCTCAGCCGTTCCGGGACGATCTTGCGGTGCTTGAAGAGAATTGCACGAGGGTCGCCGAAACATCTCCGTTCTTCGCCCGATAGGGCGCCAGCAGCCGTTCCAGATCGGAGCCGGTGATGCGCGCGGCGACATTGTGCAGGATCGCGTCGCTTTCCAGGATCTTGACCTGGGTATTGAGGTCCTCGGCCGAGCGGACCTCGTTCTCGACCACGTCCTGCACCTGCATCACCACCGGATCGCGGCGGAAGATCTGCACTGTGGCGGTGGATTGAAGAGCTTCTGGCGGACAGCGTGTAGACCAGCACCGACGAGAACACCAAAAGGAAGATCGCCACGATGTACCAGACGCGCTCGCGCAGGGTCAGCAGGTACTGCTGGAAGTTTTGCTGGGCGACGGTCTTGCCATAATCAGCGCCATAACCATGACTGCCGTAAGCAGCGTGGGCGCCATAGCCGCCGTAAGCAGCGTAGGCGCTATAGCCACCGTAACCGCCGTGACCGGAATGTCTGGCGTGATTATCAACAGGCTGGTCGGGTGCTTGCGGGGGTGTGGAATCCATTAGAATCTCTTTAGTCTGGTTTGCGTTCAGTTTCCAGCGACGCTGGAAACTGAATCCGTGGTCAAAATCTGGAGTTCGAATTGACTGCGGATTGCACGGATTGGGAGGATGCGGAGGATCTAGCAGTGACCACACGCGCTGGGGCGCGTCCTTGCCGGCAAGTCAAATCGGCGTCGATTTACTTGAGAGCAGTGACCACACGCGCTGGGGCGCGTCCTTGCCGGCAAGTCAAATCGGCGTCGATTTACTTGAGAGCAAGGAGCACAAAGAACCGCGGTCAAATTCGGAATCTCCAGCATTCAATCACTTTGCGTATGATCTCGCGCTGACGGATAGGCGACACTCTCCCGGCCGACCCTAGATTTTTTCTTTTGATACAACGTGCACAAATCCGCAGTCGACCTCCGTGATGAACTCCAGCCCATCAGCGCTGTCGAGCAACTGCATACGATCGCTTTGCAGAGGCTGGCGACTTCTTCGATCCAAAGAGCACGTTGATACGTAGCTGCCGCTGGTCGGCGCACGTCTCGTCCGCTGAAATGACGACCGCCGGGTGGCTATCGATATCTCGATCCGGATTGATTCTGACGGTCACCACATCCCACTGGCGTGTCGGGACATTCATCGGGCCGGACCAGCTCTTCCTCGCCCAAGGTATTGCGCAACCTTGCGGTTTCGTCGTCGGCCACGAAATACCCTGCCGGACGAACAGGAATCGGTTCCGGCGCGGCCCAGGGAACCAATTGCACGTAAGTCGTTCCCGTTCTGGAGAATGACGGTTTCACCGCGCTTCGCGCGGGCGAACACCTTCGTGAAATTGCGCTTGGCCTCCGAAATCTTGATGGTTTTCATGAGTCTTACGTGAGTCTCGAACAAGGCTTTGTCAAGTTGGCGCAGGTTTTTGCGCCGGTTCGTGCCGACGTCGAAGAACGCCTGCGCGGCGGCGTGATGTCGTGACACACCCGCGGTCCCAGCCGGAATCCCGTCACCGAAGACTGCATCGAGGGCGTGAGGCCGTCAGCAGGTTGTGCCTTCGTCTCGAGCGCCGCGTAGTGATTGCTGTCGGTCTTCGAGTAGGCCGGGGGCCGAGGCTGCTCGAACCGACATCGATGATGTCCGCCGAGAGGACCGAGTTGAACGGCACCTCGTCGCGGACCTGCCGATCACGGTCGGCCGCGTTGTCATTGAGAGGGGCCAACACCGGTCTGCGGGACGTTTCGTCCAGGGCGTGACGAAGTTCTTGAGGGTCACCGTGTAGAGATGCACTTCGGGTCCCGCCATCGCGAGCAGCGCGGCGCCGACCGCGTTGTCGCGTCGATGTCGCCTGCATGGCATCCAGCACCGCCTGGGTAGGAGGGTGCCGTTCAGGCGATCGTGGATTCGCATTGCCTGTTCGCGGGAACCCGCGACGGCCGTTGCACTCGTAAGTGCTGCGAGCGCCAGTCGTCGGACGGTCGCGAGCAAGGTGCGCCCCGTCGGAGCGGCGCCGTGCGTCGAGATCAAGTGCGTCGGTGCTTTCATGGCAGTTAACCCGCAGCCTAGTTTGAGAAGTCGCGTGGACTATATCGGCGGGGTTTA
>CAWFBN010000082.1:0-17387 GCA_963813955.1 uncultured Alphaproteobacteria bacterium | reverse complement strand
TAGGGCAAAAATGAGTTGATACGCAGGCGCGCGTCCAGTGTGGCCGCTGGCTCGCCGAGCGTGAAAACCATTGACAGCATGACCGCCACGCTGATGGGGATCGCCCAGCGGCCCCAGGCGATCAGCAATCCGGCGATAACGCCGGTTAGGACGACGACTGGCGCTTCCAGCCACGGATTGCCAATGGCGAGCGCCGTCGCCAGCGACGCGCACAGCACGCAGATCCAGGCGAGCGGCAGAATGCGCGCCTTTGCGCCGACGGGAGTAGGATTATCGGCCAAGCTGACGCAGAGCGCACCCAGCGCCGCCGCCATCCCTGTCGGGAGGCCAGCGACCAGACCGAAGGCCATCGCCACGACGAACACGCCAACGGCGACCGCAAAACCGTTGAGAATATGCTGGCCGAAGAAATATTTGAGCAGCTTCGACCGGGGCGCAGCGCGGATCAAGCGCGTCACGCCTCTGGCATCTTGAGATCGGGGCCCTTCACAATACGCAGGCGGCTCATCACGAAAATCCTCTTCCGCCCGGCTTGGATCGGCGCCGCGCGGCGTCTCTTATAAAACGTCGCTTGTCCGGAAGATATGCGGAGCGCCCCTCCCCCCGCTTCGGGAGAGGGAATAGACCGGAGGCCGAAGACTCAGCCCGACGCGCCCTCGCCTTCAAAGGCCCGCACCCACATGGCGCAGAGGCCGGAGCGGACGATGTCGTCGAGGCCGAATTCGATCACCGGAACCGGCAGGCCGTTCGACCGCACCAGATCGATCATGCGGCGCAGGCCGGACGCCTGCTGGATGTCGCTTTGATTGACGTCGCCATTGATCACGCTGATGCAATTTTCGCCGACGCGTGTGAGGAAGTTCTTGATTTCGGCGACGCTGGTGTTTTGCGCCTCGTCGAGCAAGATGAAGGCGTTTTTCCACGAACGCCCGCGCATCACCTCGAAGGGGACCATTTCGATATCGCCGCGCTTGAGCGCGATCTCGAAGGCCGCGTCGCCGATGCGCTCCTTGATCGCGTCGGCGATCGGAACGGCCCAGGGCGCGAATTTGTCCTGCAGCGAACCGGGGAAAAAGCCCAGCGAGCGGCCGCAGGGGACATTGGGACGGGTGAGGATGATTTTTTCGATCCGCCCGGAGCGGAACAGATCGGCGGCATGGGTGGCGGCGATCCAGGTCTTGCCGGTGCCGGCGGGTCCGAGGACCACGATTTGCTGGCTTGTCCGCAAGGCGGCGAGATAATCCGCCTGCGTGGGATTGAGGGCTTTGATGGGTGGCAAGGCGCGTTGATTCTGGAATTTCGACCCTTGAAATCGATGATTTCAGCATCTCCGAACGGACGGGATACACCGTATTGACGGGAATTGCGGCTCTTCTTGCGGTCCAGTTGTTTGCCCACGCGAGGACTCCTCGGCATGATCGACGGGCGCGCTTCCGCCTCACGGCGAAAAACACGGTGGAGGTTTATGCGACACGACTGGGACAATAGCGTGGGAGGCTGTTGCGCTTCGGTTTGAAGGTAACGCCATGGGCCTGTTCCTCGCTATAAAGAGGATATGCGATTTGCACGCAATACAAAGCGAATTTTTTATTGTTCTTTCGCGCGGGACGGTTGCTGGCAAATTTGCCACATCGTGTCGGTTTTACGTCTGGATGGGCGGTTACCGGATCCGATAGTGCTGCCAAGGCCTGTGTTCCCCAGTTTCACTAATAACTCCGGCCTGACGCCGCTGTTCCACGGCGGCCAGCGGCGCGCTGTCATGATTGCGGCTGCCAGGCCGCAGAGGTGTTACGCTGCGCTTGGGTGAGGGCGCCGTTGAGGCCACGGAATTTGCTCCGCTTGACTCTCGGAATATGGGGAGGTTGCTCGAGCAATGGGGGAGGATTTTTTTAAGCAATGAGGTCAGAAGGCTGCACGCGCGCTCCATATGAATTTGCGTCACGCCTAAGCCGTTCCATCAATTGAGCGACGGCATTGTAATTATGGCTCTTCACAAAAAAACTCAGAGTGCCCCGCTCGCGCATTCGAATGAGCGCCTCGGTCCAATATGCAATGAGCGCCCTGCGCACTCCCGGCAACATGAAGAACTTCTCCGCCTCGGAGAATTCGCACGAAAAACATGCGCTGGTCGCACGCGGCAAGGCAGATTTATAAAGTCCTTCGGTAAAGCCACCATCATGACTTTTCAGCCAAACGCCGACTTCGGGGAAATCATAGACAAGTTTATCCATGATGACGCTATGACTTATTTTGTTTCCCGTTCCTTTCGCCAATGTACTGAACGCAACCTCATGTGTCCCGATATTAATCGTGAAATAGCGACCACCACTTGTCGACGGGAACAGGCTGAATGTCCAAGCGCCTTGAATATCGAGCCACGCTGTCAAGCCGGTAAACGCAAAGAGCTTTTCCAAATAAAGAGCAAAATCTCTATGAATAAACATTCGATCTACGGCTTCATGCCGCACGAGCTGTCCCGGCTCGATCTCGCCCAGCGCACGACGCGCTTCGGCGGAGGGCACGTTGAACAGTTCATCCGCACCAGTTTGATTCTGACATGACGATCCCAAAATTTCTCATGCAATTTTCGCTCGATTGCCGCGCAATCGACCACCTGCCGGAAATCGGATAAATGCCAAGGTCCAGCTATCGCGTAATTATTGGACTGATTGATTTCCCTAATTCGCATGTAGGGTGGTTTTTCCGTCAGGCCGATTTTAATATAATCGCAGTTATTTGAAATCAGGACATAAACAAAACCTTCAGCCATTTTCGGCTCTCCGACGGCAATATCCAAGGCTGCACTTGCCACTTTCAAACCGTGAATAGCAAGGAGAACAGCCAAGGTTCGTGCGGATGCCCATGCTTCGAGACAGCGCTACGCGCTTCCTCAGCATGAGGGATGATGTTGAGCGAAGAGCGCCGTGAAAACCTCACCCGTTCGGCAAATTCCTCGCCAGCGCCTCCAGCACGGCCATGCGCACCGCGACGCCCATTTCCACCTGTTCGCGGATCAGGCTTTGCGGGCCGTCGGCGACGCTGGAATCGATCTCGACGCCGCGATTCATCGGGCCGGGATGCATGACCAGCGCGTCGGGCCGCGCCAGCGCCAGCTTTTCCTCGTCGAGCCCAAAAAAGCGGAAATATTCGCGCGTGGAAGGTATGAAGGCGCCCTGCATGCGTTCGCGTTGCAGGCGCAGCATCATCACGATATCGACGTCGCGCAAGCCGTCGCGCATGTTGGTGAAAACTTCGACGCCGATCCGGCCGATCTCCGCCGGCAGCAGCGTCGAGGGGCCGACCACGCGCACCCGCGCGCCGAGGCAGGTCAGCAGGATGATATTGGAGCGGGCGACGCGCGAATGCAGCACGTCGCCGCAGATGGCGACATTGAGCCCCTCGATGCGGCCCTTGGCGCGGCGGATGGTCAGGGCGTCGAGCAAAGCCTGGGTCGGATGCTCGTGCGCGCCGTCGCCGGCGTTGATCACGGCGCAATCCACCTTGCGCGCCAGCAAATGCGCGGCGCCGGCCTCGGCATGGCGCACCACGATGATGTCCGGCCGCATGGCGTTGAGGGTGATCGCGGTGTCGATCAGCGTTTCGCCCTTCTTGACGGACGAGTTGGCCACCGACATGTTCATCACGTCGGCGCCGAGGCGCTTGCCCGCCAGTTCGAAGGAACTTTGGGTGCGGGTCGAGGCTTCGAAGAACAGGTTGATCTGGGTGCGGCCGCGCAGGCGTGGTCTTTTTCTTCTCCACCTGGCGCGAAACTTCGATCGCCTCCTCCGCCAGTTGGAGCAGATGGAGAATGTCGAGGCGCGAAAGCCCCTCCATGCCCAGAAGGTGCCTGTGCGGGAAGGAAAAGACGGGAGTGGACATTGTCGAGGCTCTGAAGGCGCGGGAAACGGCGGCAAGCGCAGCGTCTTGTTGCGCAAATTTCGGGCGGCGATCAAGGACCATTTGACAGGACGGCGCCGGTCCCCCATTTTCCGGCCCGTTCCTGGCTGCCGCCAACAAGGATTTTTCGCCGGCTTTTCCGGCTTTCGAGGTCATCGCATGGATGTCGTCATCGTCGAATCGCCTGCCAAGGCCAAGACGATCAACAAATATCTCGGGCAAGAATTTCGAGGTTATCGCCTCGTTCGGCCATGTCCGCGATCTGGTGGACAAGGACGGCTCGGTCGATCCCGACGATGATTTCAAGATGCTGTGGGCGGTGGACGGCAAGGCCGCCAAGCGCCTGTCCGACATTGCCGCCCTGGTCAAGAACGCCGACCGCGTCGTGCTCGCCACCGATCCGGATCGCGAGGGAGAAGCCATTTCCTGGCATGTGCTGGAGGTTTTGCGCGCCAAGAAGGTGCTGAAGGACAAGCCGGTCGAGCGCGTCGTGTTCAACGCCATCACCAAGGACTCGATCCTCGAGGCGATGAAACACCCGCGCCAGATCGACGTGTCTCTGGTCGAGGCCTATCTGGCCCGCCGCGCCCTCGATTATCTGGTCGGCTTCCGCCTGTCGCCGGTGCTGTGGCGCAAGCTGCCCGGCGCCAAATCGGCCGGCCGCGTGCAATCGGTCGCTCTGCGGCTGGTCTGCGACCGTGAGCTTGAGATCGAAAAATTCAAGCCGCGCGAATATTGGTCGCTGGTCGCCCATTTGCTGACCCAGGCCGACGCGCCCTTCACCGCCCGCCTCGTCGGCGCGGACGGCAAGAAGATCACCCGCCTCGACATCGGCGCCGGCGCCGAGGCCGAGGCTTTTAAACAGGCGCTCGAAACCGCCGCCTTCTCGGTGACCTCGGTCGAGGCCAAGCCGGCCAAGCGCCATCCCTACGCGCCCTTCACCACCTCGACCCTGCAACAGGAGGCGTCGCGCAAACTGGGCATGGCCCCGGCCATCGCGATGCGCGTCGCCCAGCGTCTTTATGAAGGCGTCGATATCGGCGGCGAGACGGTCGGCCTCATCACCTATATGCGTACCGATGGCGTCGATGTCGCGCCGGAGGCGGTGGTTTCCGCGCGCATCCGTGATCGCCAAGGAGTTCGGCGACAAATATGTGCCGGGCGTCCCGCGCAAATATACGGTCAAGGCCAAGAACGCGCAGGAAGCGCATGAGGCGATCCGCCCCACCGACCTGTCGCGCCTGCCCAAAAATGTCGCGCGCTATCTGCGAGCCCGATCAGGCCAAGCTCTACGATCTGATCTGGACGCGCATGATCGCCAGCCAGATGGAATCGGCGGTGCTGGAGCGCACCACGGTCGATATTCTGGCGCAAAGTCGGCGAGCGCAATCTCGACCTGCGCGCCACCGGCCAGGTCGTGCGCTTCGACGGGTTCCTGAAACTTTATCAGGAAGGCAAGGACGACGAGGAAGACGAGGAGTCCGGCCGCCTGCCCCCGATGGCCCAGGGCGAGGCCCTGAAAAAGGACAGGATCGACTCCAGCCAGCATTTCACCGAGCCGCCGCCGCGCTATACCGAGGCGACGCTGATCAAGCGCATGGAAGAACTGGGCATCGGCCGCCCCTCGACCTATGCCTCGACGCTGGCGGTGCTGCGCGAACGCGAATACGTCAAGCTCGACAAGAAGCGCCTCGTTCCCGAAGACAAGGGACGGCTGGTCACGGCCTTTCTGGAGAGTTTCTTCGGGCGCTACGTGCAATATGACTTCACCGCCGCGCTCGAAGAACAGCTCGACCGCGTTTCCAACGCCGAGATGGACTGGAAACAGGTGCTGCGCGATTTCTGGACCGACTTCTCGCTGGCCATCGACGGCACCAAGGAATTGCGGACGACGCAGGTCCTCGACAGCCTCAACGACCTGCTCGGACCGCATATTTTCCCGGCCAAGGAAGACGGCTCCAATCCGCGCGCCTGCCCCTCCTGCGGCACCGGCCAGGTTTCGCTGAAACTCGGCAAGTTCGGCGCCTTTATCGGCTGCTCGAATTACCCGGAATGCAAATACACCCGCACCCTGTCGGACCGGGGCGACGCCGCCAAGCTGGCCGAGGGCGAGCGCCCCGGCGTGAAAATTCTCGGCGAAGACCCGGCCACGGGCCAGGAAATCACCCTGCGCGACGGCCGTTTCGGAACCTATATTCAGGAGGGCGAAGGCGACAAGCCGAAACGCTCGTCCCTGCCCGGCAACCTGAAGCCGGAAGACGTGACGCTCGAAATCGCGTTGGCGCTGCTGTCCCTGCCGCGCGAAGTGGCCAAGCATCCCGAAAGCGGCGAGCCGATTCTGGCCGGCATCGGCCGCTACGGCTCCTATGTCCAGCACAAGAAAACCTACGCCAATCTGGACAAGGGCGAGAATGTGCTGGATATCGGCGCCAATCGCGCCATCGACCTGATCATCACCAAGGAGGCGGGCGGCGGCCGTTTCAGCGCGGCGGGCGGCGGCGAAATCCGCGCCCTTGGCGACCATCCGCAGGGGGCGCCATCGCGATCAAGGCCGGGCGCTTTGGCCCCTATCTCGCCTGGGGCAAGGTCAACGCCAACTTGCCCAAGGGAGCCGACATCACCGGCATGACGCTCGAACAAGCTGTCGTTTTGGTGGACGCCCGCGCGGCGGGCGCGCCCAGCGACGGACGCCTGCTCGGCGAACATCCCGACGGCGGCCCGATCGCGGCGCGCCCAGGGCGTTTCGGCCCCTATGTGTCGTGGAACAAGGTTTTCGCCACGCTGCCCAAGAGCACGACGCTGGAGACGGTGTCGCTGGAAGAGGCGATCAGGCTGATCGAGGACAAGATCGCCTCGGGCGCCACGCCGGGCAAAAAATCCGCAAAAAAGCGCCGGCCAAAAAAGCGCCGGCCAAGAAGGCTGCGGCAGCGAAGAAGCCGGCGGCCAAAAAGCCGGAAATCGAGGAGTCCGACGAAACGCCTTTCGAGGGCGGCGCGCCGGTGAAAAAGCCGGCGGCCAAAAACCGGCAGCCAGAAGCCGCGGCAGCCAAAAAGGCGGCGGCGAAGAGTTAGCGCATTCTTCGCCTGACCTGAACCAAAGTCGTCATTGCGAGCGGAGCGAAGCAATCCACGCCTGGCCACAACCGCAAGCCATGGATTGCTTCGCTTCGCTCGCAATGACGGGGCCGGGTCAATACAGGCGAGAACGTCTCAGGCGAAAACGCGCGCCGCCAGCGCCTTTCCGATCGCCAGAGGGTCCGTCGCCTCGAAAGTCTTGTAATAGCCGGACGCATAGAAATGCCGCGTCATGGCCACCCGCGTCGCAACCGTATGCACGAACGCGACGGCGACGAAATCCGGCCCGATGCGCACGACCTTGGCCGGGATCAAGCTTTCGGCGATCTCGATTTCGATCATGTCGCCGAGCCGCGAAACCGACGCGCCGCGAAACCGCGCGCCGTCGATCGAGATATTTTCGAGTTGGCGCGCCCTGCGCTTGCCGCCCCTGACGACCCAAACCGTCTCGTTGGTTGCGTAACGCTCGGACTTTCGATAACGCGGACGCTCGACGCAGGCGAAACAGGTCAGCGTCAGGATAACGATGTTATACCAGCACCAGGCCAGCGCCAGTCCGCCATAGGCGTCGATGCGCAAATTGCCCTGGCGAAAATAATAGGCGACGCCAGCCAGCGTGACGATGAGCGCGCCAGCGTAAAGCTTGAACAGGCCCCACTCGACAAAGCGGCGCGAACGGTCGCCGCCCTTGGCTGTCACCATGAATTTCTGGTCGCGGGCGCCGAACAGGCCAACGAACGCCGCCTTGACGATGGTCGGCGCGGCGATCAACTGGGCGATGTCGCCGAGGATCGGCATCAGACGCCCGGCGCTGATCCAGGACATCGCGGCGGAATGCCAGAAGAAAAACGGCAGGAAAGCGCCGAGCGTGTCTCCTATGTCCGCCGACACGATCTTCACGCCGCAAAACAGGAAAAGCGGCGGCGCCAGCAGGCCTGCAAGGCGCAACACATATCCGGATGACCAGGCGAGAAAATTTTCGACGAGAACCACGCGGTCCATCAGGCGCAGATTGGCGCTGCGGGAAAACGGCCCGCTCCGGCCCCTGGTGATTTGCATGAAGCCGAGGCACCAGCGGCTGCGCTGTGTCAGATATTCGTGCAATCCCTCCGGGGCGAGGCCGAGCGACAGCGGCTCATTCAAATAGACGGTGGAGTAACCCGCCTCCTTGAGACGCAAGGACAACAAAAAATCCTCGGTAACGCTGTCGGTGGGAAATCCTCCGATCCGCACCAGCGGCTCGAAGCGGATGATCGACGAGGTTCCGCAGCAAAAGGCCTGGTCCCAGGCGTCTTTCGACGCCATGACGACGTCGAAGAAGAAGCGCTGCTCGTCAGGCCACAGCTTCGCAAGGTCGAGATTGGTCTGGATCGGGTCCGGATTGATGAAATGTTGCGGCGTCTGGACGATTCCGACGTCGGACGCCTTGTGCAAGGCCATTGCCCTTTCGACAAATCGCGGGAAAGGCACGAAATCGGCATCGAGGATCGCCACGAAATCGGGACGGACGTTCAGCGTGGCCAAGGTCCGGATCGCCGCGTTGATGTTGCCGGCTTTGGCGTGGCGATTGTTTTCGCGGGTTAGATAATAGCAACCGAGCGCGTCGCACAGCGCCGCGATTTCCGGACGACGGCCATCGTCGAGCAGCCAGACCCGAAAATTCGGTATAGGTCTGGGCGAGCGCGCCGACAATCGTGCGCTCCAGGATCGCCGCCTCCTCGTTATAGGTGCAAATCAGGATATCGACGAGGGGCAGCAGCCAGCGCGCAATCCTGCCAGCCCTGGTCCGCGTCAGCCTGCTTGCGCCGGTCGCGCGTCTTCATGAGCAGCGCCATCGACAGCATGCCGCCCAGCATCGCCGTCGTCTCGATAGCGAGGAAAACGATGGCGAACAGCGGATTCGAACGACCATGAAAAGGGCGGCAAGGTCCAGAACAGGCGCCACACCAGATAGCGGGCGGCCAACACCATCGCGACGGCGATGACGATCTGGCGGCCCATGCCCGAGTGGCGGCCACACTCCCTTCCGGCCAAATCCCGCAGCGTCAAGTCCCGCCATGACCGCGACCGCCGCTCCTGCGGCGATCAATCCCGGCGCCAACATCGAAGCGGCGCCCCAAAGCAGCGGCAGCGTCATGGCGTCAGTTTCCCGCGCCGAAGACCAGCCGCCCGGTGCGGCCAATGCCGCAGGCATCGTCCGAAGGCGGGAGGGAGACCGAGACGCGGAACGCCGCCTTGGTGAGCGCCGACGAAGCGATGGCCAGATTCGCCGAAGCGCCTGACGGACCGGTCAGATTGACGACCTGTCCGTCGAGGCTGACGCCGTCCGAGGCCAGGAATTGCGCTTTTTGCCCGATGACCAGCGCATTATAGGTTGGCTCGTCGACCGCCGCGGTGACGACGACGCGCGAACAATCGACATAGCGCGCCAGATCCTGCCCGCGCCTGACGCTTTCGCCCGGCGACACTAGCCGTTCCCAGATGCGGCCTTGCGGCGGCGGCGAAACCACAGCCTTGGCCACGCGCGCGAATTTTGCGCGCTCAACCTCGAGCTCGCGGCCAAGGCGGGCCATGACCTCGTCCGACGAGGCGATATGGGCGTCGAGTTCGGCGACGCTGCGGCGCAGGTCGTCCATCCGCTGCGCGGACGAGGGTTGGTCGTTATAGGCGTCGCCGAGGAAGGATCCGGACCGGGCCGCGTCGAGTTCGATCCGCGTCTGCTCGATCTGGGCGCGCGCCGCCAGCACTTGCTGTCGTGCGACCTCCAGCGTCCGCCGCGAGGTATCGACCTCGACCGTGCTGACGACATTGCCGGCAAGCCGCCCATAACGGTCCGCGCGGGCGGCCGCCTCCTCGACCCGCACCTCCTCCATGGCGGCGCGGTGGCTCCATTCGTCGATTCGCGCCTCAAGTTGCAAGATGCGGCCTTTGCGGAAGGTGTCGGTCTGGGCTTCATTGCGCGCCAGCGCCTCCAGCGCCGCCGTGCGGCGCCGCTCGAGGGAATGATGCTCTTCGGTCGCCCGCGCCAGACCTCGTTCCGCTTCGTCCATCCGGGCGCTGTCGGCGCGCGGGTCCTCCAGCACCAATGATGCGCCGTCAAGCGAGACGACGCCATCGATGGGCGCGCGTAAATTGAGCAGCGGCGCGTTGACGACCGCCTCGGCGCTGGCCGATTGCAACAGCTTGAGCACCGGCTGCAATCCAAAACCCAGCACGACCGTCAGTCCGGCGGCGATCTTGATCCCGCGCTGGAGCCGGGACGGCGCCGCTGGCGCAGCGGGAGCGGAAGGCGGCGCCAGGGCGCCCAATTCGCGCTTGAGCCGCTCGTGAAGGCTCCGGACCGCGTCCGCGAAATCCCGCCCGATCTCCTGCGGGGGTTCTCGCCGGGTGGAAAGGCCGTCAGGCGCGCCGGTTTCGATGGGAAGCGGTTTCAAGATGGTCATCGACGCCCCTCAATGCCGCGCCAGCGTCCAGCATCGCCGGACCGGTCGCGTTGATCAGGTCCTCGAAGACCCCGATTTCAACTATCGGTTGTATTTGTTAAAAAGCGGTTGCGTTGGAGGGACTTATTCGCTTGCCGCGACGACGCGCTCGCGGCGGCGCAGCCAGGCCGTGTCGAACAGCATTTGCGCCGCCCAGCGATAGACATTGCGCTCGCCGACCTGGCCGCACATCATCGACATGCGCTCGCGCTGTTCCCCCTCGCTCATTCGCAAGGCGCGGTCGAAGGCCTTGGCCATGTCGCGCGTGTCATAGGGATTGACGATGAGCGCCTCGGTCAACTCGCTCGACGCGCCAGCGAAACTGGACAGGATCAGCACGCCGAGTCCGTCGTCACGCGCCGCGACGAATTCCTTGGCCACCAGATTCATCCCGTCATGCAGCGAGGAAACGATGCAGATATCGGCGGCGCGAAAAAGCTCGAACACCTCGCGCGGTTCATGATGCCGAATGACGAGACGGATCGGCGCGCAGCCATATTCGGCGTATTTCGCATTGATTTCCGCCGCCATGTTTTCGGCGTCGCGCTGAAGGCTGGCGTAGGAGGACAATTTTTCGCGCGTTGGCGCCGCCGCCTGGATCATCACCACCTTGCCGCGCCATTCGGGATTTTCCGACAGGAGATCGTCGATCGCCTGCATCCGGTCGAGAATGCCCTTGGTATAATCGAAGCGCTCGACGCCCACCGCGATGCGCACATCCTCCGCAAGGTTGAAACGCTGGCGCACCACCGCGCGGCATTCGGCCACCGGCGCCTGGCCGGCCAGCGCGCGCGGCGGCCATTCGATTGAAATGGGATAGGGCCGGATCAGGGTTTCTCGCCCCCGCCGCGTGACGGTGGAATTCTCGTGGTCGATCCGGCTTTCGATCGAGCGGTCGACCGTGTCGAGAAAATTATTGCAATGGGAGCGGGTATGGAAGCCGACGATCGAAGAACCGAGCAGTCCGTCGAGGATTTCGTTGCGCCAGGGGCAGATCCCGAAGGTCTCCGCATTGGGCCAGGGAATATGCCAGAAAGTCACGATGGTCGCCTTGGGCAGGCGCTTGCGGATCATGCGCGGCAGCAGGGCAAAATGATAATCCTGCACCAGCACGACGGGATTTTCGCACTTCGCCTCCTCGAAGACGACATCGGCGAAGCGCTGGTTGACCTCCTTGTAGTAGCTCCAGTCCTGTTCGCGGAAGGCTGGCCGCACGAAGGCGATATGGCAGAGAGGCCATAGCCCCTCGTTGGCGAGGCCGTAATAATAGCCGTCCTGCTCCTCGTCAGTGAGCCAGACCCGGCGCAGCGTATAGGCGGGGTCGTCGGGCGGCACCAGCAGCCGATCGTTGGCGTCGCAGACTTCACGGTCCGCCGAACCGCCGCCATGCGCGATCCACACGCCTCCGCAGGCGCGAATGACCGGCTCCAGCGCTGAAACCAGACCGCTGGCGGGAATTTGCAGGCGGACTTCGCCGTCGATCCAGTTGTGGATATAGGGCTCGCGATTGGAGACGATGAGCACCTGGGCGTCCGGCAATTCCTCCTCGCAGCAGGAGATGCAGGGTCTCCGGCGACCATTTGACATGAATGCCTTCGACGAATTTGCGCTCCATCCGCAATTCGGCCAGCAGCGCGTTGATTTCGTTGTTGACTGGAAGATCGGGTCGCTCGAAATCCAGCTTCGAGACGGGCGACCCGCCTCGGTGATCGCAGCGCGCAGGGATTTGAGCCAGTTTCGCCGCAGGACCAGGATGACGACGAAGGTCAACATGCTGAAGCCGAGCGCCAATCCCGCCAGGTCGAGAACGGCGAAGAGACGCAATTCGCCGACGCGCCGGCGGATGTAATCGGCGTTGGGCGCCACGACGACGCTGCCGGACTTGACGCCGTCGCCCAGTGGAAAGACGCTGACCGTCACCACTTCGCCCGCGGCGTTCTTCCAGTCGTAACTCTTGGCCTTGCCATGAGGAAGATCGGCGCAGTTCAGGCCCTTGGGAAAATCGCTGGTGGCGTAGCGCATCTCGCCTTCACCCGCACAATAGCCGAGAGCGATGTCGCGGTTGCCGCCGGCGATTGCGTCGAGCAGCGGCGCGAGATCGGCGCCATTTTTAAACAGGTCGCTGATGGCGAACCGGTCGCTCATCGTGCGGAAAGCGAGATTTGTCTGCAATTCGACATCGCTCCGCGCCCAGTTTTCGATGAATCTCGACGCGGGAGCCACGATGCCGAACCCGATGACCACCACCGCGATCACGCCAAGGACAACATAAAAAATCCCCTGACCGGCTCGCATGATCGACCTGGTCCGCTCCCACAGCCCGGGGCGCGAATCAGGGCGGTCCGTGGCGGAGGCGTTCATCTCGCCAGCTCCCAGCTTTCCGAAAGACGCATGGCGGCGAGAATAATGCCGACCGCCGAATAGGTCTGCGGGAAATTGCCCCAGAGTTCGCCGGTGATCGGGTCCAGATCTTCGGAGAGCAGACCGACATGATTGCGGCGGGACAGGATCTTCTCGAACAGCGCGCGCGCCTCGTCGCGCCGGCCGATCGTGGCGAGCGCCTCGACATACCAGAAGCTGCAAATGGTGAAGGCGGTGGTCGGCGCGCCGAAATCATCGGGCGCCGCATAGCGGAACAGGTAGCTGTTGCGGCCGAGCGAATGACCGATCGTCTCCACCGTAGCGATGAATTTCGGATCGTCCGGCGCGACCATTCCCAGTTCAGCCAGACAGCAGCACGCTGGCGTCGATATGATCGGAGTCGAGATGCCCGGCGTAGCAGTTCATCTCGGCGCTCCAGGCGCGATCGAGAATGGTCTGGCGGAGCCCGCAGGCCGATTTCCGCCATTGCGCGGCGCGGTCAGCGAGGCCGAGACGCGCCGCGATCTTCGCCAGCCGGTCGCAGGCCACCCAGCACATCGCCGCCGAATAAGTGTGGACGGCCGGCTTGTCGCGATATTCCCAGATGCCGGCGTCCGGCGTCAGCGCCAGCGCCAGCGCGCGCATGCCCATCGGCTCCAGCAGGTTGAACAGCCCTTCGTCGCCCTTGATCGGCAAGCGTTCATCGAAAAACATCTGCGCGGCCGACAGGACGACGCTGCCATAGACATCGTGCTGGACCTGATTGACCGCGTCATTGCCGATCCGCACCGGACCGAAGCCGCGATAGCCGGCAAGGCCGGGCGCGTCGCGCTCCTCCAGCGTCATTTCGGGCAGGACCGCATAGACCGGCTTCAGATCCGGCCCGCGCTCCATGGCGATGACATTGGTGACGTAGTCGATGAAGCGCACCATGGTTTCAGTGGCGCCGACGCGATTAAGCGCCTGCACGGTGTAAAAAGCGTCGCGAATCCAGCAATAGCGGTAATCCCAGTTGCGCTGGGTCGCCGGGGCCTCCGGAATGGAGGTGGTCAGGGCGGCGACAATCGCGCCGGTCTGCTCGAAGCTGCACAATTGCAAGGTGATCGCGGCGCGGATCACCTCCGCCTGCCATTCATAGGGCACGTAGAGATTGCGCACCCACTCGCGCCAGGCGTCCGCTGTCTGGTCGTGAGAATTCGCGCGCGAGGCGCGGAATGGAGCTGGGCAGGACTCGTCGGCGTGAAGGATGAAGGTCGCCGCCTGCGACAGGATGAAAGCCCCGTCGGTGGCGATATAGGAAACCGGCGCGTCGGTGGTCAGGCGGATCGTTCCGGCCTCGCTGGAATAGCGGATATGGTTGCTGCCCACGATCCGCGTCGGGAGGAGGCGGCCATAGGCCATGCGCGGACGCATGCGGACCCTGATGCGGCACAGCCCGCGCAAGGGCTCGACCCGGCGCACGATCATCGGCGGATTGTAATGGCGTCCGAACTGGGAAAATCGCGGCGCAAAATCGGTGATGGCGAAGGAGGCAGCGCCGTCGGCGGAGGTGACGACGGTGCGGACGATGGCGGTATTGCGGAGATAACTCTGTTCGAAGGTCGCCCCTTCTTCGTCGAAGCGGATGGCGAAATAGCCGTCATTCGGCTTGGCGCCGTCCACCAGCGCGCAAAAATAGGGATCGCCGTCGAGGCGTGGCCAGCACATCCAGACGATGGCGCCGGAACGGTCGATAAGCGCGGAAATATTGCCATTGCCGATGACCGCGAGGTCGATGGTGGGATTGAGTTGCATTAGCCGTCGTCGCCTTGTTGCGGCGCCGAAATGCGGCCCGACAATTGCTCCAACCATTGCCGCACAGCAGCGGTTCCGGAAAAATGCGCGTCGCCTGAGCTGAAAAACTCGCCGGCTACGCGCAAACCCTTGCCGCCCATGGCCTCAGCCGCCTCGAAAGCCACAAGGTCGCCGCTGTCGTCGCCGATCATGATCGGCAGGCGCCCGGCGAAAGGCGGCTTGCGCATGAAAGCGCGCAGCGCCGCGCCTTTCGAAACAGTGTGCGGAACAGCTTCCACGAGCATCCTGCCAGGCCGCAGATCAAGCGCCTCGCCGGCCTCGGACAGAAGCGCCCGAAGACGCCGCTCCACCTCCGGCCCCATAGTTTCTGCCAGACGGTAATGAACGGCAATCGCGGCGTTTTTCCGCTCGACCATCACGCCGGGGGCGATTTCCTCCAGGCGGCGGACGGCGTCGACAAAATCCTCCGTCAAAGGCGGCGCGGCCTCCCTGACAGGACCGCCCGCCTCGTCGCGGATTTCGGCGCCATGCACGCCGGCGCCGACACAGCAGCGTCGGCGCCAGCAGACGGTCGATGTCGGAAAGCGGGCGGCCGGTGACGATGGCGAGTGCGCCGTCGAGGTTCTGGGCCAGTTTTTGCAAAAGTTCGACCAGACCCGGCTCCGGCCGCACGCCGCCGGGCGTCGCGGCCATATCGACCAGCGTGCCATCGAAATCGAGAAATAACGCCAGACCCATGCCGGCGTCGAATCCCTCGAAGGAAAAAGGATCCAGGATCAAACGAGGTTGGCCTTGAGCGGGGCGGACGGCGCAAAAACCCGCGTTAGCTCAACTTTGAAAGACCTGATCGGTTCCCCGCTCCCTCGCGAAAAATCCTGCGCCTATTCCTCCGGCGCCTCCATGATCGGGTCGTCCTGATGGACATCGAAACCCAGCATGTCCCAGGCTCTTTTCATGTGCGGCGGCAATGGCGCGGTCACGTCGAGGATGCCGCCCTTGGGGTGCGGCAGGATCAGCCGGCGCGCCAGCAGGTGCAATTTATTCTCGATGCCCGCCGGCACATTGCGGTTGGGGTCGTTGCGGCGATAGCCATCCTCGTCGCCATGTCCGTATTTGGGATCGCCGACGATGGGGCAGCCGATGGCTTCCGCATGGGCGCGCAATTGATGGGTGCGGCCGGTGAGCGGCTTCATCGACAGCCAGGCCAGACGCGGCGCCAGTTTGTCGACCGTGGCGTAATAGGTCAGCGAATGCTGGGCGTCGTCGTCGCCATGCTTGGCGACCCGCATTTTCTCGATGTCGCGCCGTTCCTCGACGCCGTGGCGGCCCTTCATCTCGCGCGGCGGGCGGTTGTCGCCCATCGCCTCGCCCTTGGCGAGATAGAGCGAAATGCGGCCCTGCGCCGGACGCGGCACGCCCTCCACCATCGCCCAGTAAATCTTGGTCGCCGAGCGCGAGCGGAAAATCTCGCCGAGATCCGCCGCCATTTTTCGCGTCTTGGCGATGAGCAGGACGCCCGAGGTGTCGCGGTCGAGCCGATGCACCAGCACCGGCCGGTCGCCGCGCTCATTGGCCAGCGAGGCCAGCATCCCGTCGAGATGGACTTTTGTGCCGGAACCGCCCTGCACCGCCAGCCCAAACGGCTTGTTGAGCACCATCAGGTCGCGGTCGTCGATGAGGGTCATGTCGCGGATGGCGCGGGCGTCGGCTTCCGACACGGCGCCGGACGCTTGACCGCGGGCGCCTTCACGCCTTCGACGGCGAGGGGCGGCACGCGGATATTGGCGCCGGCGACGACGCGGGTCGACGTGTCCACGCGCTTGCCGCTGAGCCGCACTTCGCCCTTGCGGCAGACTTTGGCCAGATGCGACAGCGACAGGGTGGGAATGCGCCGCTTGAACCAGCGGTCGATCCGCATGCCGTCCTCATCCTCGGTGACGAGCAGGATCTGGACTTTTGACGTTTCCTTGTCGGGCGCGGGCGTCGCCGCTTCCTTGACCGGCTTTTCCGCAGCCATCGCCTCGCGCACCAGCGCGGCCGCATAGTCCGGGTCAAATCCCTTTTCCTCGGCGATCCGGGCCTTTTTCGGCCGCGCGGCGAAGAAATGCTTGGCTTTGGTCGGGCCGCCGGTTTTGGCGCCAGCCGGACGGTCAGCGCCCGGCCTGGCCGTGCGAGCCCCGGCGCGGCCCTTGCTGGCCGGGCTTTTCGATATCCGCGTCACGACAAAGCCCTCACAATGGCCAGACCCGCAAAGACTCCGCCAAGAGCGAGGCCGACCGAGCCGAATACATAAGCTGCGCAGAGGCCCAGTTCGCTGCGCTCGTAAAGCAGAGCCGCATCGAGCGAAAAGGCCGAAAAAGTGGTGTAGCCGCCAAGGATGCCGGTGAGCATGAACAGGCGGACGTTTGGCGTCCAGGCTTCGCCGGAGCGGAAGGCGAAAAAGCCGGCAAGAAGACCCATGACCAGAGAACCCGAAATATTGATGAGGAAAGTCCCCCACGGAAAGCCCGTCCCCAAGATCCGCGCGGCGAGGAGATTGACTGTATGACGCAAACAGCCGCCGAACCCGGCGCCCAGGAAAACGAGAAGATAGGCTTGCATTGTTGATCTTTAGCGCGGAAGGGCGGCTGCGTCATTAAACTATTTGTCGCCGCGCGTCAGTCTTCGCCCCTTTCCCTGCGCAATTTCTCCCAATACTCCAGCCGCTTCACAATCTCGCGCTCAAAACCGCGTTCGACCGGGCGATACAAATCTGCCGGCCCAAGTCCTCCGGCCAGTA
>CAWFBN010000081.1:0-6860 GCA_963813955.1 uncultured Alphaproteobacteria bacterium | reverse complement strand
CGTCGTCCCGATAGGCTCTTGAACTCAATAGTAAAGTTGGGAAGTCACGCTGGTTTTGGGGCAAACGCGAGCGACAAAATGCCGCGGCGCCTCTGACTTCGACGGCCAGCCCCCCGTCTTCTCAAATTGTTGACTGTTTGAACGCATTTTATTTCAGCTACTGAGCGTAGATTTGTAATCATAGGGCCTATCGCGACGCCTGTGCTTCGACGAGGGGCGACGACGTAGTCGTTCCGTCTGCGCCGACCTTTAACGCAGCCATGATGGCGGCGGCCGGTTTCTAAACAAGACCTCGGACACCGGGACTCCATCATGATCCCAGCCATCGCCAACCTCCGCATTTTCACCAAAGTCTCACTCGGTGTCGCCTGCGTCCCTTCTTGCTCGTCGCAGCCTCGATATGGAATTACATTTCGATGTCCCGTCTCGATGCGTTATTCGCCCAATATCGGGATGAAGCGGAGTTGATGACGCTCGCCGACAAGTTGCTCCAGGAAATGAACTCCTACGGCTTTGTCGCTCAGACCTATGCGCGCACCGGCGACGAGATCCTGCTGGACAAGTCGTCCGAGATCGGCGGCGCCGTCAACGATGACGTAGCGGCCTTGCGAAAGGCGATCCACAAGGCCGACGGATTCCGCTCCTCGACCGGGCGGACCAGCGAAACCAGGAATTGGCCCAGCAAGTGTCGCATGTGTTCGAACTGCGCGCGACCATGGCCGGCGCCGGCGCCACGATGGGTATCGAAAAACTGGCTGCTGAAATCGCCCGTCAAAGCGACGAACTGGGCGCCGACGCTTTGACGCTTGTCGCTGGTCTGCGCGCCGACGAGGCCGCGATCACGGCAAGCACAGGCGCGCTGATACGCGCCGCCTTGCGAAACATCCTTCTGCGCTGGCGCTTGGCGTCGCGCCGGCCTGGCGATCGCCTACGCGGTTGGAGGCGCCATTTCAAAGCCGATCACCGCGATGACCGCCGTCATGGACCTCCTCGCCAACGGCGAGGCCATCGCGGCTATTCCCTATGCGGAGCGCACGGACGAGGTCGGCAACATGGCGCGCGCAGTCGTTGTCTTCCAACGAAATCTCGCAGAAAACGCCAGCCTCCGCCAAGGCGCGCTCGACAAGGAAGCACAGGCGCGGCAAATCGAGCGCGCGCAGACCATCGCGCTCAGCGAGCACTTCGAACAGGCCGTTGGCGGCGTCATCATCAGCATCGGCATGGCGGCGCAACAACTTCGCGCCTCGGTCGAAGCTCTCTCGCACGCGACCGAAGAAAGCGCCGCGCAGGCCACGGCCGTAACCTCTGCAACGCAGGCCGCTGCCGCCAAGGTGCACGCCATGGCGACGGCCGCCGAACAATTGAGCGCTTCGATCGCGGAAATCGCGCGACAGTTCACCCAAACGCAGGTCGCCTCGGCCGCGGCCGCACAGGAAGCGGAGCAAACAAAAACTCAAATCGACGCGATGAGCGTTGCTGCAGACCAAATTGGCGGCGCCACCCGCCTTATCAGCTCCATTGCGCAGCAGACGAACCTGCTGGCGCTGAACGCCACGATTGAAGCTGCGCACGCCGGTGAAGCGGGACGCAGTTTCGCCGTCGTGGCTCAGGAGGTCAAAGCCCTCGCGATACAGACTGGAAACGCCACGGAGTTGATTGGACATCAGATGCTCGCGGTGCAACAGGCGACCCACACCACTGCCCGCTCGATTTGCGCCATTGCCGAGACGACGGATATCGCCAACCGCCTGTCGGCCAGCATCGTCGGCGTCGTCGAACAACAAAGCGCCGCGACGCAGGAAATCGCCGCCAACGCGTCGCAAACATCAATCGACGTCCAGGCCATCGCCGCCAATATCATCAGCGTCCAGGAAGCGACGACCAAGTCATCGGACGCTTGCGGGCAGTTACTGGCTGCGGCTGGGGCTCTGTCGGAGCAAGCCAATCAACTGAGGCGAGAAATGCATTCCGTGCTTGTGCACTTGCGCGCAGCATAAGGTTGCTTTTGTTGGCGGAGACCCCCGTTTTCTTCGAGGCGCTCTAACCAGCCTCACACAAGCGGTCGGGGCTAGACTGACGCCAAAGTCAATTTGGAACGGGCATTATGCAACTCGAAACGCGGCGCCTCCGATTGTCCCTTTCGATCACGCAAGTGATTCTGGCGCTGGCGCTCGCCGGGCTGGCGACCATGGCGCTGGGAGCCGCGCTGTCGTTTTATAATTACTACGGCGAGACCCTGGAGCATCGCCGCGCCGAATTGCGCAGCGAGGTCGATATGGCCTCGCAGATCCTCAAGCTTGCGGTGGATGAGGCTGGCGGCAACCGGGAGGCGGCGATCCGCGCCGGGCTCGAACGGCTGCGTCCCATCCGCTTCGGGCAGTCCGGCTATATTTTCGCCATTACGCTCGATGGCGTTTCGGTGCTTTCGCCGCTCACGCCGCAGGTCGAGGGCAAGGATTTGCTGCAGATCAAGGACAAGAACGGCGGCCAGCCCTTCCAGACCCTGACCAATCTCGCCAAGACCGCGGGCGGCGGCTTCACGTATTACCACTGGGCCAAGGACGGCGAGACCGTCCCTGTCGAAAAGCTGGCCTATGTCAAAGCCGCGCCCGAACTCGGCCTGATGCTTGGCAGCGGCGTATACCTCGACGATATTTTCGCGCAGCTCGTGGCGATGGCTGTTCGCGTCGCGCTTTACCTAACCCCTCTGGTCGCCATTTTCCTGGCCATTACCTTTGTCGTCGGCCGCTTCATCGCCGGGCGGGTGACGCGCTTGACCGGCGCCTTGCACGAGATGGCGCAGGGCAAATACGATGCGGCGCTCCCGGGCATCGACCGCTCAGACGAGTTGGGCGACATGGCGCGGGAGGTCGAAGCCTTCAGAAACAATCTCGACGAGACCAACCGGGCGCAGAGCGCGCAGCGCGCAGCAGCGCGCCGCGAAACAGCGCAGGCGCGCTCCGGCGAAATGCGCGCCCTGGCGGAGCGTTTCGAAGCCGCTGTCGGTGGTGTCGTCACTGCGGTGGCCGGCGCCGCGCATCAATTGGAGACGATCGCCCGGTCGCTGGCGCAGGAAGCCGGCTATACCGGCGAACAGGCGGAAATCGGCGCGCGCGCTGCGGAAACGGCGGCGGCCAACATCCGCTCGGTGGCCGCCGCCGCCGAGCAACTGGCGCATTCCGGCGAGGAAATCGGCGGGCAAGCCACGCGTTCGCAGGATGTTTCGCTCAACGCCGAGCAGGAGGCCGACAAGACCCATGGCAGCATGGACGAATTGGGCGGCGCTATTCAGCATATCGGCGGCATTGTGGAAATGATCACAGGGATCGCCCAGCAGACCAACATGCTTGCACTCAATGCAACAATAGAGGCGGCGCGCGCGGGCGAGAGCGGGCGCGGCTTCGCCGTGGTGGCGCAGGAGGTGAAATCGCTCGCCGAACAGACCACGCGCGCCACTGCCGAAGTGGCCGATCAGATTGCGAATGTCCAGCGCGCCTCGCAGGAAGCCGCCGGCTGTATCGGGGCCATGACGGAGGCCACCCACGAGGTCAACGCCATCGCCTCCGCCATAGCGGCGTCGGTGGGCTCGCAAGGGGAAGCGACCCGGGAGATCGCGCAGAACGTCCACGACACCGCCGCCCGAACGGCGGAATTGACCAAGGTGATGGAGGAAGTGCGCTCAGCCTCGCACAAGTCGGGAGCCTCGGCCAACCAGGTGCTGGAGTCCGTGATGGGTCTGTCGCGCCACACGCAAAAACTGCGCGAGGAATGCGAGGCGTTTCTCGCGCAGGTGCGGGCCGCTTAGCATTCTTCGCCTGACCTGAACCAGGGTCGTCATTGCGAGCGAAGCGAAGCAATCCACCCTGGCCATAACCGCAAGCCATGGATTGCTTCGCTTCGCTCGCAATGACGGGGCCGGGTCAATACAGGCGAGAAAGCGAGCAGGAGACGCCGCAACTATTGCGACATAGGAATTTGAATGGTGGCTCCGCCAGCTTTGTGCAAGCCAAGTCCTTTAATCAACTCCTTATCGAGGGCCTCATTTCAGGTCCGTATTCGCCGCCGCAAGGCGCGAATGACCAGGGCGATTCGCTTATGATCCTCCTGTGGCGCAAAAATTTCGCACTCACTATCACTTTGCTTTATGCGATCGGCGGCTGCGCCTGGATCGTCATGTCAGATCACCTCCTCGCGCAAATCGTTGATCGCGACGCTTTGGCCTCACTGTCAAGCGCCAAAGGGCTTGCCTTCATAGCCGTCACCTCGGTTCTGTTGTTTCTCGCCTTGCGCCGCAATCAGCAAGCTGCTCGCGCGCGCGCCGGCCAGCGCTTGAGCGCCACCTTCGAGCACGCCCCGATCGGAATGGGGCATGTCGGCCTCGATGGACGGTTGTTGCGCGTCAATCAGCGGCTCTGCGAAATCTTCGGTTATCCGCGGGAAGAACTGCTGACGATGAACCTATGTCGCCTTAATAAGCCCGAAAAACGCGCGGAGGCCGCGCTTCAGCTGGCGAAAATCCGGGCGGGAGCATCGGAGGAATATAGCGGCGACAGGCAATATATTCGCAAGGACGGCCACATTATCGATGTCGCCCTCTCTATCGTTCTGGTGCGCGGCGACGCCGACGAACCGGACTATCTGATGTCGGTGTTCGAGGACATCACGTTACGCAAAAACCACGAAGCGATCCTGCGTCTTGGAGCGGTGGTCTTTACCAGCACCCGCGAAGGCGTCGTCGTCACCGACTTCAACGAGAACATCCTCCTGGTCAATCCCGCCTTTGAAAGGATCACCGGCTATGACGAGGCTTCGATGCTCGGCAAGACCATGCGCGTTGTGCAATCGGGGCGGCATGAGCGCGAATTCTATCAGGCGATGTGGCGCGGCATACAAGAGAACGGCTATTACTGCGGCGAAATCTGGAACAAGCGCAAGAACGGCGAGATCTATCCTCAGCTGGCGACGATCAGCGCCGTGTTCGGCTCCGCAGGAGAGATCACCAATTATATCGGCGTGTTCAGCGATATCGCGCGGTTAAAGCAATCGGAAACAAGCTTGGAGTTTGCTGCCCACCACGATCCGCTGACCCATTTTCCCAATCGCCTGCTGCTGCGCCTGCGCATTGAGGACGCCATTGAGCGCGCCCGTCGTGACAGGACGATCGTCGCAGTTCTGGTCCTCGACCTTGACCGCTTCAAAACGGTCAATGAGAGCCTTGGCCCTTCCGCAGGTGACCAATTGCTCGTCGATGTCGCCGCGCGATGGAGCAACATGCTGCGCGCCTCGGACACGCTGGCTCGGATCGGAGGGGACGAATTCGTCGTGCTTCTGGAGGATGTTTCAGAACCGCAGGCCGCCGGGGAGGTGGCGCAGAAACTCATCGAAGCGACGGGGACGCCTTTCATCCTGCCGGGCGGTCGCGAAGCCTTCGTTGGCCTCAGTGTCGGCGTCAGCCTTTTCCCGATAAATGGCGAGGATGCCGAGGCCTTGATCCAGCATGCCGGCTCGGCGCTCGACGTTGCCAAGCAGAGCGGCGGCTCGCGGGTCAGCTTTTATATCGACGCAATGACGAGGGAAGCCAGTTGCCGCCTCGAACTCGAAGCGGGTTTGCGCCGGGGTCTGGAGCGTGACGAGTTTGTGTTGCAATTCCAGCCTTTGATTTCGCTCGCCGACGGGAAAATTGTCGGCGTCGAAGCGTTGACGCGCTGGCGCTCGCCATCGGGCCTGATCCCTCCCGACCAGTTCATCTCTCTCGCGGAAGAGACGGGTATCATCGTCCCGCTCGGCGAATGGGTGCTGCGCAAGGCCTGCGGGTCCATGAAAGCGTGGCGAAATGCGGGCGTCGATATCGGTGTGATCGCGGTCAATCTGTCGCCAATCCAGCTCGACCGCCCCGACATCTGCCGCCGCATCCAATCGATTCTCGAAGAGACCGGCCTGCCTCCTAATTGCCTTGAAATCGAGATCACCGAAAGCGCGCTTCTGGAGCAACGAGGAGACCCTGAGGGCAAGCTGGCTGCACTCAAGGCGCTGGGCTTGCGCCTCTCTATCGACGATTTCGGCGCCGGCCATTCGTCGCTGTATTATCTGAAACGTTTTCCGATCGACAAATTGAAGCTCGATCGCAGTTTCATCACCGATATTCCTGCCGATCCCACCTCAATGGAAATCGCCGCCGCGATCGTTCGTCTGGCGCAATTGCTGAAGGTCGACGCTTTGGCTGAGGGGGTCGAGACCGAACAACAGGCGGCATTCCTCAAGGCTTGCGGGTGCAAACTGGCGCAAGGCTATCTGTTCGACAAGCCCCTGTTTGAGAGCGAATTGCTCGCCAAATATGGCGCCGGCGCTTGAGGCGACATTTCGCCCTCGCCGCCCATGCCGCTTGCCTGCGCTGGTGGCATGGGCGGCATATGAGGGGCTGGCGGTGGCCTCAAATCCTGAGTGATTGATTTTATTGGCGCGCCCAAGGGGAATCGAACCCCTGTTTTCGCCGTGAAAGGGCGACGTCCTAGACCGCTAGACGATGGGCGCGGGACGCGGAAGGCTTTGGCTTCCCGCGAAGTAGAGACCGTATAAACGCGCGAATTTGCGCTGGCAAGCGTTTACGTCCGTATGTTCCTCTTTTTGTTCAGCCGATCCGCCCCGGCTGGCAAAGGGACATATCCACCAATCGCGCGCTCACCCGCGTCTTGCCGCCCCAATGATCCAGCGTCAGCGCGCAGGCGATATGCGCTTTTTCGCCCCGCGCCTTGGTCAAAACCGCGCCTAATGGGCCATTTGCGGCGCGGAAGGCCGCAAGTTCCAGCTTTGCGCCGTCGCCGGCCTGAACGCGCACGCGCAGGTGGTCGGCGCCCAAGGGC
>CAWFBN010000080.1:0-13927 GCA_963813955.1 uncultured Alphaproteobacteria bacterium | reverse complement strand
AAAGAGAAACGACGAGGAACGCGCCGCTGCTGAAACCGACGGCAAGCTCAAAAAAAAAGTTTACGAACGCGAGCTGGGGAAGCTGCATGTCGAACTGGTGAAGCTTCAGCAATGGGTGGTGGCCAAGGGCCTCAAGGTCTGCATCGTCTTTGAGGGGCGCGATGGCGCGGGCAAGGGCGGCTGCATCAAGGCGATCACCGAGCGCGTCAGCCCCCGCATCTTTCGCGTGGTGGCGCTGCCCGCTCCGACCGAGCGCCAGAAGTCGCAAATGTATATCCAACGCTATATGGAGCATTTTCCCGCTGCCGGCGAGATCGTGATCTTCGACCGTCCTGGTACAATTGCGCGGGCGTCGAACGTGTCATGGAATTCGCAACGCCCGACCAGGTCGACCGCTTCCTCCGCATGTCGCCGGCGTTTGAAAAGGCGGTGATCGATTCCGGCATCATCCTGCTCAAATACCCGCTCGAGGTGAGCATGGAGGAGCAGACGCGCCGGCTCGGCGCGCGCATTGACGACGGCCGCAAGATCTGGAAGCTCTCGCCCATGGATGTGAAGAGCTACAGCAAATGGCACGATTATTCCCGCGCCCGCGACGCCATGTTCGCGGCGACCGAATCTCCTGGGCGCCGTGGTATGTCTTGCGCTCGAACGACAAGAAGCGGGCGCGGCTCAATGTGATCTCGCACCTGCTTAATCATGTCCCCTATGAGGACTTGCCACGCGAAAAGGTCAAATTGCCCAAGCGTCATGAAGAAAAGGGCTATGTCGAACCGGATTATCCCTACAAATATGTGACCGAACACATTTGGGGCTGAAGGGCACCGGTTCCGCTGAGCGCGAGCCCAGCCTTCGCGGCTAATTCCCCAGCCGGTCCCGGACGATATTGATGAATATCGCGGCGCCGAGAGACATGATGGCGTCGTCGAAGACGTAGGCCGGGTGATGGATCATCTCGCCTTGCTGGCCCAGCAGGAAGTAGCAGCCGGGGCGCGCCTGCAACATGGCGGCGAAATCCTCCGAACCCATCAGGGTGGGCATTTCCGTCAGGACGTGGGCGCCCGCGGCGCGGGCCGCCCGCACGAGCGCGGCTGTCGGTTCATCGGCGTTGATGGTCGGCGGGCAGCCCATCTCGATGGTGAATTCCATCGACACGTCGTGGGCGACGGCGGCGCCCGCGCAAATCTCGCGAATCCGCCGACCGATCGTTTCGCGCGCGCCAACGCTGGCAGAGCGGAATGTGCCGCGCAGGATAACCGATTCCGGAATTACGTTGGGACTCGTTCCGCCCGAGATCATGCCGATGGTGACCACGCCGCTTTCCGTCGGATCCAGCGAGCGGCTCACCACAGTCTGGAGCGTCACGATGAGATGCGCTGCCGCGACGATGGGATCGGCGCCATGATGGGGAAACGCGGCATGCACGCCCCGTCCCTTCACGACGATGGTGAAATCATCGCAGGCGGCAAGGATTGGACCGGTGCGGACGGCAACGACGCCCACGCCGAGCGAAGGAGCGTTGTGGAGCGCGTAGATTTCATCGCAGGGGAATTGCTCAAACAGGCCGGCGGCAATCATCTCACCCGCGCCGTTGAGCAGTTCCTCGGCGGGTTGGAAGATAAAATGGACGGTCCCTTTGAACTCGGGGGCGCGCGCGAGCGCCGTCGCCGCGCCTAGGAGAATGGCCATGTGGCCGTCATGGCCACAGGCGTGGAACACGCCGGGGTTTTGCGAGCGATAAGGCACTGCGGCCTGTTCTACAATGGGCAATGCATCCATCTCGGCGCGAAGGCCGATGGCCGGCCCGGAGCCGCAACGACCGTGCAGTGTCGCGACCACGCCCGTTTACGCCAAGCCGGTCCGCACCTCCATGCCGAGGGGCTCAAGAATTTTGGCGATCTTGCCGGCTGTGAGCCGCTCCTCGCGCCCGAGTTCCGGATAGCGATGGAAGTCATGACGCCAGGCGATCATGTCGGCGGCGATGTCGTCCGAAATGCTCGGCGATGTCTCCGCGCCAGTGAATTCGTTTCCCCGATCAACTCAGGCGCGATGGGGCAGCCAACATCTGAATTGCCTTGGCTTTGTTGCTTCCGCCAGCGGTGGCTGGATCTGTTTGCGTGGCTCAATCGAGCGCCGTCTTGCAGACGGTACTTTTGACGCCATCATGTGCCATGATGGCGACGTCCAAATTGTTTGGCGGACGCTTCTACAAAGCGCAAAAATATTTGGCCTTAGAGCTCAGGTTGGCGCAATTTTCTCGGCTGTTGGGAAAGTGTCATCTCGCCCGATCTTTTCCTTTGGTCCGACGCCAGGGGGTCAGGTTCGGTCGGTCGCTGATCGCGCGCTGTCTCGATCAATCCGCCATACATGCCTGGCGAGCCATCGTCCTCCAAAACAGCTTGCAGAATTTTGCGCATCAGACCCACTGCCGCCTCCCAGCTTTGGCATAAACTCTACGATGATACGCCTTGCCTGAGTTTTGGTTGCCGGGCCGGCAATAGAAATGTGACCTTGTCATGGCCGGATCGAGGACGCTACAAGTCGCGCCAGAACGGCCTCGCGCTCCTCACAAAAATTTCGCTGCAATGTGATCTGTCTTGACGAATAGATGCGCGCTCGAGCCGGAGAAATGCCAATGTGGGGATTAGCGCCCGAATTCGGCCGCAGGATCATCGCCGGCGCATTCCCGATCAAGCCTTTCCGCCATCGCGGCGCTGTGCCGGATCTTTTGTCCGGAACGCTCGGCCGGCTCGGTTCGCTCGAGCTTCGCCTTGCGACGACGCGAAAGGAAGTGCGAAAGGCGCAGCGCCTGCGGTTCAAGGTGTTTTTCCAGGAAGGCGGCGCCATCCCGATGAAGGGGACGCTGACGCGCCGCGACGCCGACAAGTTCGATGCGTTTTGCGACCACCTCATCGTCATTGATCACGAGGGAAAAACCGCCCGCGGCAAGATAAAGCCGACCGTGGTGGGCGCCTATCGCCTGCTGCGCAGCGACGTGGCGGCGAAGAAACGCGGCTTCTATTCGTCGAGCGAATACGATCTCGCGCCGTTGCTGGCGCGCCACCCTGGAAAGAGATTTTTGGAGCTTGGTCGCTCTTGCGTGCTCGAACCCTATCGCGGCAAGAAGACCATCGAACTGCTCTGGCGCGGCATCCTCGCCTATATCCGCGCCTACGATGTCGACGCGCTGATCGGCTGCGCCAGTTTTGAAGGCGCCAATCCGCTGAAGCACGCCGTTTCCTTGAGTTTCCTTAGCGCGCACGCCAGCGCCGCCGAGCCATGGACTGTGCGGGCGCGCAGCGAATTGCACATCCCCATGGCCATGCTGGACTTGTCCGCCATCGACCCGCGCAGGGCGCTCGCCGCCTTGCCGCCGCTGATCAAGGGCTATCTACGGGTGGGCGCGAAATTCGGAGACGGCGCGGTGGTCGACCGCAAATTCAACACGACCGACGTTTTCGTGGTCATGCCGGTGGCCGAGATGGATACGCGCTACCTCGAATTTTTCGGGAGCGCGTCGCCGTCGGGTCACCGCGCGGCTTGAGCAGGGACGCGGGCGAGTTACCGAGTTACGCGCCGTCCTCGGTCTTCCGGAAGCGCGATGAGCGGGGCGTGAAGCCAAAAGCGCGGCGCCACAGGCGCTATGGCGATGTCGTCTCGATGGCGGGCAGCAGCGACGTCTTGCTCCATGGTCTCAAGATTTGTGGCGCGCGTTTCCTGGCTCAGAATAAGGGCGACGAGCGTGGATGCGCCGAGGCAAGCCAGGTAAACCCCGACCGATCCGGCGCCGTAGCTGGCCGCAAGCCATGTCGCCACGAAAGGCGTCAAGGCGGCGCCGAGGATGGAGGCCACGTTATAGGCTATGCCAGAGCCGGTGTAGCGGGTGTTGGTCGGGAAGAGTTCCGGCAGGAGCGCCGACATGGGGCCGAAGGTGAGGCCCATGAGGCTCATGCCCAGGCTCAGGAACAGCAGCATCAGGCCAAGATTTGCCGAAGCGCCGGATCCCATGGTCGCGCGGGACAAAAACCAACCAAAGCTCAGGCCGAACAGGATGATGGCGCTGGTCACGGCGATCAAGAACCGGCGTCGTCCGAAGCGGTCGGCGAGATAGCCCGATACGGGAATGAATACGGCGAAAAGAACCACGGCGATGAGTTGCAGAATGAGAAACTGCCGGTAGTCTATGCCGAGCAGGCCCAGTTCGACCTTGCCGATGGCGTAAGACAAGATCCAGGTCGTCATCAGGTAGAAGAGGCCATAAGTGGCGACCATCATGAAGGTCCCGCGCACGAGTTCGCCTCCATTGTTCCGCACCACCTCGAACAAGGGCGATTTCAGCTTTTCCCCGCGTTCCACGGCGCGGACGAAAACGGGCGTTTCCTGCAATTTGATCCGCACATAAAGTCCGACAAGAACCATGACGATGGACATGAGGAAGGGAATGCGCCAGCCCCAGACCAGGAACGGATCGTCGAGTTGCGCCGCGCCCGAACGAAAGCTGAAGACAGATGTAAGGACAAGGAAGAAGCCGTTCGCCAGGATGAAACCGAAGGGCGCGCCCAAGCTGCGGCCACATCGCGGCCTGGGCGCGCTTGCCCGGCGCCGCGGTCTCGGCGGCAAGCAATGCCGCGCCGGACCATTCTCCGCCCAGTCCCAGGCCCTGGCAGAATCGCAGCAGCGCAAGAAGCGCCGGCGCGAACAGTCCGATCGCGTGATAGGGCGGCAGCAATCCCACGGCGAAGGTTGCGAGCCCCATGAGCAGCAGCGAAAAGATCAGCGTGGTTTTGCGGCCCACCCGGTCGCCAAAATGGCCGAACAGAATCGAACCGATGGGCCGGGCGACAAAGGCGACGCCGAAAGTGGCCATCGAAGCGAGAAGCGCGGCCGTTCCTTCGCCTTTGGGGAAGAACAGGAGCGGGAACACCGAGACGGCGGCCGTCGCATACATGTAGAAATCGAAAAACTCGATCGTCGTCCCGATCACGCTCGCGACAATGATCCGCCGCCGTTCGTCACGGCCGATTCCGACATTTCCACTCATTTCCGCTCCCCCAATCGGGCAAATAAAAATGATAAAAAAATCCATGGGGGGAAGCCAGAGCCAAGCGGGCGGCCACCACCGATTCCGAACACCCGCAGTGTATCAGCGATTTACGATCTTGGCCGGCATCCGCAATACCAGTCGGTGAGCAGAAGCCGCCATTTCTTTGGAAAAATTGCAACTGTTCAAAGGCGAAACCGTTATTCAGCCAAAGCGGAGGAACGCGCTGCGTCCCTGAGCTTGCATTGTAGGGGAGGCTGAAATGAAAACTTTGCGCATTTCCTTGATCGCCGCCATGGCGCTGTCCGCCGCGAGCCTGATGTCCACCGCCGCCAGCGCCGGGTGCGCGCGTTGGGGCGAGAGCGGTTATCATTTCTATCGCTCTTGCGTCGGACCGTCTTTTCTCTATCCGCACCATCGCCAATGCCATCACGGGATCTGCCTTTATCATTGATCCCTGGTGTTGAGTGGCCAAGCTGAATCTTTGCCGCAAATGTTCCAATCGCGCTATTTGCCGCGCCCGGATCGGCCTAGCTTTCCGCAAGGGTAAACGCGGAAAATCGGACGATCCATGCGGTTTCGCCTGGCGAAAATCATGGCGGTGACGGCTGGTTTCGCGGCGCTGGCGACGCCAGCGCGCTCCGGCGCCTGGACGGCCGAACAAGGCCATGGCGAGATCATCGTCACCACGCTTTTCGATCAGGCCAATGTCGGCTTTAATCAGGCCGGACATTTCACGCCGACGCCGCTCTACCGCACCCTTCAGCTTGGGGCTTACATCGAGGTTGGCGTCGCCGATGGCCTCGCCGCGCTGATCAAGCCCGCGCTGCAAAGCTCCACTCTGGGAGCCCCTGAAAACCAGCGTTATACCGGCCTTGGCGACAGCGAGATCGGCGTGCAGGCCCGACTGTGGCGCGACGATGCGAGCGTGGTGGCCATGCAGGCGGATGTGCGCGCGCCCTCCACCGCCGGAGCGACCAATACTTGGCTGGCGGGAAGCAAGGCTGCCGATTTCGACCTGCGTCTGCTGCTTGGCAAGAATGTCGCGGTCGGCCCCTTCCCGGGGTTTGTCGATGTTTCGGGCGGCCTCCGCTTTTGCGGCGGCGCGGCGCCCGATGAGACGCACGCCGATTTCACCTTCGGCCTTTACGCGACGCCGAGCCTGATGCTGCTGGCGCAAAGTTTCAACATCGTGTCGGCGCCCTCCCAAAATCCCGCTTATCCGCACTGGGCGCAGTCCAAGGCGCAATTCAGCCTCGTCGCCAGTCTCAATGCCGACTGGCGCGTCCAGGTCGGCGGCTTTACAACCGTGGCTGGCCAGAACGCCTATCGCGAGACGGGGGCGGTTCTGGCCGTGTGGCGGAGGTTCTGATTTGACAAGCGCCGCAATCGAACAGCTTTTCGCCCTGGCGAAACAGGCGCGCGAAAACGCCTATGCGCCTTATTCGCACTTTCCGGTCGGCGCGGCCTTGCGCACGGAAACCGGCGCGTTTTTTTCCGGCTGCAATGTCGAGAACGCCGCTTATCCGCTCGGCGTCTGCGCCGAAACGTCGGCGATTTCCGCCATGATCGCGGCGGGCGAAAGCCGGATCGCCGAAATTCTCGTGCTGGGGCCGGGGCCAGAACGGCTCGCGCCCTGCGGCGCTTGCCGCCAGCGCATCGCAGAATTCATCTGCGACGGCGGCGTGGTCCATCTCGCAGGTGGGACGGGCGACGTTTTGTCGTTGCCGCTCGCCGACCTGTTGCCGCACGCCTTTGGGCCGGCCTCTCTTTACGCGCGGCTGATTACTCGGCCGTCCACGGCATGATCCAGGTCTCGGTCAGGGCGCGCGGACCCGTGTGCAGGAAGGCGCGGATGTCAGTGGCCTGACCGGGCGCGACTTCGACGTCGATCAGGGCGCGAAAGCCGTTGATATGCGGATTGGGTTGCAGGATCGTGCGCAGGATCTTGCCCTGCGAGGTCGAGGCCGACACCTCGACCAGGCTTGGGTCATGCTGGAAATAGGCGAGATCGCCGCCATCGAAATCGATGATGAAACGGCGCTCGCCGACATTGACCTTCTCGTTGGAGCCGAGCGCCTTGGGGCTGGCTTTCCAGGTGTTCTTGACGCGGCCGTTGGGGGAAAGATCGCGCGCCTCCAGCACCGAGCGGATGCGGTAGCCATAGGTGAAAGCCACGAGCGGTTCCGGCGCGAGCTTGGGCGTCCAATAGGTGACGATATTGTCCGCCGTCTCATCCTTGGTCGCCAGTTCGAGCAGTTCGATCCGGCCTTCGCCCCAATCGCCATGCGGTTCGACGAAATAGGTCGGGCGCGTCTCGTAGGACAGGTCGATGTCCTGGTAATGGTCGAAATTGCGATCGCGCTGGACGAGGCCAAAGCCTTTGATGTTGGTGTCGGCAAAACTCGTCATGGTGACGACGCGGGGCGCACGCAGCGGGCGCCAGATCCATTCGCCGGCGCCGGTATGCATCAGCAATCCGTCGGAATCATGCAGTTCGGGCCGGTAGTCGTCGGAACTTTTGCCGCGATCTTCGCCATAGAAGAACATTGAGGTCAGCGGCGCCATGCCGATCTTGACATTATCCCGGCGCGGGAAAATCGCCGCCGAGACTTCCATCACGCTTTCGACATTGGGATAAAGTTCGAAACGGAAGGCGCCGGTCACCGAGGGGCCGTCGAGAAGGGCAAAAATCGTCGCCTTGTAGGGCGTGTCCTTGGAGGTCTCGATCCAGAACTCGCGGAAGAAGGGGAATTCCTCGTCGTCGCCGCCGGTCGAGACCCCGAGGCCTCGCGCGGAGAGTCCATAGCTCTGGCCGCGTCCGAGGAAGCGGAAATAGCTGGCGCCGAGAAAGGACACCACTTCGTCGGATTCATGCGGGCTGTTGAGCGGATAATGCAGGCGGAAGCCGGCGAAGCCGAGATTGACCGGAAGCGGGCGGTCCAGCTTGGTGCGGCCGTAATCGAACATGTTGGACGCAATAGGGCACCGGCGTCGCGATGCCATCGCGAATTGTATTCACCACCACCGGGCGGTTGTAGATGAAGCCGGGATGAAACAGTTGCAGGCGGAACGGGCCGTTGGTCGGCCCGAGCGGCGACTTGTCGGCCTTGAAGCGAATGTCGCGATAGGCGTCGAAATCGAGCTTGCTCAGCACTTCGGGCAGTTTGGGCGGCAGGGCGTCGAAAGGAGCATGGGCCAGATCCCGCGCGCGCTTGAGGACATCGTCGTAACTGAAGCGCGCGACCTTCGGTGGGGTGCGGGGTTTTTTCGCCGGCGCCTGCGCCAGGGCCTGTGGACGCGACGGACGCGGCGCCAGACAGCGCCAGGATTTTCAGCGAGCCGTTGAGCAGAGAGCGGCGGTCGAATTGGGGCGGGCGGTTGGGCAAGTCGCGTTTCATCGGCGGTTTCACTTTGATCCCTTTGGCGCCCCTCGCAGCCCGTTCCGCTAGCCCGCGACGTAAAACCGCCGTTGGCGGTCCCTCGGTCAGGGCGCTCTGGAACAGGCGCGCTCAAGCGTGGGTCAAGCAGTTAGCGGCGTTTTGTGGCGGCGGCAAGTCGCGGAAAGGCAAGGATGTGATTTTCGGTGATTCTGTGAAGCTGGCAAGGCAGTGTAAAGCAAGTGTGACAACGTGACGCGGCAATTTTCGGCGAAAAATCAGGCTGAAGCGGCGCCACAGTCACGGACGGATAAAAAACAATCCGCGGCGCGTTTTTTGCGCATTTTTTTCTTGCGTTCGGGTCGCGAATTCATATGTATGTCCTTGCCCAAATCGCACGTGCCTGTGGTCGTGTGTCGGTTGGCGGGAACCCGGACAAGAGGCCGGTGAACCGCCTGAAAAACAAACCGGCAGCCGGAGGCGAACCGGCGAACTCCGTCTGCACGGAGGATCGCGACTTAAAGCAACGACGGACCGGGCTTTTTCGTCTCTGTTGGCCCTCCAAAGGCCGGCTTACCGAAGAGGCTTGTCTTTCTTGCCGGGCGTGCGGATCGGGATCTCCCTTTCCAATCGAAGGCCGCTAACAACTCGGATGACGCTTGCGCGTCTTCCGGGATGATGGCGTCCACGGCGCAGCACCCGATCGTATGGCTTCGTCCTGTTGGGCGATGCTGAACGGTCGACGGACAGCGTTGTTTCCTTCACGTGTCGCGTCTCCATCGCGCGAACGGGAACGGCTGACGCTTGTCCACTCCGAAGCCTGATATGGCGTGGAAAAAGCCCGCGCCCTTCGAGGGGATGCCGCGATGACCGATCGTATCCTGAATTTCTTGCGTAACCGTCGTGAAGATGGACCCTGCGTCGTGCTGGACCTTGATGTGGTGCGCGACAATTACGCCTCTTTCGCCAAGGCTTTGCCCGACACGCGCGTGTTCTACGCCGTCAAGGCCAATCCGGCGCCGGAGGTGCTGGCGCTGCTCGCCAGCCTTGGCTCGTGTTTCGATTGCGCCTCGGTGGTGGAAATCGAGCAGGCGCTGGCCGCCGGCGCGACGCCCGACCGCATTTCCTTCGGCAACACCATCAAGAAGGAGCGCGACATCGCCCGGGCCTTCGCGCTGGGCGTGCGGCTTTACGCGGTCGATTGCGAGGCCGAGGTCGAAAAAATCGCCCGCGCCGCGCCGGGAGCCAAAGTGTTCTGCCGCATGTTGTGCAATGGCGCCGGCGCCGAATGGCCGCTGTCGCGCAAATTCGGCTGCGCCGCGGAAATGGCGCCGCGCGTGCTCGAACTCGCCCATCGCCTCGGCCTCGTGGCGCATGGCCTGTCGTTCCACGTCGGTTCGCAGCAGCGCAATCCGCGCATGTGGAACAGCGCGCTGAAGTCGGCGGCGGCCGTGTTCAAGGATCTGGCCGAGCGCGGGATCAACCTGCAAATGGTCAATCTCGGCGGCGGCTTCCCGACCCAATATCTGAAGCGCGTGTCCACGGTTCGGACTTATGGCGACGCGATCTTTTCGGCGCTGCGACGACATTTCGGCAATCGCATCCCGGAGACGATCATCGAGCCGGGTCGCGGCATGGTTGGCAACGCGGGCGTGATCGAGGCGGAAGTCGTGCTGATTTCGAAGAAGTCGGACGATGACAAGGTGAAGTGGGTCTATCTCGACATCGGCAAGTTCAACGGGCTGGCCGAGACCATGGATGAGATGATCCGCTATCCGATCCGCACGGATTACGATTCCGACCCGCGCGAGCCTTGCGTATTGGCCGGCCCGACCTGCGACTCGGTGGATGTGCTCTATGAAAAGGAGCCGTATATGCTGCCCATCAGTCTCGAAATCGGCGCCAAGGTGCTGATCGAAGGGACGGGCGCCTATACGACGACCTATTCCGCCGTCGGCTTCAATGGCTTCCCGCCGCTGAAGTCCTACGTGATCTGAGTTGGCGTCTCAGCTTTCCCGCAATCAAGCGCCGCCCTTCCGGGCGGCGGCCTCCTCATCATCCGCCGGTCGAAAAAGCCGGCGGCGGAAATTTGCGACCCGATGGAGGTCCCGATGATCTCATTATGTGCAATCCCGTCCCGTCCATGTCGCTCGCCGCCCGGCGAAGCCTCGATCCGCGAGGAACGCGCGCAGGATTTCCTCGCCCGCGAAGCGCTGCTCGACCGCTCTTTCGGCACGGGCCGCTGGCGGAAAACCTGCGAGCGGCTGCGCGAAAACCGTTTGCCGGCGCCGGGTCTGGCTTTCTCCGCCGTGCAGGATCGCGTTCTGGTCGGAACCCTGCGCTTCTGGTCGATCGACGCCGGCGGCGTCGACGCCCTGATGCTCGGCCCCATCGCCGTCGGCGCCGCCCAGCGCTCGCAAGGGCTGGGCGGCAAGCTCATCCGTCTCGGCCTTTTCCGCGCGAAAGAATTGGGGCACAGGGCGGTATTCTGGTTGGCGATGCGCCCTATTACGAGCGTTTCGGCTTTTTCCGCGCTGGCGCCGAGGGGCTGGAACTGCCGGGGCCGGTCGATCCGGCGCGCTTCCTCGCGCTGGAATTGCAGCCCGGCGCGCTGGCCGGCGCCAGCGGACTGGTGCGCGCGACCGGCGCGCTGGTCCCCAAGGATCGACGCCGTCTGGCGGCCTGACCTTCTTCACACTGTCATATTCGCCGGCAACATGGCGCGAAACGAAAAACGGGGTCATTCGGCTTGACCCCGGCCTTTCGTCTTGCCAGTAAACACCCAGTTCTCTCAATCAGGATGACATCATGACAGATTGGCCCGTGCATGGCCGTATTACCGGCCCGATCGTGATGATTGGCTTCGGCTCGATCGGCAAGGGCGCTCTGCCGCTGATTGAACGGCATTTCGAATTCGACCATGAGCGGCTGGTGGTGATCGACCCGACCGACGTGGACAGCAAGATCGCCGTAGACCGCGGCTACAAATTCATCAAGTCGGCGGTGACCAAGGAAAATTACCGCGACTTGCTGACCCCGCTGCTCACGCGCGGCGGCGGCCAGGGTTTTTGCGTCAATCTGTCGGTGGATACCTCATCGCTGGCGATCATGGAGTTGTGCCGCGAGATCGGCGCGCTTTACATCGACACCGTCATCGAGCCGTGGCTCGGCTTCTATTTCGACAAGAATCTCGGACCGGAAAAGCGCTCCAACTATGCGCTGCGCGAGACCGTGCTGGAACGAAGCGGAAAAACCCCGGCGGAACCACCGCGATCTCCACCTGCGGCGCCAATCCCGGCATGGTGTCGTGGTTCGTGAAACAGGCTTTGGTCAATCTCGCCGCCGATCTCGACGACAAGGCGCCGGAACCCAAGACCCGCGATGAATGGGCCGCGCTCGCCCAGCGTCTCGGAATCAAGGGCGTCCATATCGCCGAACGCGACACCCAGCGCGCCAAGGACCCCAAGCCGCGCGGAACTTCGTCAACACCTGGTCGGTCGAAGGCTTTGTGTCGGAAGGCATGCAGCCGGCCGAACTCGGCTGGGGCACGCATGAGACCTGGATGCCGGACAATGGCCGCGGTCATAAATTCGGCTGCGGCGCGGCGATCTATCTGCTGCAACCGGGCGCCAACACCCGCGTGCGCAGCTGGACGCCGACGCCCGGCCCGCAATACGGTTTTCTGGTCACCCATAACGAGTCGATCTCGATCGCCGACTATTACACCGTGCGCAATGACCGGGGCGAGGCGGTCTATCGTCCGACCTGCCATTACGCCTATCACCCCGCCGACGACGCGGTGCTGTCGCTGCATGAAATGTTCGGCTCCGGCGGCAAGGTGCAGGAGAAGAATCACATCCTGGACGAGCATGAGATCGTCGACGGCATCGACGAACTCGGCGTGCTGCTGTTCGGCCACGCCAAGGGCGCCTATTGGTATGGCTCGCAACTTTCCGTCGAGGAGACGCGCGAGCTTTGCCCTACCAGAACGCCACCGGCATGCAGGTGTCTTCCGCCGTGCTCGCGGGCATGGTCTATGCGCTGGAAAATCCTAACGAAGGCATTCTGGAAGCCGACGAACTCGACTACAAGCGCTGCCTCGAAATCCAGATGCCCTATCTCGGCCCGGTGGTCGGCGTCTACACCGACTGGACGCCGCTGCAAAACCGCCCCGGCTTCTTCCCGGAAGACATCGACGAGAGCGACCCCTGGCAGTTCCGCAACATTCTGGTGCGGTGAGGGCGCCCGAGCCGCCCTGATCAGGAATTAACGAACGGCGTCATGCCCTCCCCGGACTTGATCCGGGGACTTGTGCCGGGCATCCACGCCGCGCCGTTACTCATTCCGCATCCTTGTCGACCACTTCCTGCGCCTCCATCATCGACCGCTCTCGGCGACTTCACTTTCTTGTGCCGGACACTTTGGTGGAGCATTTCGATCTGCACCTGCTGGATTTCCGACAGGCGTTGCCATTGCCGGGAAATGAGATAGTCGATCTTTTCATGCAGGTGGCGAATTTCGAGTTCCGCCTTGAGATTCACGCGATAGTCGTTGAAGGAGCGGTGACGATCTTTTTCATCCTGCCGCTTCTGGCTCATCATGATGATCGGCGCCTGGATCGCCGCGATGCAGGACAACACCAGATTGAGCAAGATGAAGGGATAAGGGTCGAACGACGCCGCTTCGCCCCTGGCGACATTGTAAGCCATCCAGATCACCAGAATGACGCAGAACGATATGAGAAACCGCCAACTTCCGCCAAAGCTCGCCAGATGGTCCGAAAGGCGCTCTCCGAAGGTGCGATGCTCTTCGTATTCGTCCTCGGTGTTCTCGGCGATCGTTTCCTGTTTTGCGATGCTTTCGGCGACCTCGCGGTCGAGTTCCGAAAATTCGCCGTGTTCCTGCTGAAGCAACTCTTCGACATAGAGCTTCTGATAGCGGGCGAGTTCGCCAATGCTGATCTTCGCGTTCGGCGGCAGATCGGGATAATCATGTCGGATGCGCTCGGCGAGCGAAGGGCGCAAGCTGTCGATCCGGATCAACTGGCGCTTGCGGTATTTGCGCCCGCTGATCGCCGAGGTCGCTTTCTTGACGCGCTGCTTGACGTCGACCGTCGGATCGTCGGCGTCAGATAGGTCTTGCTCTTCTTCAAAGTTTTGCTCGTCGATCTCTTGCTCGTCTATCTCCTGGTCGGCGAGGCGCCCTTCAGGAGAAGGCTTTTCGTTGCTTGCCGTCGGCATAATCGTCTCCACATTAAATCAAGCAGGAATGCGCAAGGCGCTCAGCGGAAGGCCGTTACCATAGATCCGTTAACGCGCGAAGGCCGGCGCATCCAACCGATCGCGGTTGTGTCGGCATCGTCACACGACTTGCCGCTTTTTCCCCGACGGTGATCCCTGTGCGCTTCCAGCCACATGGCGCGCCAGCGACGAAAGGGTCAAGGTCATTGAGCTTGCCGTTGGGCGACGAAATTAGCAATACGGAACTGAACCAAAGGCAACAGAAC
>CAWFBN010000079.1:0-8478 GCA_963813955.1 uncultured Alphaproteobacteria bacterium | reverse complement strand
ATAGCACAGGGATCGATCACGCCTCCTATCCCGCAAAAAAGGAATGTTCAGGGGATAGACTTGACAGAAGCTTGCCAGTCTTCCCGCCGATGACAGAAAGCAACGAACAGGGGCGCGCCTCAACGTTCACAGGGGCGGCGGGGCGGTCTCTTTTGACCGCTAAAACCTTGATAAGGATCAATGAGCGAAGCTTTGCATGTAAATTATGTTCCTTCGCTTCTTTAAGCGAGTTTTCAGCATGTTGAATTACGACGCCTTGAAAGCCTCGACGCCGGTCGCCGACCTTTTCCCTATGCGTCACGCCGAATTTCATGTCGCCGAGCGGTCGCCGAGCGATTCGGGATTACCCTAAAATCGACATGGGCGGACTTTCCTGCCGGAAGCCGCGCCTTATGGGCCGGCCTTCGCCCGTCTGCTCGAGAGCTGGAAGGCCCGGAACTCCGCAAGATCATGGAAGAAAAGCTCCGAGATCGATCTGACCGGCCGCCCGACCATGGTCACCGTGCGCAGCAATTGCCAGGCCAAGGACGGGCGTATTCACGCCGACGCCAAGTTCAAGCTGGCGACCCTGCTTGCTCTATCTTAACGAGGATTGGGTCGACCAGGGCGGCAAGCTGCGCGTGCTGCGCTCCGGAGACCGACATTGAGAATTACGCGGCGGAAGTCGCGCCATCGGGCGGTCTGGCCTTCATCTTCCGGGTTCAGTCCAACTCATGGCACGGCCATAAACGTTTCATCGGCCCCCGACGCTATGTGATGTTGAATTATTGCACCGACAGTAGAAATCGCGAAAACCGAAGTCGCGCCATCGTTGGTCGGGCCGGGTTAAAAAGTTCAAGCGCCTGTTCGGCGTCGGCCATATCCCCCAGTCGGCCGCCGCCTGAACAGCGGACAGCCGAGCGGCGTCTTGACTTTCGGGCTCCGCCCAGCGCAATTTCCCGCACCGGAATTTATTCGGCTCGGGGGGTGTTATCTTGGCCCAATTTGTTTTCGTTTTGGCGCGCTCCTCGCGCTTTGCGCGCTGGTCAGCGGCTGCGACCCCTGCGGCGGCCCGCTCAAATTCAGTGAATTCCCCAAATCCTGCAATTACGACCAGCCGAAATAACGTCGCCGCCCAGCGAGGACAATCGTGAGCGAGCGCCCCAAAGACGGCCCGGACGGCGCCGCCGACCATCGGATTGATTGGCCTCGGCGCCTTCGGCCGGCTGATTCCGCGCATCTTGGCGCGCATTTTCCACTGCTCGGCTATGATCCCGCCGTCACCGACGCGCCCAAGGGCGTGATCTTGCGGCCTTTGGCCGAAGTCGCCGCCTGCGACGCCGTCATTCTCGCCACGCCGGTCCCCGCCTTGAGCGCGGTCATCGCGGCGATCAACCCCTATTTGCGTCCGGGCGCGGTGGTGCTCGACGTCGGCTCGGTCAAAGTCATCCCCGCGCAAAAAATGCTCGCCGAACTGCCGCCCTATGTCGATATTATCGGCACGCATCCCTTGTTTGGACCGCAAAGCGCGCGCGGCGGCGTCAAGGGGCTGAAAATTGTCATTTGCCCGATCAGGGGACGCGGCGCCCGGCCACTGGCCGCCTATCTGCGCAAGACTTTGGGCTCGACGCCATCATCGCCACCCCGGAAGCGCATGACCGCGAGGCGGCGATGGTGCAGGGCCTCACCCATCTCATCGCCAAGGTATTGGTCGAGATGGAGCCCCTGCCCCGCCACCATGACCACCGCGAGCTTCGACCTGCTGATCACGGGCGGTGGACATGGTGCGCCACGATGCGCCGGAAGTGTTTTACGCCATCGAGCGCATGAACCCCTACGCGCCGGACGTGCGGCGGCGCTTTTTTGCCCTGGCGGCGGAACTGGCCGACAGTCTGGAAAAAAATGGCGGCGGCCCGGCTCCGCCTAACGTCCTTCGACGAAGACCTCTCGTCCAAAGGCATACCAGAAAACCCCTGATACCAGAGCTCCAAGCGTCCACATCGGCAAATCCTCGCGTATGGCGCCGAGCAGCATGGTCAGGGCGCAGGCGGAGATTCCCAAAGTGGCGACGGGGAAACAGGAAAAGGCGATATTCTTGTAAGAAACGCCGTGCTGCTGGACGCTCGCTTGCTTTTCAATGCGCGTCGGGGAGCGATCGAGGATCGGACAATCCTTCAACAACCAGTAATAGAGCCCCCGCGTGAGGAGCTGGGCCAGCACCCAGGACGCCGTCGTGAGAAGAGCCAAGGCGAGGACCGCCGGCAGCGGTCGCAGGCGACCAACCTCCGATAAGGATGGCGCCCAGACAGCGACGACAGGGAAGAAGCCCAAAAACCAAAGAATGACCGGCAACTGCGCGCGCCAGAAAGTCCACGCGCCAGACCGTCTTCGAGATCGGCCGGGACGCGATAGCCGGGGTTTTCGATTCCAAACGGATAGAAAATCAATTCCTTGGCGCCATGGCCGATCCAGACAGCGTTTCTATCGTTCTTGAACATGCGGCGCCCTGCAATTGAAGGGGCTTAAGCTAATGCTTATGAGTTCAGACGCGCTATTAACGCAAGCGCGACCTGACAAATGTTAAGCGGCATGATAAGCCGCGACGAAAAAATCCAAAATTCAATTATTTGCGCAATGTGCCTAAAATATATGCGGCGTTCCCCTGGGGCGCGCAGCGCGCTCCATTGCGAGCATCTCAAGTCGGGGTTGTAGCCGGGGCGCGCGGTAGCAGTTTCTCCAGGTCTTAGGCGGCTTTCTGGCGGCGGCGCCAGCCGGCAAAACCCAGCACGCCAAGCAGGGCGGGAAGGCCCGCGCCCGCAAGCGGCCCGGGCACAGCCGTCACCAGCGCAACGTTGTCGATGGCGTTATACCCTGACTGAGACAATCCTTGTATGACGAGTGTGTCCGACCCTGTGCCGACAACCTGAGTATTGAAACTCGTCCAACCTGTTGGAATGGTGGCCGACTCGCTGAGACACTGTTTGGCCGTTCCAGATCAGGTTCAAATATTGGTTCCCTAGGTTATTGTTGCTACCGTTTGCCCAGATCGCGGACAAATCGTATAGTTGGCCCGCCACCGTCGATAGTGTTTGTGAGACCTGTGCTGGTCCCTGGTTAGAGTAATTACTCAGCGTCAATAAGTATGATCCGCCGCTAAGGGCGGGGTTAATATTTGACGCTGATCCAGCCACATAATCAAATCCTGTCCAATTCCCTCCTGCGGCCCAACTGGACAGATTTCCTGTTTCGAAGTCGCCGTTGACGACCAGATTGTTTGCGGCGACCGGCGACACACTCAACATGAGCGCGGCCAACCAACCAAGACGACTTTCTATTTTAATCATTTTTTCCTCCAAAAACCCTTGCTCCGCTCTCGCGCGCGCCGATTGACGCCTCATGAGTGGAAAAATCTCTATGGTCAAGACCAAGCTGATTTTGACAGAATGGTAAACCATAACGTCAACCAAAGCTGTGACAAGCGTTTGGGCGTGAAATGCTAAACTATTGGACTGCCCATGCCTCGTGGCCTAAGGGGCATGGGCGATCTTAGGCCCTGCGGAAAATCACGCTCAGATTATTGGCGGGCATTTCGATGACTTCCGGCGCTGAAAATTCATTCTCCCTTGCGACCGCCGCCACAGCGGCCAGATCGCGCAGCCCCCATTCCGGGTTTTGCGCGCGCAGGCTGGCGTCGAATTCAAGATTGCTCGGCGCGGTGGTCACCCCTTCGCGCAGATACGGGCCATAAAGATAAAGCGGGGCGCCGGGCGCAAGGATTTCTTGGGCGTGGCGAAACAGGCCCTCGGTCGCCGCCCAGGGCGAGATGTGGACCATGTTGATGCAGAGAATGGCGTCGGCCTCGGAGAGGGGCCAGGCTGGACCCGACGCATCGAGCGCGACGGCCGGACGAATATTGCGGAGGCCGGTCTGGCCGATCCAGGCGTCTATGCTCGCCCGTGCTTGCGGGTTGGGGTCGGAAGGCTGAAAACTCAGGTCCGGCAGAGCGGCGGCGAAATGCGCGACATGTTCGCCGGAGCCGCTGGCGATTTCGAGCGCCACTCCCTTAGACGGCAGGATTTGCCGCAGGACGGCAAGAATGGGGTCGCGATTGCGGGCGACCGCGGGGGCGAAGAGGCGAGAATCGGTCATGGGACGCTTTCTGTCAAATCCAGTCGAAACGGCCGCCCGAGAAAACCAGCACCCGCCCCTGCCAGATGTCGGCAGTCGGCGCGCGCGTCTCCGTCAGGCCGCCGATCATCGCCATCAGCGCGCGGGCGACTCCGCCATGCGACACGACGACATTCGCGCCTTTTTGTTCCGCCAGCCAGGGTTTGAGCCGCAGCGCCAGTTGCGCATAGCTTTCTCCGCCGGGCGGCGTGAAATTCCATTTGTCTGCTTCGCGCGCTTGGGCCAGGCCGGGATCGACGGCGCAAACCTCCGGCCACGTCATCCCTTCCCATCGCCCAAAGGTGAATTCAATCAGGCGGTCGTCGAGCAAACCCTCGTCGGGCGGCAGACCCATTTCGACGCGGGCGAGTTGAAGGGTCTGCCGCGCACGCAGCAGCGGCGAACACTGGAAAGAGATCGTGGAAAAATTCTCGCCACGCGACGCCAGGATCTTCTTCAGCTTGCGGCCGGCTTGCGCCGCCTGATTGCGGCCGAGCGCATTGAGCGGAACGTCCTTGCGCCCTTGCAGTCGCCCTTCGGCGTTCCAGTCCGTCTCGCCATGCCGCAGGAAATACAGCCGCGCCAGAGGGAGGGATTCGGCGGCGGGCTCGCGCGTCATTCCCTTTTGGCCATCATTCTCTTTTGGCTATGTCGGGCGCGTGGGGGTTCTTCATGCCCACGACATGATAGCCGGCGTCGACATGCAGGATTTCGCCGGTGACGGCGCGCCCCATGTTGGACAGAAGGAAGACCGCGCTTTCACCGACCTCGTCGATGGTCACTGTGCGGCGCAGCGGCGCATTATATTCGTTCCACTTGAGGATATAGCGGAAGTCGCCGATGCCCGAGGCGGCCAAGGTCTTGATCGGACCGGCTGAAATGGCGTTGACGCGGATATTCTTCTCGCCGAGATCGGCGGCGAGATAACGCACGCTGGCTTCCAGCGCCGCCTTGGCCACGCCCATCACATTGTAATGGGGCATCCATTTTTCCGCGCCGTAATAGGTCAGCGTCAGCAAGGAGCCGCCATTCTTCATCAGCTTTTCGGCGCGCTGGGCGACGGCGGTGAAGGAATAGCAGGAGATCGCCAGCGAAGTGTTGAAATTCGCGGCGCTGGTGTCGACATAGCGGCCGGTCAGTTCGTCTTTGTCGGAAAAGGCGATGCAATGGACGACGAAATCGAGATCGCCCCAGAGTTTTTCCACATTCGCGAACACGGCGTCGATCGACGCGGCGTCGTTCACGTCGCACTCTCCGACCACATGGGCGTCGAGTTCCGCCGCCAGCGGCCTGACCCGACGCTCCAGCGGCTCGCCCTGGTAGGTGAGAGCGATTTCCGCCCCGGCCTGACGCGCCGCCTTGGCTATGCCCCAGGCGATCGAGCGATTATTGGCCAGGCCCATGATCAGGCCGCGCTTGCCGCGCATAACGCCTGCAAGGGAATTCAATGCGGCGTTCGATGGGCTGTTCAGGGCTGCGGTGTCCGCATCTGTCATTGTGTTTATCGACCCCAAAAGGAAAGGATGCGGCCATTTAGCCATCCCTTGCGTGTGAGGCAAGGGGCGCGATCAAGCTCAGACGGCGCTGCGCCATGGTCCGTTATGAGGAGCATCACGGAATTTTCAGGCAAAACGCCTCGGCGACCGCGTGGACGGCCGCGCAATGTTTAACGATTGTTAACAATATTTGACCGTTCAGCCGAAGCTTGTGAGTTTATTGGCCAATCTAATGTTTGACCGCCACGGTGAACTCGCCCGCCATGATTCGCTCGGACAGGCGCCCCGCGAAGGCGGAGACTGCGTCTTCGCCATAGGTTTCGACCAGTTCCTGCAGCGCGGCGAACAAGGCCGCATGGGCAAAGCTTTCGCTTTCGATCCCCGCCAGAATGGCCTCGGCGAAGGCCTCCGTCACAAAGGACAGGGCCGCGCGACGCTCGTCTTCAGCGCTGTTCAGTTCAAAATAGGGGGGATTGGCAAAGGTCATGATGGAATGACCTTAGCGAGCAAACCCCGCCGATGCGAGGCGCGACTTAATAAACGGTTAATGAGCGAACTGTCAGTTCGCCCGAAATTGCGTGGAAACATCATGGGCCAGACGCGCGCCTTCGTCGAGGAAACGGCGACGCGCCATCTGCGCGTTGGGCGTGCACATCCGATAGCTGTAATGATAGCCCTGCCAGCCACGATTATAGGCGCCGGCCAGTTTTTCGCGCCGCGCCGGTCCGGCGTCTTCGGCGGTCATCAGCTTTTCCATCCGGTCTCGCCACGGCGCATCTTCAGCCGTCGTTCCTGATTGCGCGTTGACTTGCGTGGGGGAGGCCTGCTCGGTGCAGATCGTCTGAAGAAAGGCGAGCGAGCCCATGATTTCCGACAGCCGCAGCAATTGCGGCTCATAGGCCGGCGGCGGAGCTTCGGCGGCGAGAGGCGGCGGCGCCGGCGGCTTGGCAGCCAGGCCCGGCTTGCCGCGCTTGGCCTTTTTCTCCTCGCCCCTATGAACTTTCTCTTTATGGAGCCGGGGTCTGGGATGCTCCTCCAGGACGCGACCACGATGGTTGGGGTGCGGCCGATAGACAGATCGGGGCGGCGTGGAGGGGCGATTGTCGAAGAAGGGGAAAAAAAATTGCGCCTGCGCCGGCTTTTCGGCGCCGAAAACGAGGGCGGCGGCCATTCCCGCTCCGAGCAGACCCCGCAAATAGGCAGAGGATTTCTTCATCGCGCGTCCTCCACGATTCGCTTCGCCGCCGCGATGATATGGGGCAGACCGGGGGTCAGGGAAAGCCCTTCCAGCGTTTCCGGCGCGCGCCAGAGAATTTCTCCCGCCTCGGCCCCGGTCCGCCCCTCGCCGGCAATCCATACCCCGGCGAAGGACAGGATGACATAATGCCGCTCTACCCGCCCGAACGCGTCGCGGGCGATATGCTGCACGGATTGGTTGAAGCCGATGATTCGCGCCAGCACGCCGGTTTCCTCGCGCAATTCGCGCAGGGCGGCGGCCTCCAGCGTCTCGCCGGTTTCGACGAGCCCGCCCGGCAGCGTGAACAGGCGCGCATAGGGCGGCTGGGTTCGTGTCGCCAGCAACACCTCGCCCTTGCGGAAAACCGCCAGGCTCACGGCGAGCGCCGGCTGGGCCGGATAATGGCGGCGCGAAACGCTCAAGGATAAAGGCTCTCGCAATGCCAATCGCCCTCCGGCTGCGGACGGCTATAATGCAATCTTTCGTGCAGCCGGAAGGGTTTGTCTGTCCAGAATTCGATCTCGACCGGACGGATGCGGTAGCCGCCCCAATAGGGCGGGCGCGGCACATCCCCGAAGTTGAACCGGACCGCCTGAAGCGCCACCGCCTTTTCCAGCGCGAAACGGCTTTCGAGCGGGCGCGATTGCTGGCTGGCCCAGGCGCCGATTCGGCTGTCGCGGTGACGGCTGGCGAAATAGACGTCCGATTCGGCCTCGCTGACTTCTTCCACCGGGCCGCGAAAGCGGAACTGGCGGCGCAGGCTCTTCCAGTGCAACACGCCCGCCGCCTGATTTTGTCCGGCCAACTCGCGACCCTTGACGCTTTCCTTGTTGGTGAAGAAGACGAATCCGGCGTCGTCAAAGGATTTCAGCAGCACCATGCGCGCATTGGGCAGCCCGTTGGCATCGACCGTGGCGAGGCACATGGCCTCGGGATCGTTGATTTCGCTCTTTTCCGCCGCGTCCATCCATTGCCTGAACAGGTCGAAAGGCGCCTGCGCGGCCTGCTGATTACCGCTCGTTAACGCGTTCATGGGATGATCGCCCTCCGAAGAATCATTTGTGGATTCCGCCCGACTTGTACCCGTCCCTGCCCTCGATCCATAGTGTACCGGCGCCGCGCGGGCTGCAAATATTCAACCGCTTGGCCTGTGGCCTGGCGCTTTTGCATGTTTTGGGCGGCTGCACTTTGATCACGCCGATGGGCGGCGCCGACCCGGAGCCGACCGGCTCCATCGCGGCCGCGCCAGCCAAGCCACGCGCCCTGCTCCCCGCTGCGCTGGATGAGGAAGACCGCCGCCGCGCGCTCGGCGCCCTGGCGATCGCGCTCGACCCGCAAGGCAATGGCGCGCCGGTGCGCTGGGACAATCCGGTCAGCAAGGCGCGGGGATCGGTGACGCCCGCCGGCTTCGCCTATCCCGAAAACGATCTTGTCTGCCGCGGCTTTTCGGCGCAATTTGAAACGTCGGCCGGCGCGCAGGCGCAGCGAGGCTCCGCCTGCCGCGACAAGAATGCGCAATGGATTGTGTCCGATCTGCGTCCCTCAAACAGGGACTGAGCAGTTTGACGCGGCCCCGGCCCTTGCGAAGCGGCGTCCTTG
>CAWFBN010000078.1:0-4380 GCA_963813955.1 uncultured Alphaproteobacteria bacterium | reverse complement strand
TGGCTTGCATCTTGAGCGGCAAACTTGCGCGGGGTTTTGCCCCTCTCAAACGCGAAAAGGACCGCGCTGTTTCAAGCGCGGCCCCGTCATGGTCCAGCGGGGGGTTACTGGAACAATTTGAGGATCATCTGGCTCGACTGGTTGGCGATCGACAGCGACTGCACGCCAAGCTGCTGCTGGGTCTGGAGGGCCTGCAAACGGGTCGAAACCTGGTTCATGTCGGCGTCGACCAGCGAGGCGACGCCATTGGTCAGGTTGGTCTGCATCGAGGACAAGAAGGTCTGCTGCGGGTGATCTCGTTGGTCGCGGCGCCGAGCGTCGTGGCGGCGGCTCGCATGGAATTGAGCGCCGTATCGACATCGCTTAAGCATCGCGGCGATGTCGGCCGACGATGTGGGGCTAGCTCCCCCGTCACCGACATGGTCATGACCGAAGCTTTCAAGCTCGAAGTGCCAGCCGTCGTCAGAATGCCAGCATTGGTATAGCCTGCCGCGCTTGTGTCGATCAGAGTTGTGTTCTGGGTATTCACTGAGATCGTGTTGACGCCGGCGGCTTCCGTATAGCCCGCGATAACGCTCTGCGACCCGAAATTAGCGAGAGATCCGGCGCCATCGGCGACGCCAGCGGTAGCAGCCACAGCCGTGGCATTGGTTTTTGCGGCATGCGCGTACGCGGCAGCGATATAGTCGGTGGCCTTCGCGCCACCGGCGGCTTCAACCTGTTGCGCAGCGACGGTAAAGTCCGCCAATTTTGAAGCGAAGTTGGATGCGTTGAAAGTGCCCGTAAGTTCGCCTTCGAATGCGGTTTGGGCAGCGGCCACGCCGCTGGAGGTTACGACCGCGCTTGCGGCCGTGCCGCCGGCAGTGTTGGCGTCTGTGACCACTTTTGTTGCGGCCGTATCGGCTGCGGTCAGCGCCGTTTTATTGGCGGCAAGGGCGGTTTGTTGCGCGCTGTTGGCGGAGGCGCCTTGCAGCAATTCTGGCCGTTGGTCGAGTTTGAAGATACAATGGTCGTCAACGTGGCTTGGCTGGCGGCGATGCTGTTGCCGATCGAATCGAGATCTGCTCCAGACGCCTGCGCGGAGACCAGTTCGTTCTTGATGTTGTTGACGACGGTGATCGCCTGGTTCAGCGCCGAGGTGTTGGTGGAGACCAGCGAGGCGTTGACGGCCAGCGACGAATTGACCGAGCCGAGCGCGCCATTGTCCGAAGACATGGTCTGGGAGATCGACCAATAGGACGAGTTGTCCGACGCATTGGCGACCTTGAGGCCGCTGGAAAGCTGCTGCTGGGTCGTCGCCAGCGAATTCTGCGTGTTGGTCAAATTCTGCAGGGCGGTCAGGGCGGAGGCGTTCGTCAGAAGATAAGACATGATGACAGTTCCTGAGGGATGTGGGGGTCGGAACATCCCGGGCTTGCCGGAACAACGGGAGCGGCTTCATGCCTTCGAGCTTTTTTCAGCTCAACCCGTGGTGCTTGAAGCACAACCTAGAAGGGAAAACTTGCTGAAGCGTTAATGCGCGGAAAATCAATTCACCGAGCGCACGAGGCTGCCGATCAGCATGTTCCAGCCGTCGATCAGCACGAAGAACAGCAATTTCATCGGCAGCGAAATCAGCGACGGCGGCAGCATCATCATGCCCATCGACATGGTGAGCGTCGCCACGATCATGTCGATGATCAGAAAGGGCAGCGCGATGAGAAAGCCCATTTCAAATCCGCGCCGCAATTCGGAAATCATGTAGGCGGGAACCAGCACCCGCAGATCGACCGTGGCGCGGTCCTTGATCTCGAAGGCGCCATGCGCCAGATCCTCGAACAGTTTGATGTCCTTCTCGCGCGTCTGCGCCAGCATGAACACGCGGAACGGCTCGACGATCTTCGGAAAAGCCTGTTCCTCCGCAAGCTGATTGTCGATGAGCGGCTTGATGCCGTCCTTCCAGGATTTGTCGAAGGTCGGCGCCATGACGAAAAACGTCATGAACAGCGCGAGGCTGATCATCACCAGATTGGCGGGCGTGCTCTGCAAGCCCAGTCCCGAGCGCAGGAAGGACAAGGCGATGACGAAGCGCGTAAAACTCGTGACCATCATCAACAGGCCCGGCGCCAGCGACAGCACGGTCAGCAGCGCGACAAGCTGCACGATGCGTCCGCTGGCCGCGCCGCCCACGGCGTTGAACGCCTGCGCGATCTCGCTGGTTTCCGCCCGCGCGCCGCTCGCGGCCAACAGGCCGGCAAACGCCAGAGCCAAGGGCGCCGCCTTCATTGCACCACCAGCGTTCTGATGATGAATTCGCGCACCTGCCCTTGCGAGCGTGTCGCAACGCGCTCGTTGAGATCCTGCCGCAAGTGCTGGAGACCGGCGACCCCCTGGATCTGCTTGAGAGTTTGCGTGCGCATGAAGGAGAGAATGTCGCCGGCGATCTGGCCGGCGAGCGCTTCGCCATGCGGCAGGGTCTTGCCCTCGAAGACCAGCGATCCCTCGACGCGCACCCAGATATCGGATGGCGCGGCGAGATTGGTGACGACGGGCGCGAGATCCATGGTCGCCATCTCGACAACGGGCGCCAATTTCCTGTCCTCATCCGGCCTGCCGCGGCGGCCGGGCTTCGGCGGGCGAGAGCAGAATGCCGTGAAGGGCGCCGGCGCCCGCCGCGATGAGACCGGCGACGACAAAGGCGATGACGTTTTGCGCGAGACTCATCGGGCCTTTCGCGCTCTCGCCGGATGCGAATCTGGGCCTGTTTCGCGGCCATTTCAGAAGGGCTTCACGGTATCGAGAATTTGCTGGCCCCAGGCGGGCTGCTGCACTTCGCTGATGCGGCCCTGGCCGCCATAGGAAATGCGGGCTTCGGCGATCTTGTCATAGGCGATGGTGTTTTCCTTGCTGATGTCGCGCGGACGCACGATGCCGGCGATCTGCAATTGCCGCATTTCGAAATTGACCCGGACTTCCTGCGAGCCGCTGATGATGAGATTGCCATTGGGCAGCACGCGCGTGACCACGGCGGCCACCGCCAGTTGAATCTTTTCCGAACGGTCGATGCTCCCCTGCCCGTTGGAGGAACTGGAGGAATTGAGATCGGCGGCGCCATTGACCTTGTTGGTGGCGTTGTTGAGCCCAAAGGTCCAGTCGAAGCCGGCGGTCTCCTGCGCGGTGCGCGAACGGCCGCTGGTATTGCCGAAGGTGGCCTTGTCGTTGATCATGATCGTGACGGTGATGACGTCGCCGACCCTCGCCGCGCGCGGATCGGTGAAGAGATTGGGTGTGCCGTCCTCGAAGATCGAACCGCCAACCGGGCGGCGCGGCATCCGCATCTGACTCATCGCCGGATCGGTCAAGGAGACGAAGCCGCTGCCAACCGGCGACATCGACGGCTCGACGAAAAGTTCGGGCGGTTTTGCGCAGCCGGCGAGCACATGATCAGAGGGAGAAGCGCCGCGCGGCGGAAGCGAAAAGGCTCACGATTTAGTCTCTTGCGGTTGCGGCGCGGGCGGCCGAGGGTCTGGCGATTTGGGCGTGGCGCCGGTCAGAAGGTCGCTCAGCCGCGCCGCGCGCGAAAAATCCATTTCGCTCATGACGGCGCTGGCGATGGCGGGTTTGAGTTTCAACAGCAGGGCGGCGGCGGTGTCGTCGTCCATCGCCTGCACTTGCGCCGAGGCCGCTTCCGGCTTCATCTTGGCGTAGATCGCGATCAGGCTTTCGCTGGCTTTTTCCAGCAATTGCTCGCGCCGGACCACCCAGTCGCGGACCTCCGCCTGTTTGGCGTCGAGTTCGGCGATTTTTGCGACCATCTCGGCCTGCAGCGCTTTTACGCGCGCCTCCTGCCAGGCGAGGCGCGGCTGGCGGCGGAGGCGGCGACGGCGGCGCAGAAATTTTCAGCGCCCTTCGCGCCCTCCACCGCCAGAGGTTTTGGCGCAGCGACGATTTTCCTGACCGGCGTTTTGGTAGACGGGCGCGTCCGGCGCGGTCGGGCGGGCGCGGCGCGCTGCGCCGGACGCGCAGAGCAGAAAGAGCAGGATTGGCGGCAAACGGCTGTTCATGGGGCTCGTCCTTTGCAGGCAATCTGGCCCGGCAAGCTTGCTCGACGCTGACGCGGGAGGCGAACGCCGCTGCGACGCCAGATCTTGTGGGCGGCCGCAAGCCCAGGCGCCACGAAAACTGCGGAAAAAGTGAAAATCCCTGTTTGTGACTTTTCAATCGCCTCGCTTGATGTTCTTGTTTTGTTTCACGTGAAACGAGACCTGTGCGCGGCGGGGAGTTGTCGCTCCATGTTATTGAATGGAAACCCCTTTTCGTCTTCATCCCTTGGGGCGAAGGGCCGCGCCGCCGCCACGCCCGCGCCACAACCGCGCGGTTGTGGGTGAAAGAGACATCGCA
>CAWFBN010000077.1:0-11904 GCA_963813955.1 uncultured Alphaproteobacteria bacterium | reverse complement strand
GATGCTGGCCTGAAACACGAAATCCCCGGTCCTCGGACCGGGGATTTTTTTGCGCCCGGCCACCCTGCCCCGCTCAAGCAGACTGTGCCATAAAGCTCTGCTGGAGTGGACAATGAATTTTGTAGCCATCGATTTCGAGACCGCCAGTTACCGGCGCGACAGCGCTTGCGCCATCGGTCTCGTGAAAGTGGTCGGCGGCGAAATCGTTGAGCAGGCGGTTCATCTGATCCGGCCGCCGACCAGAGATTTCGTGTTCACCCATATCCACGGACTGACCTGGAGCCATGTGGCGCAGTCCGATGATTTCGGCAAGCTGTGGCCAAAGCTCGCGCCCATGCTCAAGGGCGCGTCATTTTTAGCCGCGCATAACGCGTCATTTGACAAGGGCGTGCTCAACGCCTGCTGCGACAGTTATGGAATTGCGGCGCCGTCGCTGCCGTTTCGCTGCACGGTTCAAATGTCGCGGCGCGCCTGGAATATCCGTCCGACCAAGTTATCGGACGTTTGCGCGAAACTCGAAATCGCGCTCAACCATCACGAAGCCCTCTCCGACGCGCTGGCCTGCGCGCGGATCGTTCTGGCGGCGAACGAGGTCAAAGCAGGGGTTTGAGGCGAAGGCCGCCTGCACATGGCGACGCCGAAAAGTGTGGCGAGACGAGACCAATGAGATGGCCGTCTCGCCGTTGTTCCTCAAAGCGCCATAACCTTGCGCACCTTGCGCGGTTACTTGTAATACCCGACGCCGCAGCCCAGATCGCCCGCTTTAGTCACCAGGCTGACTTTCTGAACTGGTGTGTCATCGGCGCCTGGCCGAGGAAACCAATATTTGACCTCTGTAATCTGACCCTCGGGTTTGCTTTGGCCGTCAAATATTTCCCGACCATACGCTTTGCCCGAGATGTCCATGAGCGCCCGCGCATCCTTCCCAAGCAGATATTTGGCGTTGGGATTGCCAATGGCGACAATATTGCCATCGGCGAGGCTGTCGCAGAAGACGTAGAGATCCTTGTCCAGGAACCCGCCTTCCCCTTTGTTGAACATGCTGAGAGCCTTGGGTTTATCAGCTTTCACGGCGGCAACCGCCTTCTCCAGCATAGCTTTGGCCTCAGCCGCAGTCCCCGTCTGTTGAGCGAAAGCAGTTGGCGAGAATGCGACGATTGCGGATGAAGCGGCAGCGATCAAGAAGCTTCGTATCATAGTGATTTCCTCCCTCTGGCCATTGGGTTCACTTTAGTCGACGCCTCTCTGCCGCGCGGGCAGGACGTCGCGTAACCCTGTTTTTCGGCCATTGTAACCCGATTTCGTAAGTTGTTAAGCGCGATCGACACAACTCCGAGCTTTAGCTTTAACAATTTGAAATCTAATATGATTTTCCAATAAAGCCCCCAGGCGGCGACTGATCACTATTTCGGATGCGCGGCGCGCTATGCGGGTGGACGCGGCCGCTCTGTTCAACGTTCCGCGCTGGTTCATTCACGGCGCGGCAACCGAAACCTTAGCGGCGTATCGCGGCGCCTCGTACCTCGGATGCGGTAGCTCGTACCTCGGATGCCGCACCCCATACCTCGGATGCTTTCTGGACTTGGGCGCAGCTGTGAAATCTAGTCTTAGGTGACGGCTCGGTGGAAAAAGCTTTTCTCAATACTCCAGTTTTCGGTCTGTGGTCAGTCCAGACGACCGAACAATGGTTCGATGATGAGCTTAAGCAGAGTTGAGGAAAAGGGCGCATCAACACGATGGGTGACGCCCCGACGGTTCACGCCGGCATGAGGAAGACTGATGACCGAGACAGTTAAGAAGAACAAACGCGGCTTTGCCTCAATGGATCCCGAGAAACAGCGCGCGATCGCCCGCAAAGGCGGGGAAAGTGTGCCGCGCGAAAAGAGAACTTTTTCCCAGAACGCTGAGTTGGCGGCGCAGGCCGGCCGCAAGGGCGGAAAAGGCGTCAATCCGACCAACCGGAGCTTCGCTCGCGACAAGGATCTGGCGAAGAGCGCAGGCCGCAAGGGCGGCCGCGCCGCTCACGCCTCATCAGGCGAGGGTAGATTGGGCAAGACGACCCCGCAAATATGACCGCATCCTGAGAAGCGAAGCCCGGCCGCCCGGCGACCGATCAGCATCCGGCGTTATGGCGCCGTTGGTTCGGGCGTGTCGCGCTGTAAGACCGCCCAAACATTTTGCGCATTAGCAATAGAAATGGCGGAGAGGGAGGGATTCGAACCCCCGGTACGGTTGCCCGTACGTCGCATTTCGAGTGCGGTGCTTTCAACCACTCAGCCACCTCTCCAATCCAAGATGTTCGGGCGGCGCAGGGCCGATCCGAGGTTGAGGCGGCGAAATAACATGGCCTCGCGCAAAGACGCAAGGGCTTCGCCGCAGAAAGCACAAAATCCCTTGTTCCCGCATTCGCCGCTTGACTCTGCGCCTGCGGCAACTTACGAAACCCGACGGTTTGTCGTGGCTTTCCGCCGCGGCATTTTTGCGTTGGTCAGTTCGTCTGATTTTCGCCCGCAAGCCGGACTGCAAAGTCCATCCACCCGGTCCACTGCAAAGAAGCCGGTCGCGCCAAAAGCGCAGAGCCGGATCGAACACGAGGAAAAACGATGTTCGCAGTCATTAAAACCGGCGGCAAGCAATATCGCGTCGCCGCCAACGAACAGATTACCGTCATGTCCCTCGCCGGTGAAGCCGGCGAAGCCGTGACCTTTTCCGATGTCCTGCTGGTCGAACACGGCGCCGTCACGCAATTTGGCTCGCCCTTCGTCGCCGGCGCTTCGGTCAAGGCCGAAATCGTCGAGCAGTCGCGCGGCCCGAAGGTCATTTCCTTCAAGAAGCGCCGCCGCAAGAACTCGAAGCGCAAGCGCGGCCATCGTCAGGATCTGACGATCGTCCGCATCGTCGAAGTCGTCGCCTGACCGGGCTCGCGCTTCATCAGGGCACATGACAAGGCCGCATAGCGGCCAAGAAATTTCGGAGCGGACAAATGGCTCATAAAAAAGCAGGCGGTTCATCCCGCAACGGGCGCGACTCGGCCGGTCGGCGCCTTGGCGTGAAAAAATTCGGCGGCGAGAGCGTCGTCGGCGGCAACATCATCGTGCGCCAACGCGGCACCAAGTGGCATCCGGGCGTCAATGTCGGCATCGGCAAGGATCACACCCTGTTCGCCCTCGTAGACGGCAAGGTGTTGTTCAAGGCCCGCGTAAACGGCCGAGCCTACATCAACGTCGTTCCTGCGCCGCAGCAGGAAGCCGCAGAATAAGCGGAGGCCCGCTTGAGGGACCTCCGAGGCGCAATGCCCCCGGAGTGGCCCTTGACGACAAAAGGCCGCGTTCCAGCTCGAAGAAGGTCACAATCTTCGGTCAGGAAATCATCCAGAGCACAAGCTCAAGGGGGAACGGGCGCCGTTTCCCCTTTCGCTTTGACTGGAGCTTTGGCCATGTTGCCCGAAATTGCCCGCGACGAAGTCTTTCGACTTGAGACCCGGCGGCTGTGGCTGCGCTGGCCTCGCGCCGCCGACGCGAGTGTTTTCCGCGCTTTGGCCTCTGACTGGCAAGTTGCGCGCCTGACCGCCGCCCTTCCGCATCCCTATGCGCTGGCGGACGCGGACCAATTCATCCGCGACAGCCGCGAAGACAACCTGCGCGGTTCGGCCTTGCGCATGGCGTTGACGCTGAAAAGCGGCGAGCGCGAGGTTGTCGGGGTGATTGGCGTGGAGGCGCGCGAGGGCCGACCGATGCTCGGCTATTGGCTCGGCCGGCCCTTCTGGGGTCACGGTATGATGAGCGAGGCGGTCGCTGCGATGGTTCACGCGTTTTTCCTCTTCTCCGACGGCGAGGAGGTTTACGCGCGCGTTTCCGAGGAAAACGCCGCTTCGCGCGGCGTGCTCGAAAAGCGCGGCTTCGTCGAGGTCGAGCGACTCGCGGCGGGATCGGGGCGCCAGGCGGAACATCCGAGCCTGTGCCTTGCCTTGAAACGACGCGACTGGCAGGCGCGGGGAGGCGAAGGCGCCCACTTGCCGCCCGGTCTCGCCTCCTTTAGATCCTGAGGCAATCTCGGGCGTAAAATTAGAAAACGCGCGATTTCGCGCCGGACCCAAAACAATGAAGTTTCTCGACCAGGCGAAAATCTATGTGCGCTCCGGCGATGGCGGGGCGGGCTGCGTGTCGTTCCGGCGCGAAAAATTCATCGAATTCGGCGGGCCGGACGGCGGCGACGGCGGACGCGGCGGCGATGTCGTGGCCGAATGCGTCGAGGGGCTGAACACGCTGATCGACTTTCGCTACCAGCAGCATTTCAAGGGCAAGACCGGCATGCACGGCATGGGCAAGAATCGCCATGGCGGGCGCGGGGCCGACGCCGTGCTGAAAGTGCCGGAAGGAACCCAGATTTTTGAAGAGGACGGTGAAACCCTGATCGCCGATCTCACCGAGGTTGGCCAGCGCGTCGTGATCTGCAAGGGCGGCAATGGCGGCTTCGGCAATCTGCATTTCACCACCTCGACCAATCGCGCGCCGCGCCGCGCCAACGCCGGCCAACCGGGCGAAGAACGCGACATTATCTTGCGCCTGAAACTGATCGCCGACGCCGGTCTGGTCGGTCTGCCCAATGCCGGAAAATCGACCCTGCTCTCCAGCGTTTCGGCGGCGCGGCCGAAAATCGCCGATTACCCCTTCACCACTCTGCATCCCGGATCTCGGCGTGGTGGCGATCGACGAAAAGGAATTCGTGCTGGCCGATATTCCCGGCCTGATCGAAGGCGCCCACGAAGGCTCTGGACTGGGCGATCGCTTCCTCGGCCATGTCGAGCGTTGCGGCGTGCTGCTGCATCTGGTCGATGTCACCGGCGAACACGCCGGCAAAGCTTACAAAATCGTGCGCGGCGAACTGGCCGCCTATGGCAACGGCCTCGAGGACAAGCCGGAAATCGTCGCGCTGTCGAAGGTCGACGCGGTGGACGCGGACACGCTGAAACAGCAGATGGAGCGGCTCAAGCGCGCCATCCGCAGCGCCGGCCCGGCCTTGGCGGAAGGTGAAAAGCCGCGGGCGCCGCTGAAAATTTCGGCGGTGGCCGGCGAGGGCGTGACCGATGCTTTGCGCGCGGTGTGGAAAGTTGTCGAGGGACGACGGCAAGACGCGCTGAAAATTTCGCCGCCGCCGGTGTGGCAGCCATAAAATTGATTTCGCTCGGCTCGTTTTTGGACTGAAATATGGAACTCCCGCGTCTCGATCAGTTTAAACGCATTGTCGTTAAAGTTGGCTCGTCGCTGCTGGTCGATCGAGCGCGCGGCGAAGTGAAACGCGACTGGCTGCACGGCTTGGCCGACGATCTCGCAGCCCTGCACCGGCGCGGCGCCGATGTGCTGGTGGTGTCGTCGGGCGCCGTGGCGCTGGGCCGTTCCGTTCTGGGCCTGCCTCCGGGCGCGCTAAAACTTGAAGATAGCCAGGCGTCCGCCGCCGTCGGCCAGATCGGGCTCGCCCGCATCTGGGCCGAGGCTCTGGCCGAACGGCAGATCGTCGCGGGACAGGTGCTGGTGACGCTGGGCGACACCGAGGAGCGCCGCCGCTATCTCAACGCCCGCGAGACGCTGGAGCGGCTGTTGTTCTTCCGCGCGGCGCCCATCATCAATGAAAACGACACGGTGGCGACCAGCGAAATCCGCTATGGCGACAATGACCGCCTCGCCGCGCGCGTCGCCACCATGGCGTCGGCCGATCTGTTGATCCTGCTGTCGGATGTGGACGGGCTTTACGATGCGCCGCCGTCGCAAAATCCTGAGGCGCGGCTCATTCCCGTCGTGTCGCGCATAAACGCCGAGATCGAGGGCATGGCGGGCGGCGCGGCGTCGGAACTTTCGCGCGGCGGCATGCAGACCAAGATCGAGGCGGCCAAGATCGCCACCTCCGGCGGCGCCCATATGGTGATCGCCGATGGCCGCGAGAAAAATCCGGTGGCGCGCATCGGCGCCGGTGCGCCCTGCACGTGGTTCCTGACGCCGTCCACCCCGCTCACCTCGCGCAAGAAATGGATCGCCGGCTCGCTGGTTCCGCGCGGCGTGCTGCATATCGACGACGGCGCCGCCCGCGCCATCATCGGCGGCGCGAGCCTGTTGCCGGCCGGGGTGAAAAACGTCGAAGGCGATTTTACGCGCGGCGATTGCGTGCTGATCCGGAACCTCGAGGGCGGCGAAATTGGGCGCGGACTGGTCGGTTGTGACGCGCCCCATGCCGCCCGCATCATCGGCCATAATTCGCGCGAAATCGCGAAAATGGTGGGCGTCGAAGGCCGCGTCGCGATGATCCACCGCGACGACATGGCGCTGGCGGGGGACGTGTCCTTTTAAAGCAGCGTCCCGCCCAAAATGCGTATGGCGATCGAGAAATAGATGACGAGACCGGTCACGTCGACCAGCGTCGCGACAAAGGGCGCAGAGGCGCTGGCCGGGTCGAAGCCCAGCCTCTGCATAATGAAGGGCAGCATGGACCCGGTCAGCGAGCCGAAGGTCACGATGCCGACCAGCGCGCAGCCGACTGTCAGGGCTATGAGGAACCAATGTTCGCCGTAGTCGTAAATGCCGGTCTTCTGCCAGACAATGATGCGGATGACGCCGATCACGCCGAGCAGCGATCCGAGCACCAGCCCTGAGGGCAATTCGCGCAGGGCCACCCGCCACCAATCGCGCAATCTGAGTTCGCCGAGCGCCAGCGCGCGGATGATCAGCGAAGTGGCTTGCGAGCCGGAATTGCCGCCCGAACTCATGATCAGCGGAATGAACAGGGTGAGCACCACCGCCTTTTCCAGCTCGGCTTCGTAAGACTGCATCGCGCTGGCGGTCAGCATTTCCGAGAGGAACAGCGCGCATAGCCAGCCGGCGCGCTTCTTGATCATGGCCATGAAGCTCATCGCCATATAGGGAGCGCCCAGGGCTTCGAGACCGCCGAGCTTCTGGGCGTCTTCGGTGTCGGTGTCGATAATCGCGTCGATAACGTCGTCGACCGTGACTATTCCCAAAATCTTGCCAGATGCGTCGAGCACCGGCGCGGCGCTCAGGTCGTATTTCGAGATCAGCCGCGCGACCTCGTCCCGCGACGCCTCCACCGGCACCGAAAAGGACTTTCGGCTTGTTCCGACCGACAGAATGAGAGCAAGGGGATCGGCCGTCACCAGGTCGCGCAGCGAGATCGCCTTGACCAATACGCCTTCAGCATCGACGATATAGACAGTGTAAACGGTTTCGAGCGCGGCGGAGCCGGTGCGGATGGCTTCGAGACCCTGGGCGACCGTCCATTCAGGCCGCGCGCGGAAGAATTCCGTGGTCATCAGCCCGCCCGCCGTATCGGGCGGATAGGACAGGAGTTGCTCCACCTCGCTCCGCGTCTCGGGAGGGAGCCTCTCCAGCAGTCTGGCGCAGGCGTGTTTTGGCAGCTTGCGAAAAACATCGACGCGCCGGTCGGCTGCGATCTCGGTCAGCAGGATCGCGGCCCTGTCCTGCGGCATGGCGTCGATGAGTTTGTCGGCGTGTTCGAGGCCCGCCTGTTCGAAAACGCCGACGGACGCCCGGAAATCCATCGACGCCAGCAAGGCGCTGGCCTGCCTGACGTCCATTTCATTGAGCTCTTCAACCGCGTCGGCGGGATGCAGGGCGGCGAGGCGCTGGGCCTCCGATGCTTGAACGAGGTCCATGTCGTCTCCCGTAGGGCGGTCGCCGTCCCGTTGTGACCGGAACAGGGTGATCCAGACAGCGAATGGCAAAAAAGCCTGACCGTTACAAGCACTGAGTTTGGAGGATGAAGGCCGGTCTGATACATCTGCCTCCACCCTCTTGCGAAACATTCGGATATCTGGCGATGGACAGCCTGCACCTCCTCGATGGCCAAGCCGTCAATCCTCCCTCCGCTAACGGCGCCGACCTCGACGCCAGCCTGCTGGCGCTCGGCAAAAGGGCGCGCAAGGCGTCGCGCGTGCTGGCGCTGGCGTCGCCGGAGCAGAAGAATTGCGCGCTCCTCGCCGCCGCCGAATTTTTGCGGGCGCGAACGGGCGACTTATCCGCGCCAACGCCCAGGACATGGAGCAGGCGCGCGCAAAAAATCTCGCGGCGGCGGCGCTGGACCGGCTGTCGCTCGATGAGGCTCGCATCGCCGGCATGGCGCAAAGCCTTGAGGACATCGCCGCCCTGCCCGATCCGGTCGGGCGCGTGCTCGAGACTTTTTGCGCCCCAATGGCCTGCGCATCGAACGCGTCGCCACGCCGCTCGGCGTGGTCGGCGTGATCTTCGAGAGTCGGCCCAACGTCACCGCCGACGCGGGCGCCCTGTGCCTCAAGGCCGGCAACGCCGCGATTCTGCGCGCGGGATCGGAAAGCTTTCATTCCTCGCGGCTGATCCATGTCTGCCTGGTCGAGGGTTTGCGCGCCGCCGGGCTGCCCGACGATTGCATCGCGCTTGATTCCGACGCGCGACCGCGCCGCCGTCGGCGCCATGCTGACCGGGCTGGACGGCGCCATTGACGTCATCGTGCCGCGCGGCGGCAAAAGCCTGGTCGCGCGCGTGCAGGCGGAAGCGCGGGTGCCGGTCTTCGCCCATCTCGAAGGCATCGTGCATGTCTATGTCGATGGCGAGGCCGATCTCGAAAAGGCGAAAAAAATCCTGCTCAACGCCAAGCTGCGCCGCACCGGCATTTGCGGCGCCGCCGAAACCCTGCTGGTCGATAGCGCCGGCGCCGACCGCCTGCTGGCGCCGCTGGTCGAGGCCCTGCTCGACGCCGGCTGCGAAGTGCGCGGCGACGCGGCGACCCAGGATGTCGACGACCGCGTAAAAATGGCAGCCGAGCAAGACTGGTCGACCGAATATCTCGACGCGATCATCGCGGCGAAAATCGTCGACGGCGTGAGCGGCGCCATCGATCATGTCGAAACCTATGGGTCGCATCACACCGATTGCATCGTCACCGAAAACGCCGAAAAAGCCGAAAAATTCCTGCGCGAGGTGGATTCGGCCATCGTGATCCATAACGCCTCGACGCAATTCGCCGATGGCGGCGAATTCGGTTTTGGGGCGGAAATCGGCATCGCCACCGGGCGGATGCATGCGCGCGGCCCGGTCGGCGTGGCGCAACTCACGTCGTTCAAATATGTCGTGCATGGCGCCGGGCAGACCCGCCCGTGATTAATCTGGGATAATATGGCGCGGCTTCCGCCCCACGCGCCCGGCATGCGCATCGGCCTGTTCGGCGGCACATTCAACCCGCCGCATGCCGGCCATGCGCTGGTCTGCGCCATCGCCCTGCGCCGGCTGCGGCTCGACGCGGTCTGGCTGATGGTTTCGCCCGGCAATCCGCTCAAATCGCCGCAGGGCCTGCCGCCGCTTGCCGAGCGCATGGCGGCGGCGCGAGCATATCCGCGATCCTCGCGTAAAGATCAGCGGGTTCGAGGCGGAGCTTTCCGCCCGCTATTCTTATCAAACTGTGGATTACCTGCGCCGCGCCTGTCCTGGCGTTAAATTCGTGTGGATCATGGGCGCCGATAACCTCGCCGATTTCTTCCGCTGGCGGCGCTGGCGCGACATCGCGCGGAAAATGCCGATTTTGGTGATCGACCGGCCCGGCTCGACCCATCGCGCGGCGCGCGGGCTGCCGGCGGCGTGGTTCGAGCGGCGGCGGCTGCCGGAATTTCTGGCGCAAACCCTGCCGCTGCGCCCGCCCCCGGCGCTGATCGTGCTGCATGGGCCGCGCTCGCCGCTGTCTTCGACGCAATTACGGGCTCAAAAAGCCCATTTGCACGGAAGTCATTGATCTTTGACCCGCTAACCCTCATTTTAGCCGATTGAATACCCGCGCCAACAAGCGACAAGACAGGAAGAGGATTTTCAAGCTGAACCGAACCAAAGCCACAGGCGCGGAGCCGCAACCCGCCGCCGGCCTCAAACCCGCCGAATTGAATGCGGAAGCGCGCGCCATCCTGACCGCGCTCGACGATCTGAAGGCGGATGAAATCACCGTCATCGACCTCGTCGGAAAAACCTCCATCGCCGACCTGATGATCATCGCCAGCGGCCGCTCGTCGACGCAGGTCGGCGCTCTGGCCGATCGGGCGGTCAAGGCCTTGAAGGCCGTCGGCGCTCCGACGCCGAAAGTCGAGGGCGTTCCCACCTGCGACTGGGTGCTGATCGACGCCGGCGATATCATCGTCCACCTGTTCCGCCCGGAAGTGCGGCTGTTCTACAATCTCGAAAAAATGTGGAGTGTCGATCGGCCCGGCGAAAAGCGGGTCGACGCGTGATCTTCGCAGGATGAAGCTCGTGCTGATCGGCGTGGGCCGGCTCAAAGCCGGCCCCGAGCGCGAACTTGTGGCCCGCTACGCCGAGCGTTGCGTGGCGACGGGGCGAAACATCGGCCTGGCCGGTTTTGAAATGCGCGAGATCGACGAATTGCGCGCCCGCCGTCCCGAAGACCGCAAGGCCGAGGAGGCGGCGGCGATCGAGGGCCTTCTTCCCGCACAAGCCCGTAAAATTTGCCTCGACGAACGCGGCGCCGCGCTGTCGAGCGAGGATTTCGCACGAAAAATCGGCGGCTGGCGCGACGCCGGCGCATCGGCCTGCGCGCTGGTCATCGGCGGCCCGGACGGGTCTGGACCCCGTTTTGCGTGGAAAGGCCGACCTGACCTTGGCTTTCGGCGCGATGACCTGGCCGCACCAGATCGTCCGCGCCCTCGCGGCGGAACAGATTTTTCGCGCCATGACCATTCTTTCCGGCCATCCCTATCATCGGGCGTAAGCTTGCCCGTCCGAAAGGTTATGAAACCGGAGGCCCCTTGCCGGGGTTCAATAAATCGAAATGCGGGCGACGGAGCAAACGCGACGTATGATGGCCGACGATAATTTCGACCTCGCCCCCTGCGGCCTCGCGCTTCTCGCGCCGGACGGGCTTATCCTGCGCGCCAACCGCGCCTTCCTCGACTGGACCGGGTTCGAGACGGAGGAGCTTGTCGAAAAGCAGAGCCTGGCCGACTTGCTGGGCGCCGACGGACCGCCATTTTTTGCCAACCTGACGCAGGCTTTGACGCGCGATGAAACGGTCGAAGAGATTTTCGTGCTGCTCAGCCGCAAGTCAGGCGCGCCGCTGCCCGTCTACCTCAATTTTGCGCTTGCCACGAGGGCGACGGCGCGGCGGGAACGATCCGCATCGCCGCCTTTCGCGGCGAAACGCGCGCTTTGCACGAGGCGGAATTGCTTCGCGGCAAGCAGGCGGCCGAACAATTGGCCGCTATTGTCTCCAACTCCAGCGACGCCATCGTCAGCATCGACAAGCATGGCGTCATCCTCACGGCCAATCGCGCCTTTTGCGCAGCTTTTCCAATATGATCCAGAGGAATTGACCGGCAGTCGCCTGGTCGATCTGATCGTGCCGGACGAATTCGTGCCGCAATTTCGCGAAAAACTTCGGCAACCGCGGGCAAACGCGCAGATCGTGCGGCGACGGCGCAAGGACGGGCACTGCCTCGAACTTTCCCTCTCCACCGCGGCGATCCATGACGAGACGGGAGAGTTTTCGGCGATTTCCGCCATTTACCGCGATATCGCGCCCCTGGTGCGCGCCGCCGAGCATATTGAATTCCTTCTGCGCGAGGTCAATCACCGCTCCAAGAACATGCTGGCGGTGGTGCAGGCGGTGGCCCGCCAGACGGCGCGGCTGGCCGCGACGCCGGAACTCTTCATCGAAGGTTTTATGGCGCGACTGGCCGCCATCGCCTCCAGCCATGATCTGCTGGTGTCACGCGACTGGCGCGGCGTGCAGATCGCCGATCTCACCCGGTCGCAATTCAGCCACCTGGACGAGGAGACGTGCGGACGGATTTCGGTGGGCGGCGATCTGATCGAAATCAATCCGCGCGCGGCGGAAGCCTATGGCCTG
>CAWFBN010000076.1:0-10196 GCA_963813955.1 uncultured Alphaproteobacteria bacterium | reverse complement strand
ATGAAAGTGTTCGGCGAAGGCGCCAAACTCAATCTGCAAGCGAATTTCTACAACTTTTTCAACAAGCTGAACCTCACCAACGTGAACACGACCATCAGCAACGACGGCGTAACCAGCAATCCCAATTCGGGCAAGCCCAGGGCGCGCTGGCCGGCCGCATCATCGAACTGCAGGCGAAGTTCAGCTTCTAGGACTTCACGCCTTTGCGGAGGCTGCCGGCGATCGAGAGACCCCTTCGTCGCTGGCAGCCTGGGTTTTCCACCGTCTTCCAGACGGCCCACTGATGGCGATCCATGCCATCATCCAAATATGCGATGCCTCGTCATCTTGTGCCTGGCAACAGCTCTGGCCGGTCAAAGTTTCGACGAGCTTGCGGCGAAAGCCGCTAGCGCGCGCGAAGCGGATCGCCTGGATGAAGCAGCCGCACTCTATCGCAAGGCATTGGATCTTCGCCCGGATTGGGCGGAAGGCTGGTGGAGTCTGGGCACCATCCTCTACGATAACGACGACTACCATAATGCCGCTGCCGCTCTGGAGAAAGCGGTGGCATTGAGTCCGCAATCCGGGAATGCCGCCGCTATGCTGGGCCTGAGTGAAGCCAAAATCGGCCGCCGCGACGCTGCCCTCGCACATCTCAATGAAGCTCGCACGCTCGGAGTCGCTGACGACGCCGGCCTGCGGACCGTCATGCTTTATACCACCGGCGCCCTGCAACTCGACGCCGGCGAGTTCGGCAAAGCGCAGGAAGCCCTCGACCTGCTGGTCCACGACGGCGCCGATCGGGAAGAAGCTCGCCTGGCCTTGGGACAGTCCGTGCTCGGCATCCGGCCCTCCGACTATGCAAGCGCCGGTACCGAGACCCGCGACGCCGTACGCCAGGCTGCCTCGGCCGAGCGTCTCGCGGCCCAGGGCGACGTACGGACGCCCTCGCCGCCTACCGCAACTCGAAACAGATTTCCCAAGAGTCCGCGACGTTCACTTTGCCTGCGGCCGTTTCCTCCTGGCCAACCACGACGACCGCTCAGCCGTGGCCGCATTTAAGGTCGAAATCGAGAACAACCCCCAGCATCTGCTGGCTCGATTGGGAATCGCCGGCGCGCTTTTGGCAACCGATCCGGAAGGCGGCCTCCCCTACGCCGAAGAGGCCGTCAAGCTGGCGCCCGGTTTAGGCGAGGCTCACTATCTGTTAGGAGCGCTTGGTGGGATCCGGCGCCAACGCGCGAGCCATCGCCGAACTGGAAATAGCGCCGAAAAAGATACGCCGATGCACGGATCTATTTCACCTTGGCGCGCGCCTATACATTGGCCAACCGTAAAGAAGACGCCGGCCGTGCGCGCGCCGAGTTTGAGCGGTTGAATGGGGAGAACCCCAAATGATTTCGAAAAGGAAGTACTTGCTGAGATGCCTGTGGGCGGTGATGGTATTCATCGCCACGGCGCTTTCCGCGGCTGCCCAAGTCGTCGATATTGATGCCGCCGCCGGCCATCCCTTCCCACTTTTGGGAGCAGAGTCTTCGGGTCCAGCCGGGCCAACCTGGCTTTGCGCGAGAGCTATCGCCGCGACCTGCGCCTGATGCGCGAAACCACCGCCATTCGTTACGTCCGCTTCCATGCCATCTTTCATGACGAAAATGGTGTCTACGATCGGGACGCCCAGGGCCGCCCGGTCTATAACTTCAACTACGTGGACCAGATCTACGACGGCCTGCTCGAAAATCAAGTCCGGCCCTTCGTAGGATTCGGTTTCATGCCGAGGAAGCTATCCGCCGAACCGCCCGTGTTTCACCCCTTCTGGTATCGCCCCGTTGTGTCGCCGCCCGCCGACTATGCCAAATGGGGCGACCTGGTTCGCGCCTTTGCCCGGCACATGATCGAGCGTTACGGAATTGACGAAGTCGCACAGTGGTACTTCGAAGTGTGGAACGAGCCGAACATCGATTTCTGGGCGGGCAAGCCGCACGAATCCACTTACTACGAGCTCTACTCCTCGGCCGCCAACGCCTTAAAAGATGTCAGCCCGCGCCTGCGCCGTCGGCGATGCAGGCCACCGCCCAGGCCGCCTGGGTGGACAAGCTCATCGCTTATTGCTCCAAGAACAAAGTCCCCCTCGATTTCGTCTCCACCCACGTCTACGGCAATGACACTTCTCCAGATGTCTTCGGCACTCAGGAAACCATAAGCAAAAACCGTCTCGCACGATGCTGCAACCGAAATGGCGACTGTCCAGGCAAAGGCAATCGCGCGACTGTGTCGGTTTGTCCTTCATGGGGGTGCACCAACAGCGCATCATAATCATCGAGAAGCGTACTGACGGGTAGCTGATATCACTGTGGCTGGAAATTTGCTCTGCCTTGGCAAGTTCGGCCGAAGTTATGCCGACACGCAATGGGCTGGACTGGCCATCTAAAGCGCGGTCCAGGCGCACGAGCGGCGGGCATCGGAACCCAGACACTTACCGAATTCCATTCCCCCCAGTAGCCAGGCGTATCCCTCTTCCAGTTCGCCCGCCGGCAGGCGAGTAGCGCGGATGGATGCGATATCCTGGACCCGCCGGTCTATCCAGAACGACGGCCAGACGGCAGGCCTCCATTGCCTTCAGACGAGACCATCCCGAAAAACCACTGGCCGGTTTATCGAGGCTCGCGAGAATGAGTTCGGGAGCAACTTGAGGCAGAACGACCAACATCGCATATTCGATATCCTTCGCCTTCGCTTCGACCGTGCAGGCGTCGGCGGATACATAGCTCGTTCCTTCCGGCAAGGCGCCGGGCAACTCCGCAATTGTCGTCGCCCCGCAATGTGGATGGACGCGCAAGCGTGCGCAGTCGCTCCATATATACGACCGATGGATAGTCACGCTTTACCGTTGCGCTATATTCATATTGCGTTGCCCGGGCGAGTTCGCTCGGCGAAAGAGCGATCAGTTGTCCGTCGGACGCCCCGCCCTTTGATTGATCGCAGGCAGCGCGGAGGGCGGGCGCACGCCCGGGCCGGGCGCTCCACTGGCGCATCTGCCAGAGTCTGCACTTGATCACCCGAGCTAGAGCCCTTTCCGATCCGATGGAATCGGATCGGGACTCTAATTCTTGTTTGAACGCGTTTTCTTCACGCGAACCGGGTTCCACTTCGCTTGAAAACGCTCTCGTCGCGCAAGCCCCATGGCCAAAGTCCCAGTGCGGCTCCGACAAGCCAATCGCCGGCGCACCTTCCACAGCCGACCAGAGGCACTCGAGAATGACTTCATTGGGATCATCGATGATCGGAGGGCAGGGAAAACCATTCCAGCCTGCCCCTGAGATTGGTATAGGGAACCTGCCATTCGGTGAGGATCGCGGCCGATGGCTCAAGGCGCAGGGTGAAGCGCAATTCCCCGTTTGACGCCTGGACCGCGGGCTGAAAATTCAACTCCAGATAGGAGAGCCGCGAGGCAAGGACGGGCAGGGTCTGGCGGAGCGTTTCGCCCCGCGCCTCAGGGCGCCAGAATGCCGCGATTTGGCGGGTGTCAAATTGCAGGATCGGAGTTTGCAGGCGATTCACATTGATATGCGTTTCAAGGCGACTGAACGTCGACTGCAAACTGCTGTAGGCGCGTCGCAACCGGCTGTTTTGCTTGAACAGATCCCGGTTATTGGCGGAGGCGACGTCGAGGATGGCAAGGAGTCGTTGATTGACCCACGAACGAAAAACCTCTCTCATAAATTCATCAGAGTCCGAAGCAGAAATCTCGCAAAACTCAGATCATCGCCGCTCTGCGCCCGCCACCAGTCACAAAATTGGGTCATTATTTCGCTGCGAGGCGAATTGCATAATAGACCCAGCCAGAGAGGCTCGGGTGCACAAGGCGCCACTCGCGGCCATCAGCTTCGCGCAGCAACGCGGAGTTCCCGTCGAACCCAAGGACTTGGAGGAATCTTGTTCCGGCTTCGCGTATTTCAGTGTTTTTTGTGAAGCGCTCGGTTGCTTCTACAAGGCAATACATCCGGGCAGCTCCTAATACATAAATAAATGCGAGTACAATTTTCAGCTTCGGCAACATAGCTGTTTGTTGTTATATGTCAATGCGTGGGGAATGGCCACGGTGGGTAGTTGATATCAAGTCCAGTCGACCCAATTCCGCGTGCGGACTGGGATGGCCTTAAACGAGGCCACGCCCCTTGTGACTATTCGCGATGATCCCGGCGAGGTCGAGGTCAGGAATAAGGGCGCGGAGCGAAAGCTGAGGCGCTGCGCGATCGGGCGAAAGGCGATCCAACTCCAGCGGCGCAAGCCCGTTCCAGACAATTTTTAGGTGGGGTTGATTATGATCAACTTGTGCGGCGCGTTCACCGGGGGAATAATTTCATCAGCTCGGAGTTGATTTGGCGCTTCACACTGTTCATAATTGTGCATAATAGTATTTATTACATTCAGGGCGCATCGCCCGAAAATCAGAGGTCAGGATGACGGAAACCTACGAAATAGAACTCGCCGCGGAGATTGTTTCGGCCTATGTCCGAAACAACGCGCTCAGGGCTGATGATCTTCCCGGCCTGATTGCCCAGGTCCACGGCGCTCTCGTTCGCGTTGCCTCAGGCGCGGCGGAACCGGTGGTGGTGGAAGAGCAAAAGCCGGCGGTTCCGATAAAGAAGTCGGTTTTTCCCGATTTCGTCATTTGTCTGGAAGACGGAAAGAAATTCAAGTCGTTGAAGCGTCATTTGCGCACGTCTTACGACATGACGCCCGAGCAGTATCGCGAGAAATGGGGCCTGGCGTCGGATTACCCGATGGTCGCGCCGAATTACGCCGCGCAGCGCTCGGCATTGGCTGTGAATATCGGTCTGGGTCAAAAGCGGAAGGCCGTCGCCGCGGTGGAAGCTGACAAGGAATAGATTCGAAACTTCGGCCTCTGGAAACAAAAACCCGCCGACGTTTTCACGTTGGCGGGTTTTTTGCCGGAAAAGAAGGGCTCAGCGTCTTGGAGAAATTTCCCTGACCGCGAGATTCGCGGCCAGGGAAGTTCTTAGGGTCACCGCTTCTTTTGGCGGTTAAAAAATCAAACGGCCTGGATGTTCTCGGCCGCGCTCTTGCCGGAGCGTTCGTTCTTGACGATCTCGAAGCTGAGCTTCTGGCCTTCGACGATGGTGCGAAGACCGGAGCGCTCGACAGCCGAAATATGAACGAAAACGTCGGTGCCGCCGTTGTCGGGCTTGATGAAGCCGAAGCCTTTGGTCGAGTTCGAAGAACTTGACAGTTCCAGTGATCATGACGATTTCCTTATCGCGCATAGTAAATATGTTCGCCAAGCTTTACGCATGGCAAACGTTTAGTCGATTTTGTTAGGGAAGATCGTCGTGGCGCAAAGAATCTGTGACCCTGGGAGCGGAGACAAAGCTCAACAAGCAATATCGAGACGAAATCTTATAGTCGCTCTCTTTGACGAAAACAAGGCGTTTTCACCCCTCGGGCGCCAGTGAGGCCTTGTCAATCTTGCGTTGCGCGGTGCAGTTGGGCCAGCGCGGCCTTACGCTGGTGGAAGCCATCAAGCGCCGCATTGAATTTCAGCGAGGCTTTGACCTGCTCGGCGAAAGACGCGCCGTTGCGCTTCAGCCAATCCAGATTGGCGAAGGTGCTGGTGACCGAGGCTTCGGCTGTCTCCATGGCTTCGCGCAACACCACCTGTTTCCGGTCGGGAAAACGAACTATCTGATTCATCGCCGCTTTCACTCCTGTCGCTGCACGAATCCTTCGGTTCCTAGCGACAAGCAAAAATAGGGCCAAGCGCTTTTCTTTGGGCGACAGCGCAATCTGGAATTTGAGAAAGCCGAGGCTAACTGTCGCGCGAAAAAAGCCGGGCGGCGTGCCAGCCGATATGATCGCTCATGAAAGTCGACATGAAATAGTAAGAATGATCATAGCCTTGGCGCATGTTCAGGGTGAGCGGAATTTTCGCTTTTTCGCAAGCCTCCTGCAACAGCCAGGGTTTCAGGCCGTCCTGCAAGAAGGGATCGGCGGTCCCCTGATCGACGAGAAACTCCTTGAACCTGTGTCCGTCGGCGATCAAGGCGGTCGTGTCATAGGCGCGCCACGCGGCCTCATCGGGCCCGAGATATTTTTGCAGGGCAGGCTTGGACCACCCGCTGGTCGAGGGCTGGACGATCGGGGCAAAGGCCGAGCAACTCCTGAAAAGGTCGGGATGCTTGAGCGCGATGGTGAGCGCGCCGTGGCCGCCCATGGAATGGCCGAAAATGCCCTGGCGGCTCATGTCGGCGGGAAAATGCGCGGCGATCAGTTCGGGCAATTCCTCGACCACGTAGGAATACATGCGGTAATTGCGGTCGAAGGGCGGTTGGGTCGCGTCGAGGTAGAAGCCGGCGCCCTGCCCAAAACGCCAGTCGTCGGGATCGTCGGGGACGTCGGCGCCGCGCGGAGAAGTGTCGGGCGCGACGATGATCACGCCATGCGCCGCCGCCGCCGCGCGGAACTCGCCCTTCTCGGTCACATTGGCGGAGGTGCAGGTGAGGCCGGAGAGATACCACAGCACGGGCGCCGGGGCCGGGGCGGCCTGCGGCGGAACGAAGACCGAAAATGTCATGGGGCAATTGGTCGTGCGCGCCTGATGGCGATACACGCCCTGCACGCCGCCATGCGACCGGGCGGTGGAGACTTCTTCCATTTGGCGATTCCCCCGGCGGCGACAGGCCGGGCGCGGCCTTTCCGGACCGCGCCCATGTTTCAGACCGAATCAGGCGGCCAGACGTCCCGCCAGCTTGGCGACATGGGTGGCGAGGGCGTCCATCAAGGGCGGCGACAGGCAATCGTAGGGTTGCAGGCCCAATTCCCTCAGACGGTCGCGGACCGCGCCCATTTTCGACGGCGGGTATCCCTGTTCGATGATCGAGGACACGAAGGCGGCGAATTCCGGCGCCGCCCAGCCATCCTCCCGCGACAATTCGGGATGCACGAAATCCAGGCCATAGAAGGCGTGGTTCTTGTCCTCGATGCGGCCGAACATATGGACGCCGCAGGCCTTGCAGGCGTGGCGCTGGATGGTGGCGTTGGGATCGACCACCCCGAGCTTGTTCTCGTTGGCGATCACCCGCACGTTTTCGCGCGGCGTGACCGCGACCACGGAAAACACCGCGCCCGAAGGCTTCCAGCATTTGCTGCAGCCGCAGGCGTGGTTATGCGCGATCTGTGCCCTTGATCTCGACCTTCACCGGGTCGGTCGCGCATTTGCAAGTCAAGGTGCCGCCGGCGAAATCGGCGCGGCCCTGCCGGACGCCGTTGTCGACCGACGGATGGATGCGAATGTCGCTGGTGCTCACGCTGGACATGTTTCCCTCCTTTTTCGTTGTTTTGTCGCTGGGACCTTTGAATAGGTCCAAGATTTGATTAAAGATCTGACTGAGGCCAAACTGGCTTTCACTCATTGCTTTGCCTCCTGCTTAAATCGCTCCTTCATTGGCCCGCGGGCGGATGGTCCGTGATCTCGCGGCTCAGAAAAGCGGCGGCGTGGCGCCAGGCGTCGTCCGTGTCGCCGCGAAAAGTCGCTTGCCGAAAGAACACGCGCTTGCCGTCGCCGGCTTCGAACACGCCCATCCAGACATTCAACTCCATGGTGCTCGCCTTCTGCACGGCGCCGGCCAGCACCAATTTGGCGCCCGCGTTCCGCGCCTGTTCGAGAATGCAATCCGACTCGCCTTGCGGGCAAGGCGGCGCGCCTTGCGGCGGCGCGACAATGCGAAACAAGCCCTTGGCCTGCAGGCTGTCCTTGATCTGGGTTTCCATCGCCGCCAGTCGCCTGGCATGTTCCGCGGTCTGGTCGCGGGGTTCGCCCGAGGTGTCGAGATAGCCGAATGGCGTCAGCAAAAGAGTTTCTTCCGCCGCGGCGGCGCGAGTCACCGGCGCCACGACACTTGCCAGTACCAAGACGCACGCGAGGCGCGTCACGACGACATCGGCCTTTCGCATTGTTCAACTCAAGTATTAGAGCCGGGATATTTCCGCATTACGTTCCTGCTGCAAAAGCGGACTGAACGAATTGGTCGCTGGCGAGTATGGCATAAACCGCGCTGCCTTGAAGTCGTCGTCACCTTAATAATCTCTTATGATTTTCTGGTTGACTGCTTTGCAGCGCCCGCCAGATAATCTTCAGCATGACCATGAAAAGTTGCGCCCGATTCACTCCGTTCAGGCATGTCCTCATGGTCAAAGTCATGGTCGTCATCTGCGCCTTGATGACGGCCTCCAGTCCCGGTCGCGCGGAGCCAGCCAGGCTCAATGTCGTCATCGGCGTGTTGACGCGCGAAAAGCCGACGCCGCCTCTCTACGATCCCACGGCGACACCTCCCGACGAAGCCTTGCAAGGCGCCCGTCTGGCGCAGATGGACAACAACACCACCGGGGCCTTTCTCGGCCAGCATTTCGATCTCGACGAAGTGATCCTTGGCGCGGATCAATCGGCGGTCGCGGCGGCGCAAAAGCTCGCCGATGCGGGCGTCGGGCTTTTTGTCGCCGACCTCCCGGCCGATGAATTGCTGGCGGTCGCCGACGCGCTCAAGGATCGCGGCGCGCTGGTTCTGAATGTGGCGGCGGAAGACGATGCCTTGCGCGGAAAATCGTGCCGGACCAATCTGTTTCACCTCGCGCCAAGTCGCGCCATGCTGACCGATGCGCTGGCGCAATTCCTGTCGGTCAAGCATTGGGCAAGACTGTTCCTGATCGTCGGCCCCACGCAGCAGGACCGCCTCTACGCCGAAGCCTTGCGCGGCTCGGCGAAAAAATTCGGCCTGAAAATCGCGGCGGAAAAGCCCTGGACCTTTGGCGCGCTGGCGCGGGCGCGTGGCGACAACATCACCGAAGCCGACGCGCTGATTTTTTCGCAAGGCGTGAGCTACGACATCATGGTGGTCGGCCGATGAAGCCGGCGATTTCGGCGACTATATTTCTTATCGCACCTGGGATCCCAAGCTGGTGACGGGAACGCAAGGGCTGATCGCCGCGTCCTGGCATCCGACCCAATACGCCTGGGGCGCCGAGCAATTGCAGGACCGCTTCCTGCGTCTGGCGAAACGGCAGATGCGCCCGATCGATTATCAGGCCTGGATGGCGGTGCGGGCGCTCGGCGAAGCCGTGGTGCATGTCAATTCGAACGATCCGCGCGCGCTCGCGGCCTACATGCTTGAACCCGATTTCGACTTTGCCGCGTTCAAAGGCGTGGCGGTCAGCTTTCGCCCCTGGGATCGCCAGTTACGCCAGCCGCTGCTGCTGGCGCAACCGGCCTCGCTGGTGGCGGTCGCGCCGCAGCCTGGCTTTTTGCATCAACGCACGCCGCTCGACACGCTGGGGGTCGACGAACCGGAAACCGAATGCCGCCTGAAGTGACCGTCATTGCGAGCGGAGCGAAGCAATCCACCTCAGCCGCATCCGAGAGTCATGGATTGCTTCGCTTCGCTCGCAATGACGGGCGAAGCTCGGAGGAGTATATGCGCGGTTTTCTTGCCTGCCGCCTGACCCTGATGATCGGCCTGCTTGCGCCCGCGCCGGCGTGGGCCGTCCACGTTTACGTGACCAATGAGAAGGGCAATTCGATCAGCGTGATCGACAGCGACACGCAGAAAGTGATCCAGACGGTGGCGGCGGGCCGGCGCCCGCGCGGGATCACCATCAGCCCCGACGGCAAGTCGCTCTATGTCTGCGCCAGCGACGAAAACGGCGTCGAGGTTTTCGACACCGAGACGATGAAGCTGGTGCGGACGCTGCAATCGGGGCCGGACCCGGAACAATTCACGCTCAACGCCTCGGGCAATCCGCTCTATATCGCCAATGAAAACGACGCCCAGGTGACGGTGCTCGACGTGGTGAAGAACCAGGTGCTCGCCACAGTGCCGGTTGGCGTCGAGCCGGAAGGCATGGCGATCAGCCCGGATGGCAAGCTGCTGGTCAACACTTCCGAGACCACCAACATGGCGCATTTCATCGACGCCACGACCTATAAGCTGCTTGACAGCGTGCTGGTCGACAAAAGGCCGCGCTACGCGGTGTTCAGCAAGGACGGCGCCCGGCTGTGGGTGAGTTCCGAGATCGGCGGCAGCGTCGCCGTGATCGATCCGGCGACGCGGAAAATCGTCAAAAAAATCCGCTTCGACATTCCCGGCCTGACTAAGCAGGAAATTCAGCCGGTCGGCATCAGGCTGACCAGCGACGGCAAGACCGCC
>CAWFBN010000075.1:0-21608 GCA_963813955.1 uncultured Alphaproteobacteria bacterium | reverse complement strand
GCTCGCCCTTGTTCAGGTCGAACGGACACGAACTTCGTTCACGCCGTCATAGTCCCAGCCGTCATGCGGGGTGGTCTGGAAGCCCCACTTCAGCTCGCCGTTTTCCGGATCGATGGCGAGGCGCGAAGCGGTCCACTTGTTGTCGCCCGGACGCAGCCAGGATTCCACGGGGCCGGGTTGCCGGTGCCGAAGAACACCAGCTTGGTTTCCGGATCATAGGTGCCGCCGAGCCAGGTGGCGCCGCCGCCCGTCTTGTATTTGTCGCCGGCCCAGGTCTCATTGGCCTTGCCGGTCATGGTGGTTTCTTCGCCCTTGTAAGTGCCGGTCAGCCCTCGAGAACCGGGCGCGACCACACGAGTTCGCCGGTGTTGACGTTGCGGGCCTCGACGCGGCCGACGACGCCGAATTCACCGCCGGACACGCCGGTGATGATCAGCGCGCCATTGGCCTTGGTCGGCATGATGATCGGCGCGGCGGAGTTGGAATAGCCGGCCTTGAAGTCGTCGATGGCCTTGTGCCACACGACCTTGCCGGTCTTGTCGTCGAGCGCGACGATCTGCGCGTCGAGGGTCGCGAAATAGACCTTGTCGCCGTAGATGGCGGCGCCGCGGTTGATCACGTCGCAGCAGGGCATGATGCCTTCCGGCAGACGGGCGTCATATTCCCAGATCTTGTCGCCGGTCTTGGCGTCCATCGCGAAGATGCGGCTGTAGGAGGCGGTGATGTACACCACGCCGTCATGGACCAGGCCTGGCCTTCCTGGCCGCGCTGCTTTTCGCCGCCGAAGGAGAAGGACCAGGCCGGAACCAGGTTCTGCGACGTTCTTGGTGTTGACGAGCTTGCGAGCGGCTGAACGGTGGCCCTGCAGGCCTGCCATTGGTCAGGACCGACTTCGGATTGTTGGCGTCATTGAGCATGATCGGCGTCGGTGACCGGGCCGGCGATAAGCGGCTCGGCAAGGGCCATCCCCATGACGGACACGCTGGCCAGAATTGTGCGTTTCATCATTCCCATTCCTCCCAAGAATTGCCCGCGGGTCGGACTTTTGCGGACGCGGCCATTCCCGTCGCATCCCTGATGTCGCGGCGCGCCGACAAACGCCGTCGCGTCAGAACCGTGTTACGGTCATCTTTCCTGCGCCGGCTGGCGCCATTCGACGCCATAGGACGCAAAAATTTTCTTCAATTCGCCCGAGGCCGCAAGCGCCGCGATCTCGCGATCGACGGCGTCGGCGAGATCGACGGCCTTGGCCTTGCACCGCCCCGCCGACCGGCCAGTTCCTGGCCAGCGGATGTTCGGGATAGACGATGTCGACCGGGCGCGAGGCCTGATGCGCCAGATTCTCGACCAGCGCGGCTTCGCCATAGAAGGCGATCGACCTCGCCCTTGTCATAAGCCTTCGCGGCCTTGGCCTCGCCGCGCACATGGACGACCTTGTCGATCAGCTTGTGATTGCGCGCCGACAGCAAGATGATGTCGGACAAGGTGCCGAGATCGACGGCGACTTTTTCGGTCTCGAACAGCGAAAAATCCTTGGCCTTGTCCGCATTGGCCGGGCTCGACCGCCATGGCGAAACCTTCCACCTGATAGGGGGCGGTCAGCTTGATCTTGTCGTTGGCTTGCTTCGACGCGCGGATCGTTGGGAACGTGCAGCATGATGTCGCCCGGCTGTTCGCCGAGCATGCGAACCGCGCCACACGCCGTTGCGCAGATCGTCATTGAGTTGTCGTCGGCGCGCAACATCAGATAATCGACCTTTACGCCCAACGCCTTGGCCAGAGCGGCGCCGAGTTCGACATCGATGCCCTTGAGCGCGCCGTTTTCCTCCCACGACCACGGCTTGTAATCGCGATAGACGGTCACCCGCAGCACGCCGGCCGCCTGGACTTCGGCAAGCGTCCGCGCCTGCGCCGGCGCACGCCCAGCCCGCCGCACAGGGCGGCGCGGCAAGTGCGGCGCGGAGCATCGCGCGCATCACTCTCATTGACCCTGGAAACGCGAGTCGAGATAGGTGCGGATGGCCCACATGGCTTCCTGCGACAGGATGCCCTCGAAGGCCGGCATTTTGGTGAGGCCGTTCTGCGTATAACCGTGACGGATGCGGTTGATGAACCAGGCGTCGCCTTCCTCGCCCTTGTCGAGATAGCGCAGGTCGGGCGCGATGCCGCCCGATTTGGCCTCGATGCCATGGCAACGGGCGCAATTCTGGGCAAAACCCGAATGGCCGATCTTCAAAGCCAGTGCATTGCCGCGATAGGGATTCTTTTCCGCCAATCGGGACCGAGATCGGCGAGGCCCGTGGTGTCGACGGGTTGCGGGGTCACGTCGCCATGCGCCAGAGCGCGCCCGGCGCCGCCCAGCGACAGGCAGACAAGAAGGGAAAGCCCGAGTTTGCGGGTGTTTAACGCCACGATTATCCTCCAAAATTTCGCACTGATCTTAAAGCGGGCTGATGACAGGGGAATTGTACTTTGGCGCCCTTGGCGGAACCAAATCGCCGCTTGTTTGTCTCATCGCAACCAGATGCGTAAGAGCGTGGAGTTGTCGCTTCGTATTGTCGCGCCGAGGCTGAGAGCTGCGTCTCAAACCTTGTCCTTCACGCGTGTCCTTTCGAGATGCGGCGGGGCGTGAACCCCTCGACCGTTTCGGCGGAATCGCGCGCGGCGATTTCGGCGATCAGATTGTGGTGCAGGCGATTTGATGCAGATCGGATCGCAAGCGGCGGCGTCGCCGACCAGAGCCAGCGCCTGGCAGCGGCAGCCGCCGAAATCCTCGGTCTTGCGCTCGCAGGAGCGGCAGGGCTCCTGCATCCAGTCGAAGCCGCGAAAGGCGTTGAAGCCCGGCGAATGCGCCCAGATGTCGGCGAGCTTCTTCTCGCGTCGCGTTCCAGAATTCCAGATCCGGGAATGGTTTCCGCCGCGTGGCAGGGCAGCACCTTGCCTTGCGGCGTGACATTGAAGGTCAGCCGCCCCCAGCCGCTCATGCAGGCCTTGGGATATTTGGCGTGATAATCGGGCGCGACATGGTCGATGACGATCTTGCCGCGATAGCGTTCGCGCCGCTCCTCGACTTCCGTATAGGCCTTTTCGCTCTGCTCGCGCGTCGGCATCAGATGGGCGCGGTTATGCAGCGCCCAGCCATAATATTGGGTATGGGCGATTTCGATTCGCCGCGCGCCAAGCGTCACCGCGAAATCGACCATTTCGGCGGCGCGGGCGACATTGGCGCGATGGATCACCGCATTGACCGTGAGCGGCAGGCCTTCTTCCGCGACCCAGGCGGCGACCTCCATTTTTTTGGCGAAGCCGCCTTCATAGCCGCCGATCCAGTCGGCGCCTTTCGGCTCCGAATCCTGAATCGACAATTGCACATGGTCGAGGCCGGCGGCGGCGAGTTCGGCGACCAGTTTTTGGGTGAGGCCGACGCCGGAGGTGATGAGATTGGTGTAGAGGCCTTCCTTGGCGCAATGGGCGACCAGTTCGCGCAGGTCGCGCCGCGAGGCCGGTTCGCCGCCGGAAAGATGGACATGAAGCACGCCGAGCTCCGCCGCCTGCGAAAAAATCTCCCGCCATTGGTCGGTGGACATTTCGGTTTCGCGCCCCTCCATATGCAGGGGATTGGAGCAATAGGGGCAGGCGAGGGGACAGCGATAGGTGAGTTCGGCCAGCAGGGCCGAAGGCGGGGTAGTTCCGCAGGGGATTTGTCGTTCATAGGCCCAGCATCCGCTTCTCATAGCAGGCCGTTCAGCAGGGTGCGCACGTCGCGATCGATCACGGCGCGGTCGGCCCCGTATTTGGCGGCGAGATCGTCGACGATTTTCGCCAGTTCCGCCTCGCCGTCGCAGCGCTGCAAGATGTCGACGCTGATCGCATTGAGACGCAGATAACGCTCCGGCGCCAGCAAGACCCAGCTTTTGCGCACCTGGTCATTCTTGAGCTTGACCCCCCGCAGCAGATGGGGCGCGCGACTTCAGTCAGGACATCCATGGTCACGGCCGAGCCTCCCCGGCGTCGAGACGGGTGTCGATCAGCAGGCCGTCGTGGCCAATTTCCCAACCGGCGGCTTCGACCTGCGCCCGCTCGCTCGAATCGCAGCGCAGGGCCGGATTCGAATTGTTGATATGCACGAAAATGCGCCGCTTGATCTCCAAATCCGCCAAAGCGCTGATCGTTCCGCGCTCGCCATTCATCGCCATATGGCCCATGCGCCAGGCGGTTTTCGGCCCCAGACCCTGCTGGATCATCTCGTCGTCCTCGAAAGCCGTGCCATCGAAAAACACCAGATCGGCGCCGCGCAGCCTTTTGCGCAGTGCGTCGGTCATGCGCGCGCAGGAGGGCATGTAAAAAATTCTGCGGCCGTCGCCGTCGCGAATTTCCAGGCCGACCGTAGCGTCGCTCTCGGCGCCCAGTATCGATCTCCGCCTCATTGGCCGATTCCATGTAAAGCGGAATTTTTCCCGGCGTCACGAAAGGCGTCAGCGTGAAGCCCAGACCGGTGTCGATCGGCTCTTCCAGCTTGACGGTCTGGCGCTTGACCAGTTCGGGGTTCAGCACGCCGAACACGCCGCCGCGTGGTATGCGCCATGACGCTTGGCGTCGCCCACAGCGTGAAAGGCTGCATCTCGCGCATCACCAGCAGGCCAGCGATATTATCGACGTCGCCATTGGGCGCGAACACGCCCTTGATCGGCGAATGGCGCGGCGCGATTTTGGGATGCAGCGCCGGATTGTCGAAGATTTGCTGGCGCAGGTCCGGCGTCGCCGAAAGCACCACCCAGTTTTCGCCGTCGGCGCTCACCGCGACGCTGCATTGCGAGCGCGCGGTCAGGCGGCCGTCCCGCTCATAAGCGAGACGGCAATTCGCGCACAGGCAATTCCATTGCGGCAGGCCGCCGCCGGCCGCGGAACCAAGAACCAGAAATTGCACGCGATCGACCTCGCAGCGGCGTTATGCCTGTGCTTTTCAGAGCGCGGCGGACATATAGCTGGTGACTTCCATGCCGACGCACACTTCGCAGGCTTCGGGGGCGGTCCAGGTCAATTCGGTCATGTGTTCCTCCAGTTTCGTTGGTCATTTTTCGGGGGATTTTTCCGCTTCCGGCGCGCAGTTAAACTCTCGCGCAAGGCGTTATATGGTCCCTGAACGGAAGATAGTGCGCCGCCGAAGATCGTCTACGGCGCCTAAGTAGGGGGCCAAACGGCGTAGCTGTTTTTATTGTGCAGTGCAGCATATTGCGTCGTCTCTCATTATACATTGTTTCCAGCTTGGCCGCGCTGGAGGGTCAATGCCACTAAAGAGCAGTATCGGGGTCTGACGCCTTGCTATTAATTGTCCGTCATAGAATTCAGGACGCTTGCAGCGCTCCAGCTGTGACTTGACTTGATTGGCTGTGACTTGGGGAGGCCACGCTCATCCGATTTCGGCACGGCCGAACTTCTGGAAATCTCGAAATTTGGGCGGTTCGGTCGTCACCGGGTTGCGAGAGCGCCCCATCCGATCCGTTTCTGGCAAGCGCCGGCAGGCGCACTATAATGGTGGAGGAAAATCTATGTATCAGGAAGCGGTCACAAAACTTACCGGCGAGAATCTGATCAAGGCCAAATTCGACAATTTCATCGGCGGCAAATGGGTCGCCCCGGTGCGCGGCGCTTATTTCGATAACCTCAGCCCGATCAGCGGCAAGGTCCTCTGCCAGGTCGCCCGCTCCACCGCCGAAGACGTGGAACTGGCCCTCGACGCCGCCCACGCCGCCAAGGACGCCTGGGGCCGCGCCTCCGCGACCGAACGCTCCAACGTGTTGCTGAAGATCGCCGACCGGATCGAGGCCAATCTCTCGACCCTCGCGCTGGTCGAAACCCTCGACAACGGCAAGCCGATCCGCGAGACGACCTACGCCGACGTTCCGCTGATGGCCGATCATTTCCGCTATTTCGCCAGTTGCTTGCGCGCCCAGGAAGGCGGCATCTCGGAAATCGACCACGATACCGTCGCCTATCATTACCATGAGCCGCTCGGCGTGATCGGCCAGATCATTCCCTGGAACTTCCCGCTGCTGATGGCCGCCTGGAAGCTCGCCCCGGCGATCGCCGCCGGCAACTGCGTGGTGATGAAGCCCGCCGAACAGACCCCGATCGGCATTCTGGTTCTCGCCGAACTGATCGCCGATCTGCTGCCCCCCGGCGTGCTGAACATCGTGAGCGGCTTCGGCGCCGAAGCCGGCAAGGCTCTGGGCCAGAGCAAGCGCATCGCCAAGATCGCCTTCACCGGCTCGACCGCCACCGGCCGCATGATCGCCCATTACGCCGCCGACAACCTGATCCCGGCGACGCTGGAGCTGGGCGGCAAATCGCCGAACATCTTCTTCGCCGACGTGATGGACGCCGATGACGAATATTTCGACAAGGTGCTCGAAGGCTTCGCGCTCTTCGCCTTCAATCAGGGTGAAGTCTGCACCTGCCCCAGCCGCGCGCTGGTTCAGGAATCGATCTACGACAAGTTCATCGAGCGCGCCGTCAAGCGCGTCCAGGCGATCAAGCAGGGCAGCCCGCTCGACATGACCACCATGGTCGGCGCCCAGGCCTCGAACGACCAGATGCAGAAGATCCTGTCCTATATCGACATCGGCAAGCAGGAAGGCGCGCAAGTGCTGACCGGCGGCGCGCGCGCCCATCTCGGCGGCGAGCTGGAGGGCGGCTATTACATCGACCCGACCGTCTTCCACGGCACCAACAACATGCGCATCTTCCAGGAAGAAATTTTTGGACCGGTGCTGTCGGTCGCGACCTTCAAGGACGAAGAAGAAGCCCTGAAGCTCGCCAATGACACGATCTATGGTCTCGGCGCCGGCGTCTGGACCCGCAACGGCAACCGCGCCTATCGCTTCGGCCGCGGCATCCAGGCCGGTCGCGTCTGGACCAACTGCTACCACCACTACCCCGCTCACGCCGCCTTCGGCGGATACAAGGAGTCGGGCGTGGGCCGCGAGAACCACAAGATGATGCTCGACCATTACCAGCAGACCAAGAACGTGCTGGTCAGCTACAGCACCAAGGCTCTCGGCTTCTTCTGAGAAGTTTTTGGGCGCTCCGGCTTTGGCCGGGGCGGCCTTCGCAGCTTATTTGCGCGGCGCCGAAACGCGCCGCGCATTTTTTATCGACAAGGGAGGAAGGGATGCCCGCGCCCAAACGAGTCGACGCCACCGCGGAAACTTTGCTCTGGATCGTCCGCCTCAAAGCCAAACATGGTCCGCTGGCCTTTTATCAATCGGGCGGCTGCTGCGAAGGCTCGGCGCCCTTGTGCAATCCCGTAGAGGAACTGTAGGTCGGCCCGCAGGATGTGTGGCTCGGCGAAATCGGCGGCTGCCCGTTTTATATTCGCGCAAACCAATTCGAATATTGGCGCCATACCCAACTCATCATCGACGTGGTTCCGGGCAGCGGCAACGGCTTTTCCGTTGAAGGGCCGGAGGGGATTTCCTTTCTGACGCGCTCGCGTGTCTTCACCGACGCCGAATGTGAAGAACTGGCGCTCGCAGGCGAGCCTCCAAGAGCGGAGTGATCCTGTCTAGACATGCTTTTCATCGGCCGGCGCACAGCTGATTCTCTGAATCGACAGTTTGTCGTGGCCCGGCGCTTCGTTCCATTCGATCACATGTCTGGTGGCGTTGACCCACCCGTCCATCAAGCAAGCGACTTCGTTCGCGCCGCTTCCGTCTTCGCCAAAGGGCAGGCGGAATTCCCGGCATTTGGTCTGGTCGGAAGCCGTGCAAGCCTCAACAACCACAACAAACCGCTGGGGATCGTTATATTCGGCAGCGGAGACGAAGCGCGTGGAGATCATCGCGCTGAACGCCGCTACGATGGCGCAGGCAAGGGCAGATAACCGCATATCATGCTTCCGATACGAGTTTGTTGTTTTCAAACGCAGCGAATGAGCAACCGTTCCCCGCGCAGGCGTTGGTCATGATTTCGGGCTTGTCGATGGTGACGGTGCGGGCTCACAGCCGAGGCCTGTTACGGCAAGCTGAGCAGTAAATGAACGTATAGTTCCGGATATTTGTTTCATATCAATGCATAAATCTATGCGCGGTGTATTATAAGAAAAATAAAATTGGGAGGATACGCTTAAGCTCAACGCACCATCCGCCACCAGGCTTGATGGGCGGCAGCGGTCCCATCCAGCCCAGACATCAAGCCGCTGGTAACTTCGACTGATCATTGAAGCACGCTTATCGGACTCTGACGAGCGGATGGTTCGAAACTTGTTCGTCATTGCGAGCGAAGCGAAGCAATCCAGTCCGAATGTCTGCCAAGTGGATTGCTTCGCTTCGCTCGCAATGACAGGCCGCATGTTGTGAGCATTCCTGTTATCGAAGACGACGACTGATCAATGAAGCACGTTTAGGACTCTATGGTTCGAAACTTGTTCGTCATTGCGAGCAAAGCGAAGCAATCCAGTCCGATGTCTGCCAAGTGGATTGCTTCGCTTCGCTCGCAATGACGGGCCGGATGTCGAATCAGGAATCTCAGTCGTTCGTACGTCAATTCGCTTCCTTCACTTACATCGAGAAGGAGTATACAATGCTTCAATTCGAAAATGGCTCCAGCAAGTTTAAATCCTTCGAGTGCGAAACATTCGAAGGAATGCTGAAGATGCTCGATGAGGTTGAGTACGGAGCAAAATATCTCTCAGAACGGCAGAAATTCGATGAAATCGTCGAGTTCATGTGCGCCGATGACGACGGTGACTGTTGCAATGGAACGGGAGAGTTTGGCTCGATTACAAATCCCATTCCATGCAAGACGATTTTTGGCGCCAAATCCTATATCAATCGACTTCGCCAGGAAAATGGCTGTCGAATACGCTGTTCGAGGTTAGAAGCGTCGTTGACCCTGTTCGAAGCGCCCGGTTGAAGAGTATGAAATTGCGGATAAATCTGGTCAACCGCTCGTCAAATTATACCTTTCGCCCTACCACAAATTTAATTCCGTCATGCTCCATACGGTTTCACTCTGAGAAATTACGAGTGGAGCGCTCATTACGAATATGCCGATATTTTGCTATCGGATGATGCCGACGAATTCGTCATCGATGCGAAAATGCCGACGGCTCCAGCGCGGGCTGCTGATGGCGCGCGGTTTTCCCGGACTCGCGTGAAAAACGGCGCGGCGTTATTGTTTGGGGTAATTGAACGCGAGTTGCGAAAATGACTCCAAACTCCTTGCCCAATGTCACCTTTCACATCCGCGTGAGAAATGAGGCGCTGGGCGGAGCCAACCCGTTCGAATGGAAGGACGTCTCCAGCAAGGACATCTTCGCCGGCAAGCGCATCGTGTTTTTCGCCTTGCCGGGCGCCTTCACCCCGGCCTGCTCCGAAAAACATCTGCCGGGATACGAGCGGCGCTATGACGATTTCAAGCGCCTGGGAATCGACCAGGTCGTCTGTCTCGCCGTCAATGACGCCTTTGTGATGTTTCAGTGGGCCAAGGGGCAAAATATCGAAAAAGTCTTGATGCTGCCTGACGGCAATGGCGATTTCACGCGGCTGATGGGCATGCTCGTCGATCGCCGACAGCAGGGCATGGGCCTGCGAAGCTGGCGCTATTCCATGCTCGTGGAGGATGGGGTGATCGAAAAGCTGTTCGCTGAGCCGGATATCCGCGACAATCCCACCGGCGTTGGGGTGGAGTTCTCGGACGCCGACACGATGCTGGCCTATCTCGAAAACTCACCCCGATAGCCGATAGAGGGTCAGGCGGGTTCGCGGGCCAGGCGCTCAAAAATCGCCACCGCCTCAGCCTCGGTCGCCCGACCAATGGCGCCGGCATTGACCTCTTCCTGAGTCCACATCCATGAGCGAGCGGGGTCGTCGCGCATCGCCCATTCCGGGAACAGTCTTTCCGTCACGTTTCGGCGGCTCAGCACCTTCACATCAAGGTGCCTGCGATCCCACTCGATTCGTTGAAACGCCCGCTCGACCATGTCTTGCGGTCCTTCGAGCAGTTGCAGATATAAATCGCCGCGGCAGATCAGCGCCCCGGTAACGCCATCGCGCGCGTTGTTGCGTCGCGAAACGATCAGGAGCGCCGCGAGTGTGCCTTCGTCAAAACCGAACGGAGTGGAGGCGTAGATCAATTGGAATATCGGCATATGCAAATTCCTTTGCCGGACTGCTGCGCCCGGATTTCTGGACACGAGACTGCCATATCAGCTTTATCGAGGCTTGCCGACCGCCTGAGATTGCCGCGCCCTGCGTCCTCGCCTAAAACTGCCGCATGACCAAATCCTGCTCTCCCTCCGATCGTCTAGTTCTCGCCCTTGCGCAAGTCAATTGCGTCGTCGGGGACATCAACGCCAATCTCGACAAGGCCCGCGCCGCGCGAAAAGAGGCGGCGGAATTCGACGCCGATCTGGTGATGTTTTCCGAGCTTTTCCTCGCCGGCTATCCGCCCGAAGACCTCGTGCTGCGGCCCGCCTTCCAGGACGCCTGCCGCGCCGCCGTCGAAAGTCTGGCGCGCGACACCGGCGATGGCGGCCCCGCCGTGCTGATCGGCCTGCCGTGGATGCAGGACGGACTTTGCCACAATGGCTACGCCTTGCTCGACGGCGGCCGCATCGCCGCCGTGCGGCTCAAGGTCGATCTGCCCAATTACGGCGTGTTCGACGAAAAGCGCGTGTTCCATCCCGGTCCCGCGCCCGGCCCGGTGGCTTTTCGCGGCGTGCGCCTTGGCCTGCCGATCTGCGAGGACATCTGGGGTCCGGACGTGGTCGAGGTTTTGAGCGAGACCGGCGCGGAAATCCTGCTATCGCCCAATGGCTCGCCCTATTGGCGCGGCAAGGATGACGAGCGCCTCAGCGTCGCCACGGCGCGGGTGGTGGAGAGCCGCCTGCCGCTGGTCTATCTGAATCAGGTCGGCGGGCAGGACGAACTGGTGTTCGACGGCGGCAGTTTTGTCCTCAATCCCGATTGCTCGCTCGGCGGGCGGTTGCCGTCTTTTGCCGAGACAGTCGCCAAAGTGGTTTTCGTGCGCCAGACCGGGGGCTGGCGCTGCATCGAGGCGCCTGACGCGCCGGTTCTCGACGACGACAAGGCCGATTACGCCGCCTGCGTGCTCGGCCTGCGCGATTACGTGCAGAAAAACAATTTTCCGGCGTCGTGCTCGGCATGTCGGGCGGGGTCGATTCGGCGCTCTGTGCCGCGCTGGCGGCGGATGCGCTGGGGCCTTCAAGCGTCCATGCGATCATGCTGCCCTATCGCTACACGTCGGGGGAATCGCTCAGGACGCCGCCGAATGCGCCGAGCTTCTCGGCCTGCGCTATGACATCCTGCCGATCGCCGCCGCCGTCGAGGGGGTCGAGGCGGCCTGGCGCCCCTGTTCGCCGGGACGGCGCGCGGCGTGACCGAGGAAAACATCCAGGCGCGGGCGCGCGGCATTTTGCTGATGTCGGTGTCCAACAAATTCGGTCCCATGCTGGTGACCACCGGCAACAAGTCGGAAATGTCGGTCGGCTACGCCACGCTTTACGGCGACATGAACGGCGGCTTCAACCCGATCAAGGATCTTTACAAAACCCAGGTGTTCCGGCTGTGCGCATTGCGCAACGGCTGGAAGCCGGAGGGCGCGCTCGGTCCCGACGGGCCGGTGATCCCGCAAAACATCATCACAAAACCGCCGACCGCCGAATTGCGTGAAAACCAGAAGGATCAGGATTCGCTGCCGCCCTATGACGCGCTCGACGACATGCTGGAATGTCTGGTCGAAAAGGAAATGCGCGTCGCCGATATTGTTTTACGCGGGCATGATGCCGGAGACCGTGCGAAAAATCGAGCGGCTGCTGTTTCTGGCCGAATACAAGCGCCGCCAGTCGGCGCCGGGCGTAAAGGTGACGCGGAAGAATTTCGGCCGCGACCGGCGCTATCCCATCGTCAACCGCTTCCGCGACAGCGGCGCGCCGGCGCAAAGCCCGGATTTTTCCATCGCGCCGGATGCGCAGCTGGGCGTGAGCCAGCGGTTTGAGGATTAGCTGGCGGTTCGGCCCATCCTTCGAACCGCTGCGCGGCTTCCTCAGATGAGGATCGAGAAAACCTGCGATTTGCACCCTCATGGCGAGGAGGCAGCGCAGCCGCGTCTCGAACCATGGGCAACGGCGTCCGCGCATCACGCCGCGTCGACGGTTTCCTCGCTGGCTTCGCGCACCGTCATGGAATTGCCGAGCCAGACAAAATCGTCGCCGAGCCAGCCGTCGATCCAGATCACCGCAAACAGCAGGTCGCGGAAGATATAGCCGAGCGGCGACCACAGGCTGCCCGGCCAGCGCAGAAGGCGGTTGACGATATACTCGGGAATGACGAAAGCCGCGACCACCAGCGCCACCACGGTCCAGGGCTCGAAACCGAAATCGCGCGCCGCATAGGCGCCGGCGAGCGATGGGCAGGAGGATGCCGGCGAAGATTTCCGGCGCATACATGGCCGGGAAGCTGGCGCGGCGCAGGCGAGCCCAGCGCGTCTGCCGCTGGTAGATGGCGCGCAGGCGTGCGCGGGCCGAGCGGTTGGCCGAAGGGGCGATCCACCAGCGTGACGGTCATGCCGGCGGCGCGCACAAGCTTGGTCGCGGCGGCGTCCTCGGCGATTTCCGAAGCCAGGGCCGCTATGCCGCCCGCCGCCTCGACGATCTCGCGCCGCCACATCATGCTCTTGCCCTGGGCGAAGCCGGCGCCGACCGCGTCGGCGCAGAATTGCCAGCGCGCCTGGAAGGAGTTCAGGAAGGCTGCATTCGAGGCGGGCGAGCACGCCCTCCGGCATGACGCCGAGCGGAGGCGAGCAGACCAGGCCGACGGTGGGCGTGAAGCGAACCAGCATCTGCTGGAGATAGTCTTTTGGCGCCAGCACGTTGGAATCGGCGAGCACGATGAACTGGTGCTTGGCGGCCTGCCAGCCCTTGAAGCAATTGTTGAGTTTGGGATTGGGGCTGATCGGATCGTCGCCGATCAGAATGCGGCCGCGGCCTTCGGGCTGTCCGGCGACCAGCTTTTCCAGCAAGGGAATGATCGGATCGTTCTTTTTCTGGACGCAGAACAGGACTTCATAGTCGGGATAATCGAGTTCGAAGGTCGAACGCAGCGTCAGTTCGGAATAGGTTTCCAGCCCGCAGACCGGGCGGACGATGCTGACCGGCGGCGTCGGTTCGGCCAGGCCGGTCTTGAGCAGGCGACTCGCCAGCGTCTGCTTGCGGAAGCGGCAACGCCATCCGAGCAGTCCGAGAGAGAAGAGATTGAACAGAATGAAAGCGAGGCAGAATACCGCAGCAAATATGCCGATCATCGCAGGTCGTCTCCCACACTTAAGCGAAACGCTTTCCCCAACGTAGCGTCTGTTGCGCTTATGCGCAATATTTTTCACGAATTCATGACAGCCACGCTTCAGCGTGACGAATCCGGCCAAAAGAGCTAAATATCCGCCATGACTCACGCCTCAGCTCCCTCCGCCGTCTTTATCGCGCCTGTCGTGCGTTTCGCGCCGTCGCCCACCGGGCGCATCCATATTGGCAATGCGCGCACGGCGATGCTCAATTATTTCTTCGCCCGCAAACATGGCGGGACCTTCCTGCTGCGCTTCGACGACACCGATTCCGAGCGCTCGACCGAAGAATATGCGCTGGGCATCGAAGTCGATCTCGCATGGCTCGGCGTGGCGCCGGACAAGAAAATTCCGCCAGTCGGAAAGATTTGCGCTTTACGACGCCGCCGCGAAGAAGCTGAAGGACGCGGGGCGGCTATATCCTTGTTTTGAAACGCAGGATGAGCTGGAGCGCAAGCGCAAATTGCAGATCGCGCGGGGCGCGCCGCCGGTTTATGACCGCGCCGCGCTCAAGCTGACGGAGGCCGAGCGGGCGGCGTTTGCGGCCGAAGGGCGCAAGCCGCACTGGCGCTTCAAGCTGGCGCCCGACGTGGTGCGCTGGGACGATCTCATTCGCGGCGAGAGCCATATCGACTGCGCTTCGCTGTCCGATCCGGTGCTGGTGCGCGAGGATGGCTCCTATCTCTACACCCTGCCTTCGGTGGTGGACGATATCGACGCGGGCGTGACCCATATCATTCGCGGCGAGGACCATGTCACCAACACGGCGGTGCAGATCCAGCTTTTTGGCGCGCTGGGCGCCGCAGCCGCCCCGCATTTCGCCCATCACAATCTGTTGATCGGCGCGGACGGGCAGGGGCTTTCCAAACGCAGCGGCGCCCTGTCGATCGCCGGGCTGCGCGAAGCGGGCGTCGAATCGCTGGCGGTCGCGGCCATGGCCGTGCTCACCGGTTCGTCGCAAGCGGTGCAGCCCGTGCACAGCCTGCCGGAACTGGCCGGCCTGTTCGATCTGTCCTCGATCTCGCGCAACAGCGCGCGGTTCGACGACGAGGAATTGCGGCGCCTGTCGCAGCATGTGCTGCATGGACTGCCCTATGAATTCGTGCGGGAACGGCTGGAGGCTTTGGAGATCGTCGGTTGCCGCGCCGAGCCGCTATGGCTGGCGGCGCGCGGCAATCTCGAAAAATTCTCCGATATTTTGTATTGGTGGCAAGTGATTGAAGGCGAGATTGCGAGCGCGCGAAAAGCTCGACCCGGTTTTTCGCGACGCGGCGGTCGAGACCTTGCCGCCCGAGCCTCTGGACGAGTTCGAGCTGGGGCGTCTGGACGCAGGCGCTGAAACAGGCGACCGGCCTCAAGGGCAAGGCCCTGTTCCATCCGCTGCGGCTGGCGCTGACGGGGCGCGAAGCCGGCCCGGAACTGGCGAAATTGATGCCGCTGATCGGCCGGGCCAAGATTTTGGCGCGACTGGGGTGACGGGCACGACCGGCTTATCCGGCCTTTCGTATCGGTTCGATCCTGTCGAGATCTTCGCAAATGGCGTCGGATGCGCTTTCGAGCGCATAGCGGCTTTGTATGGCCATCCAGAATTCGGCGCTGGTTCCGAGGAATCGCGCCAGCCGCAGGGCCGTATCCGGCGACAGATCGACTTCTTCTTTCATCAAACGCTCGATACGCGTGCGCGGAACGGCAATGGCTCGCGCAACAGCGCCGGCCGAAAGGCCAAGCGGGGAAAGGAATTCCTCCCGAAGCACTTCACCGGGGTGGACGTGAGCAAGTTTGGGCATAGCGGCCTCCTATTGTATCTTGACATGATACATAAGAGACTGCCCGGCGCCACCCATGAAAACTCCGGCAGTTGCGTGCGCGCGAAGGTGAACTGCCGCTTGGCGTATTGGCGGCTGTCGCGTTTTCCCCGCTCCACCGCCGCCTCAAGACTGCATTCCTCGCGCAAAAAATGCCAGCAGGCCGGGGACGCCCACCGCCCTCATCGCCGGCAGGGCGGGATCGAGGTCGCGCGCCAACAGGCGGCGGGCCTCGTCCAGCGCGCCTGCCGCCATCATGGCGTCGAAACGGGCGTTTATGCGCAGGTTCAGCTCGTCCTTTTCGGGCGGCGATAAACAGGCATTGGCAACGCGCCGCATCCAGCAAGCGGCTTTCCGCGCGCGTCGTGAAACGAGGCCAGCGGCGCGCCGGTGGCCGCGAAAATCTCCAGCGCGCGGACAATCCGCTGCGGGTCGGTGGGGCGCAGTCGCTCGGCGGTCAGCGGATCAATTTTTCGTAAGCCTTGCGTGAAGCTCCTCCGGCGGGACGCCCGCGCTCTCGGCGCGCACGCGGGCGCGGACCTCGTCCGGCACGGCGGGAATGTCCGACAGGCCTTGCAGCAAGGCCTTGAAATACATTCCGGTTCCGCCGACGAACACCGGCATGCGGCCTTCCGCGCGAGCTTTTGTCCAGAGCGCACGCGCGGCGTCGTCGAGCCATTGGCCAACCGAATAGTTGCGTTCGGCGCCGATATGACCGAAAAGCAGGTGCGGCGTCGCGGCGGCTTCCTCGGGCGTCGGTCGCGCCGACAGGATGGGCAGATCCTGATAAACTGCCATTGAATTCGGCGTTGATGACGACGCCGTTCAATCTCCCGGGCCAGTTTTATGGCGCGGGCGGATTTGCCACTGGCCGTGGGCCCTGCGATGAGCACGGCTTGAAACTTATTCATTCAAACTCCAAAAACTCGCGAACTCAAAAAACCCTGAGTGTCCCTATTGCATATGACCCATGTCGCTACCCTGGTCGGCGCCGCCGGCGCGCAGACCCTCACTCCGGAAATTCTCGAAACGGCGGCGCGGCGTCTGCCCGGCGCCGGCGAGCCGATAACGCTCGCGCCCGGCGAGGCCGTCGATATTCCTTTCGCACCCGGCGCGGCGCATGGCAATCGCGCCAATGGCGCCTTCGCCGACGCGGCCTATTGCAAGGCCGCCGCCTCGGTGTTGCGCCTCGGCCTCGGCGCGGCGCCGGTCGATATTTTCGTCCAGCCGCTCGAAGGCCGGCGCAAGAAGCTGCTGCTCGCCGATATGGATTCGACCATGATCGGCCAGGAATGTATCGACGAACTGGCCGATTTCGTCGGGCTCAAGGAAAAGGTCTCGGCGATCACCGAACGCGCCATGCGCGGCGAAATCGCCTTCGAGCCGGCCCTGCGCGAACGCGTCGCGCTGCTGACCGGCCTTGACGCCAAGGTGGTGGACGAGGCCATCGAACATCGCATCACCCTGACCCCCGGCGGCAAGGCGCTGGTGCGCACCATGCGGGCGCATGGCGCCTATGCGGCGCTGGTTTCGGGCGGCTTCACCGTTTTCACCTCGCGCATCGCCGAAATGATCGGTTTTGATGAGAATCGCGCCAATGAATTGCTGATCATGGGCGGCAAATTCGTCGGCGCGGTGCGCGAACCCATTCTCGGCAAGGCCGAAAAACTGGCGACGCTGGAGGAACTGGCGGCCCGCCATGAACTGGCGATGGAGGAGACCCTGGCGATCGGCGACGGCGCCAATGATCTCGCCATGCTGGAGGCGGCCGGCCTCGGCGTGGCCTATCGCGCCAAGCCGGCGGTGGCGGCGGCGGCGCAGGCGCGGGTCGATCACGGCGACCTGACCGCGCTGCTTTACGCGCAGGGCTTTCGCAACTGGGAATTTGTTACGGAATAATCGAGCCGGGCGGAGCGAAACCGGCGCTGGCGCGTTGAAACTGTGCGGTTTGCGTCAGGAGCGAGCGTCCATGCATTTTGCCGCCGTCGATCTCGCGCGAATGCAATTCGCCTTCACGGTCGGATTTCACATTATCTTTCCGGCCTTTTCCATCGGTCTCGCGTCCTATCTCGCGGTTCTCGACGGGCTGTGGAATCTCACCGGCCGCGCCGTCTATCTCGACCTTTTCAACTACTGGAAAAAAATCTTCGCGATCAATTTCGGCATGGGCGTCGTGTCCGGCCTGGTGCTGAGCTACCAATTCGGAACCAACTGGAGCGTGTTTTCCGACAAGACCGGCCCGGTCATCGGCCCTTTGATGGGCTATGAAGTCCTGACCGCCTTCTTTCTGGAGGCGGGCTTTCTCGGCGTGATGCTGTTTGGCGAGGGCCGCGTGTCGCCAAAACTGCGCCTGTTCGCCTCCTGCATGGTGGCGCTCGGCACCGCCATTTCCGCCTTCTGGATCACCGCCGCCAACAGCTGGATGCAGACGCCGCAAGGCTATGCCATCAACGCCGAGGGCCAGTTCATGCCAGCGGACTGGTTTGCCGTGATCTTCAATCCGTCCTTTCCCTATCGCTTCGTCCACATGATGCTGGCGGCCTATCTGACCACGGCTTTCGCGGTCGGCGGCGTCGCCGCGCTGCATTTTTTGCGCGGCCACCGGACGGCGGCGGTCGAAAAAATGTTCTCCATGGCCATGTGGATGGCGGTTCTGGTCGCGCCGGTCCAGATCATGGTCGGCGACCAGCATGGGCTCAACACGCTCGAATACCAGCCCGCCAAGATCGCGGCGATAGAAGGCCATTTCGACATCGGAAAGCGGCGCGCCGCTGATCCTGTTCGGCTGGCCCGACGCGGCGGCGGGGCGGGTCAATTACGCTGTGCGAGATTCCCGCATCTCGGCGCGCTGATCCTCACCCATGACTGGAACGGCTTTTTGCGCGGGCTCGACGCCTTTCCGAGGGACCAATGGCCGCCGGTCGCCATTCCCTTCTGGAGTTTTCGCATCATGGTCGGGATCGGCTTCGCCATGCTCGGGCTTGGCCTGTGGGGGCTTTATTGCCGCTGGCGCGGCGCGGCTGTTCTACCAGCGTCTGGCTGCATCGCGCGGCTTTGGCGATGGGGCCATCCGGCTTTGTCGCCATTGTCGCCGGCTGGACCACCACCGAGACCGGGCGCCAGCCTTTTACGGTCTATGGCCTGCTGACCACGGCGCAATCGGCCTCGCCGGTGCAAGCGCCCGCCGTCGGCGCCTCGCTTGCCGCCTTTGTCGTGGTCTATCTGGGTTTGTTCGGCATCGGGCCTTTATTACATGGCGCAAGCTGATGAACCGCGCCGCCGTCGCCGCATGAACCCGCCGACGCTTTCCGGGCCGAGCCACGCCGCCGGCATCACTCCGGCGCCGGGATTGCCGCGTCGCGGGAGGCGGGTCGATGAGCGCTGCCCTTCGACTTGCCGACGATCTGGGCCGGGCTCATCGCCTTCGCCATTCTCGCCTATGTCGTGCTCGACGGCTTCGATCTCGGCATCGGCGTCATATTTCCTTTTTTTCGAGGGAAAACGCAGCGCGACGAGGCGATGAACTCCGTCGCGCCGGTCTGGGACGGCAACGAAACCTGGCTGGTTCTCGGCGGCGGCGGTCTGCTGGCGGTCTTCCCGCTCGCCTACGCCATCGTCATGCCGGCGCTTTATCCGCTGGTCATCGCCATGCTGCTGGGGCTGGTGTTTCGCGGCGTCGCCTTCGAATTCCGCTTTCGCGCCGACACCTCGGCCTTTTCTGTGGGATTGGGCGTTTTTCCTCGGCTCGCTGGTCGCCGCCTTGGCGCAGGGGATCATGCTCGGCGCGCTGGTGCAGGGCATCAAAATCTCGGGCCGCGCCTATGCCGGCGGCTGGCTCGACTGGCTGACGCCCTTCAGCCTGCTGACCGGCGTTGCGCTGGTGTGCGGCTATGCCCTGCTCGGCGCGACCTGGCTGATCTACAAGACCGAAAGGCGCTCCAGCGACCACGCCCTCGCCTTTGCCGAACCGCTCGCGCCGCTCTGCTCGGCGCTGATCGCCGCGGTCAGCCTGTGGACGCCCTTCCTGCACGACGACTATTGGCGCCTGTGGTTCGGTTTTCCGAGCAATCTCTCGCTCGCGCCATTGCCGCTTGCCTGCGCGGCGCTTGGCCTGTGGCTGCTCAAACTGCTGGCGACGACGAGCGCGAAATCGCGCCCTTTCTGACAGCGCTGGCCTTGTTCCTGCTCTGCTATATCGGCATCGGGATCAGCTTCTATCCCTATATCGTGCCGCGCTCGGTGACGATCCGCGGCGGCGGCGGCGCCGGACACCAGCCTGTCCTTCCTGCTCGCGGGCGCCATGTTCCTGATCCCGATCATCTTGGCCTATACGGGCTATGCCTATTACGTCTTTCGCGGCAAAGTGCGGATGGCGGGCTATCATTAATCTCGCCGTATTCACTTGACCCCGTTATTGCGAGCGAAGCGAAGCAATCCATGGCTTGCGGTTGTGGCCCGGGTGGATTGCTTCGCTTCGCTCGCAATGACGACCCTGGTTCAGGTCAGGCGAAGGATGCTCCAGTTTCAGCGCACGGCCCATCCGCCCGACATCGGAAAGATCTGTCCGACAAAACATCGCGCCGCGTCGCTGCACAGATAGGCGACAAAACGCGCATCCTCCTCGGCGCTGACCAAACATGGCTCAGCGGAACCTCGCGCTTCAGCCTTTCGTTAAAACGGGTATCGGCTTGAACTTCGGGCGGAAAATAGGTCGGGTCGTTGATGAAATGCTGGGCGATGGCGTTGATCTGGATCGTCCGGCGCAAGCTCCACGCCTGCCGCCTGCACATAGGCGAGTTGGGCGCCGCGCGCCGCGCTATAGGTCGAGGCGCGCTTCATGCCGCGCAGGGCCGAGGCGCTGCCCATCACCACGATGCGCCCGCCGCCGCGCTGCGTCATGCCGGGAATTGCCGCCCGCACCAGTCGGGGCAGGGGGTCGACCATGACCTCGAAGGCTTCGCGCCACTCCGCCTCATCGACCTCCCCGATGCGGGTGGACGGGGCGGGCAGGGCGAGGTCGACCACGAGCGCGTCTATCGCGCCCGCGCTCTCCACCGTTTTCCGCGCCGCTTCCGGCGACCGCAGCACGCATGCGCTCCTCGGCGATGACCTCGGCCCCTGCGCCGCCAGAAAGGCGCGGATCGCGCTCTCATGAAATCGTCGCTTTGGGTCACGAGAATGCGTCTGTTCCTAAGGTCCGGCATCGTCTGTCGCCTACTTCCGTGAATGAAAAACGCCTTGACGCCGCCATCCGAAAAAAGCATGGTGCGCGCCATGACGCATTCGAAAATTCTTTGCCGGATTTCGATTATCAGCTAGCTGCAAAGCTGGTTGGCGCCGTCATGTCTCCCTGAAATTACCGCGAGATCGACGCCCCGGCCAGAGCAGGGGGTTCCATGTCCGTCCGCCTTTGAAGCTTTACAATACCCTTTCCCGCGAGCGCGAAACTTTTTCGCCGATGATCCCGCGCGAACGTGCGGCTGTATGTCTGCGGCCCCACGGTCTATGATTTCGCCCATATCGGCAACGCCTGCCCGCTGATCGTCTTCGACGTGCTCTACCGGCTGTTGCGCGAAATTTATGGCTGCGACCAACGTCAAATTGTCCGCAACATCACCGACGTCGACGACAAGATCAACGCCCGCGCCGCGCGAGCGCGGCGTCACCATCCGCGAACTGACCGAGGACACCAACGCCGTCTTCCAGCAGGACGCCTCCGACCTGGGTTGCCTGCCGCCCGACGTGCAGCCGCGCGCCACCGAACATATCGCCGAGATGATCGCCATCGTCGAAAGGCTGATCGCCAACGGCCACGCCTATGCCGCCGACGGCCATGTGCTGTTCGACGTGCCCTCCATGCAGGATTACGGCCAGTTGTCGCGCCGCTCGCTCGACGACATGATCGCCGGCGCCCGCGTCGAAGTCGCGCCCTACAAGCGGGCGAGATGGATTTCGTGCTGTGGAAGCCGTCGAAGGATGGCGAGCCGGCTGGGACAGCCCCTGGGGTTGCGGCCGCCCGGGCTGGATCTCGAATGCTCGGCCATGTCCCAGAAGCATCTCGGCGAGGTCTTCGACATTCACGGCGGCGGCATCGACCTGGTGTTCCCGGACCACGAGACGAAATCGCCCAGACCCGCTGCGCCTTCGGCCATGAGGTCATGGCCAATGTCTGGATGCACAACGGTTTCCTGCAGGTCGAAGGCGAGAAAATGTCGAAAAGCCTCGGCAATTTCATCACCATTCACGAATTGCTCCATGAGGATAAATTCGGCGGCACGGCCTGGAAGGCGAGGTCTTGGGCTCGCCATGCTGCGCAGCCATTACCGCCAGCCGATCGACTGGACCGTCAAGGCGCTGGAAGAAGCCGAAAAGACGTTCTCGCGCTGGTACGGCATTTTGCGCGAGCAAGGCGTTTCGGCGGCAAGTGATGGCCGAGGCGCCTTT
>CAWFBN010000074.1:0-13262 GCA_963813955.1 uncultured Alphaproteobacteria bacterium | reverse complement strand
GGTCACGATGGTGAAGTCCGACCGTCGATGGCGGTCACGCCTTCCGGCAGCTTCACCGCGCTGATGTGCAGCGCATCGTTGAAGTCCAGGCCGCCGAGATCGGCGATGATGGATTCCGGGATGTTATCCGCCGGAACCAGCAGTTCGACCGAGTGCAACACAATGTTGAGCGAGCCGCCGCGCTTGATGCCGGGGGCGGTTTCCTGATTGAGGAAATGCACGGGAACGTTGACCTTGAGGCGCGAACCGGCCTTGAGGCGCAGGAAATCGACATGCATCGGGGTGTCGCGCACCACATCGAGCTGGTAATCGCGCGGAATGGCGCGTTCCTTCTTGCCATCGATATCGATTTCGAAAATCGTGGTCAGGAAGTGGCCCGCGTAAATCAGCTTGTTCATGTCGCGGTAGCTCAGCGTGATCGGGGTCGGCGCTTCGCCGCCACCATAGATAACGCCTGGAATCTTGCCTTCACGACGAACGCTGCGGGCGGCCCCCTTGCCTGTCCCGCTGCGAACCGTGGCGGCGAGGGTCTTGATCTCGGCCATAGTTCTTTTCCTTGTAAAAAACCGCGCTCACGCCTCCAGGGGTGTCGGAAACGAGCGCGAAGCGCGGCTTATAAGGGCGGAACGTCGTTAAGGCAAGGGCGGCGGGCTGGTGTGATCACGCCTTGGCCAGCACCCGCCCCATGATCGCGTCGAGCTTTTTCACCAGTTCCGGATCCCAGGCGTCGCGCGCCGTGACCAGAGCGTAATCCAGCGCCCGGTCGGAGCCGACCGGGCAGGGCGCGGCGTCGGAGGGGAAATCCGCCATGAGCCGGGCCAGCAGTTTCGACGCCTTTTCGGCGTTGGAACGCACCACCGCCAGAATGTCGTGCACTTCCACCGCTGCGATATCGTCGCGCCAGCAGTCGTAATCGGTCACCATGGCGAGCATCGCGTAAGACATCTCGGCCTCACGCGCCAGCTTGGCTTCCGGCAGGGCGGTCATGCCGATCACGTCGCAGCCGGCGGCCTTGTAGGCCAGCGATTCCGCCCGGGAGGAGAATTGCGGCCCCTCCATGCAGACATAGGTTCCGCCCCGCACGATGTCGATTTTCTCGGAATGGGCGGCGGCCATGATGCGATTTTGCAAAAGGGGCGCGACCGGATGGGCCATCGAGACATGGGCGACGCAGCCATTGCCGAAGAATGACGATTGCCGGCCGAAGGTGCGGTCGATGAACTGGTCCACCGCCACGAACCGCCCGGGCGGAAGTTCCTCGCGGAACGATCCGCAGGCCGAGACCGAAATGATGTGGGTGACGCCGACGCGCTTCAACGCGTCGATATTGGCGCGGTAGTTGATGCCGGAAGGCGACAGGCGATGGCCGCGACCGTGGCGCGGCAGAAACACCGCCTCGGTCGCCGTTGATGCGGCCGAAGCGCAATTTATCCGAGGGCTCGCCCCAGGGCGTGGCCACGGCCTCCTCGCGAACGTCCTGAAGTCCGGGCAGTTCGTAGACGCCTGAGCCGCCGATAATTCCGAGAAGCGCTTTGGTCATTTTTGGTCCATCCTTTTGGGCGGCAAATTGGCCCAAGCGCCGCCATTGAGCAAGCCCTTTTGAGCGAAACACGAGCGGCTTCGGCAAAAAAAACGGACGCCGAGGCGTCCGTATCGCCTGCAATGAGCAGGCTTAGTTTGTTCCACACGGTGCGGCTAGGGGAGGAAATCCGCCCGTTAATGGAGTGACCCCTTGATGCTTTAACGCAGCAGTTTAGACAATCGACTAATACGACCGGCAGGCATGCAAATTTGCATGGCTATGTTGTTCCGCGGCCGCCTTGCCGCGACCGGGCGAAAGCCGCAGTCTTGTTCCGACAACAAGGAGACGTGGATGACTGTGGCTTTCGAGGATTTTCAGCCGGGCGAAACCCGAAGCTATGGCGATTACGAATTCACCGCGCCGGAGATGATCGCTTTCGCAGAGGTTTATGACGCGCAGCCGTTCCACCTTGACGATGAAGCGGCCAGACATACGATTTTCGGCGGGTTGGCGGCGTCGGGCTGGCATACCTGCTCGGCCCTGATGCGCATGAATGTCGATGGCTTGCTGAGGCAAAGCACCTGTCTCGCCGGGATCGGCGTCGAGGACAATCGCTGGCTCGCCCCGGTGCGGCCCGGCGACCGGCTTTCGGCCCAAACCACGACGCTCGAAAAATTCGATCTGCGGTCTCGTCCCGACGCCGGCATCGTCAAATTCGCCACGTCGCTGCGAAATCAGACCGGGCAGGACGTTTTGGCCCAAAAGCACTCGATTCTATTCGGACGCCGCGAGCGCCTTGCAGACCCGTCGCCGCCGACCAATCCAGCGAGGCCGGCGAAGCCGGCCGAATTGGCGCGAGTTGACGATCCTCTGGCGACCCTGCCGGAAAATTACGCCAAGGTGCGGGTCGGCGCCTATGCCGATCTGGGCGAGACGCATTTTTCCGCCGATTTCATCAAGTCCTATGCCGAAAAATTCGATCCCTTGCCGTTTCATGTCGACGAGGAGGCGGGCAAGGCGCATCTGCTCGGCGCCATGTCCGCCGCAGGCTGGCAGACGGCCTCGTGCTGGATGCGGCAATTTGTCGCCTGGCGTCGCAAGGCGACCGGCGGCGACGCGTCCAGCCTCGCTTCGCCGGGTTTCTCCGATATGGTCTGGCGCAAGCCGGTGCTGGTCGGCGACACCATCGCCTTTTCGACCCAGATCGTCGCCAAGCGCACGACCTCCAAGCCGGGCGTGGGTCTGGTGCAGAACCGCAACCTCGGCGTCAACCAGCGCGGCGAGGTCGCGATCGAATTCGTCAGCACGGTGTTTTCGCCGATTGTCTAATTCAGGGTTTTTTTGGCGGCCAGCTGAAATCGTCGGCGCGTCCCGGCTGTGAGGGCGCGGCCCCTGGTGGCGGCGTGGGGGGAGACGCTGACAAGCCCGCCAGACCACCGCCTGGCGAAAGGGTGGGCTCGTTCAGGGGCTGGACCTTGCCGGCGAGCGGTTTGGGCGGCGGCGGCGCCTCTGCGGGCTGCGGTTCGGCTGCGGTGGGCGGCGTCAGGAGGGGATTGGGCGCAAGGGGATTGGGGGAGAGTGGATTGGGCGAGAGCGGATTGGACGCATCGCCAGGCGCCGCATCGGCAGGCGCGCCCGCCGGCTGCAGCGAAGCCTGTACACGACGAATTTCGGCTTCGACGAAATGCGCCGCCTTGCGGGCTCCGGCCTTGTTGAAATGCACGCCATCGGTCGCGCGCAGCCGCACCACGGCGCCGTTCACGTCGGGACCGGTCGCCTTGTAGACTGAATTGATGTCGGTGAAAGGCTCCCAGAGATCGACATAATGGGCGCCGACCGCGCCGGCATATTGGCGGTCGAGGTCGTTGAACAGCAGCGCCGCGGTGGACAGGGATTCGCTGCGCATGATCGGCAGGCCGACCCAGATCAGCGGCACATTTTTTTCACGGAAGGCGGTGGCGATCTCTTCGACCCTTTTGGCGTAAATTTCGTTGAAGGGTTTCGACAGCGGTTCCAGGGCCACGTCGCCGAGGCGGAGCTTCTGGTTGTCGTTGATGCCGATCTGGATCACCGCCACATCGATATGCTGGGGGCCGTCGAGCAGTTTTCGCACGGCCAGGCGCCAATCGTAGAAATCGTCACGGACGAGGCCGGTGTCTTGTCGCGCCTTGTCGAGAATGCCGACGCGCGGATCGTCGGCGAAAGCTTCGGTCAAGCCTTGCGCCAGCATTCCGGCCAGGCTGTCGCCCACCACCGCCACGAAAAACGTCGGCGCCGGCCGATTGGACGGCGGCGAGGCAGGTTGTGAGGCGGGTCGCGCCTGGGACGATGGCCTCTCGGATCGCTCATATCCTTCTCTCGGATCTCTCGCGCTCAGGCGCCGCCGTCACGTGGGGTTTGGGCCTTCGCGCGGGGCGAGAACGAATCGGCGCGGGCGGCGCCGCGTGGCGAGGCGCGAACAGCGATCCGAAGAAATCGGAAAATTCATTTTGGGCCGCGGCGGGGGCCGGCGCCAACACCAGCACGGACAAAATGAGGGCGAAAGCAGCCAGTTGCGCCGAAAAGGGCGCGCGCACGAAAAGCAGGTCGAGGATGGAGCGGCATGGCCCCGATCCTAAACCATTTCGCCGTCGCGTGCGAGTTTCAGAAATTCATGCCGAAAATGGCGGCTGTCGCCGAAGCGGCGCGGCCGGGTTCGAGCGCGACCGAGGCGAGGCCGCCAGCAATGACCGCCAGCGCCAGCAGCCGCAGCAGTTGCGGCCAGTGGCAGAGCGCCGGACTCGCTTGGCGATAGCGGCAGGCGCGCGAGAATTCGGAACCGTCGATAGGCGCGAGAATCATGGCTTGATCTCCAGATCGGACGATCACCCGCAAGGGCTTGGCGCCAGATTGAGGCCGAGATGTAAAGCGATGGTTAACCTTACCGGTTTCAGTCCACTTTTTTGTTGAAGGCGATGGGACTGAGTGAGGTGGCCTGTGTCTTGAACCCGGTCGCAACGCCCTTGGCGCTTTCATGGCCGGTAAGCACGTCGCGTTTGGCGGCGGCGCGCAAGGGCGGCGCAACGCCTGCGCTGACTGGCGGCCGGGCGTGCAGCGCCGGCGCCGACGCGGCCAGCACTTTGAGCGCGCCGCGATCGATGCGCGCCGGCGCCATTTGCGCGGCGACGGATTTGGCGGCGCGAACCTCCTCGGCTTTGCCCAGAGCGGCGGCGCGAAGCGGCGGCATGGCCGGGCGGGGCGGCGGCAAAGGCGCCATTGCTTTATTAGCCTGCGTCGTGGGGGCCGCATAGGCGAGCGTGATGGCGCCGCCGCCGTGACCGCCATTGGCCGCTCCAAGGACCTCTCCAGAAGGCGCTCCATGCGTGATCACGTCGGGCAACCGGCCCAGTTCAGCCGGGCGGATCGGGGGCAAGGGCGCTTCGAGGCTGGCGAGGGTTGTGGGACGGCGCGGCGGCAAGGGCGCCGCCACGGTGGTCGCCGCCACGGTGGTCGCCGGATCATCCTGCGACGCAGTCTCGGGCGCGGCAACCTCGGGCTCAGGCTTTGGCGCGACGGCGACGGGCTGCGGCGTCGGCTCGGGCGGAGCGGCGGCGGCCGGCTGGCGCTGCGGAGCAGGGGGCTGAACAGGGGCTGGCGCCTGTGCGGCTGGCGCGCCGAAATAGGTTTCGCCGCGCGGCAGGTCGGCTTCGGCGCTCGCCACCATTTGCCGCGAAGGCTCCGGCGCCGGCGCTTCTTGCGCGGCCGGGGCGTGGCGTCCCCGCGACGCCAGTCTGGTCGCCTTGGGCTCCGGCGCCACCTCGCGGTCCTCCGCCTCGTCCGCGCCGCCGCCGAACAGGCGGGCGAAAAAGCCGAAAATGCCGCCGCCGTTGGACGTCGCATCGGCCACCGACACAGCCTCGCCGCCGCGCGCTATGATTTCGGCGCGGGCCTCCTCATATCCGGGCAAAGGGTGGCCATTCGAGGGAATATGCACCGTCTTGCCGTCGGGGAACAGGCGCACAAGCTGGTCGTAATTCATGCGCGGCCAATGGCGCACGCCACCGACGTCGATATGCACGAAGGGCGTGTTGGCGTTGGGATAATAGCCGACGCCGCCGCGCTGCATGCGCATGGCGATCTCGCGCAGCTTTTCCATCGACAGGGCCGGCATGGTCGAGTCCATGGCCTTGCCGAGCATATGCTGCGAATGTTCGGCCACCGCGCTCGAACGGCGGCGCAGCATGGCGTTGGTTTCGGGGGAGCGATAGGCGGAAACGACGACAATGGGGTCGTCCGGCCCGGTATTGCGTCCGGCCGAGCGGTAGGCTTCCCACAAGGTGTCGAACAGCCGGGGGTCCATGTGGGTCGGCCCGTCAGTGCGCCAGTCGCGCAGGAACCAGTTCAGCTTTTCCAGCACCTGCCCATCGTAATGGCCGCCGGTGCGGAAGGTCGCGGCGATCGTTTCCTTGCTGTGCGAATGGTAGAGAAAGAGCGTGCGGGTGTCGCCATTGGCCACGGCGGATTCGAGCGCATTGGGCGCGAGCGTGGCGAGCATCGCGAAGGCAACGGCGAAAAGCCGGACGCTGGTGCTGCGTGCGCCTTTGCCGAAGCTCATGGCGCTCAAATGGAAGGCTTGGCGGCTCAGCAAGACTACACGCGCTCCCCTTGCGGAGTTCCGGCGGCGGATGGGACGGAAAGACCAATGAAATCAGTGACGAAATTCATGCTGGCGCGATTCCCATGGCTCAACGGCGCGATTTGCATACAACATCTGTCACGAGAAAGCCACAGCTTGACAAAAGTTGAAGGTCTGCCGCGATTTGTCATAGCGAAAGCAGACGGTGGTGAATAAAGGGTTAAGAATGGCTGGTTTTGCTCTAGCCGCCCAGGCCGAGCAACTCGCGCGCCTTGGCGGAATAGCCGTAAACATCGTCGACTCGCCGCAATTCGCCAAATTCGTCCTCGACCAAGGTGAAATAGACGATATGGACGGGCAGCGGCGCGGGGAGGACCACCCGCCGCTCGTTCTTGCCGACCAGCTTCCGCAGTCGCGCTTCCGTCCAGCCGCGCTCCGGCCTCAGCAGGGTTTCGGCGAGCTTGAAGGGCTGATCGACACGCACGCAGCCATGGCTGAAGGCGCGAACCGATTCCTGGAACAAATGGTGAGTCGGCGTGTCGTGCATATAGACGGCGTAATCATTGGGAAAAATAAACTTGATCTGTCCCAGCGCGTTGCGCTCGCCCGGCGGTTGGCGCACCCGCAATTTGCCGTTTACCCAATCGATTTCATAGCCTTGGCGCCGCAGGCTATCGAGTTTTGTCATCATTTCATTCTTGATGATCGATTGCGGCACGTTCCATGACGGATTGACGATCAGATATTCCATCTGATTGGAAAACAGCGGCGTCGGCTTGTCGGGCTTGCCGACGATGACGCGGGTGCTGAGTTCGAGCGAATCGTCGCGATAGAGCCGGGCCATGAATTCCGGGACATTGACCGTGATCCGGTCGCGCCCGAGATCGCGCGGCAGCCAGCGCCAGAATTCCATATTGACGAGAATTTCCGATTTCGAGCGTGTGCCCCCGGCGTGTGATCGAGCCGACGGCGTCGCTGGCCCTCCGGGACGAATCGCGCGATGCGAGGCGCGCCACCGGTCCGCTCATCGGTTCGGCGCGCGTGCGGGCGAGTTTTTCACGCAGCGCCACATAGGCTGGCTGGCGCGGATTATAGGCTTGCAGCGTCGCGCCGGCGTCGGCGGCTGTTGCGGTTTCTTCCAGAGCCTGCGCCGGCAAAACCACTCCGGCGCGGGGAGCGATCATGCTGGAAATGCGCGCCGGATCGATACGGCCGCCGCTGGCTTGGTAGGCATAGGCGGCCACGGCTTCCGAGAGGGCGATGTCGCCGAGCGCCAACGAGGCTTCCGGTCCCTGGTCGAGCGAATAGACGCGCATGGCGCGCAAGTCGAGGCCGTCGTCGGGGGCGGTTTTCAACGTCTCGAAGACGGCGCGGGCGGCGGGTGTCCATTGGCCGTTGTCGAGCCAAACAGGCGCGTCGCCGCGGCTGGCGTAAAAGGCGTCAACCGCCTGACGCCGGGCGCGTAATTCCGGCGTTGAGGTTGCTGAGCGGCGCGCGACAGGGCGGCCCGCACCGCCTGATTGATCGAGGGCTTTTCCGGCCCCTGAACGGAAGGCTCCGAAGTCGAAACTTGCGTTTCCGCTGGCGGCGCCGCCGGTTGCGGCGCGGATTTACCGCGCGCCGCCTGAACCGCAATCAGGGCGGCAAAGGCGAAAGCCGCCGCTCGCAGGGGCGAGGCTGCCGAGCCAAGCGAAACCATGCCGAAACCTTTCAAGCCAAAAAACCGGGCGGTCGCCCGGATGTTCCGTCGCCCCGAAGGGCGCCATCGTTATCAAGTCATGAATACGTTTAGATTCAATTGGCGCAGCTTGCGCAATGGTCTGATCGCGCAATAAATCTAGTGGTGTGTTGCGGCCACAGTGCGGCGAGCCTTCAGGCGGCGTGGACGCCGTCCTCGGCCTCATCGAGTCCGTAATCCTTCATTTTCCGATAGAGCGTCGAGCGGCCAATGCCCAGTTTGCGCGCCATTTCCGACATCTGGCCGCGATAATGGGCGAGCGCGAAGCGGATTGTTTCCTCCTCCAGCCGCTCCAGCCGCCGCACGTCGCCGTTCTCGTCGAGCAGCCGAACGCACATTGGGATCGCGCACCTCGATGCGCACGATCTCGCGCTGGCTGTCGCGGCAGCCGACCGGGGCTGGGGCCGGCGGAACGCTCACGTCGAAGCCCACGACTTGCGCCGCGATCTGGGGAAATTCCGCGACCGTCAGTTCGTCGCCATCGGCGAGCGCCACCGCGCGGAAAACCGCATTTTCGAGCTGACGGACATTGCCGGGCCAGTCATAGCTCGAGAGCAGCGCCAGGCTTTCCGCCGAAAGCCCGCGCAGCCTCTTGCCTTCCTCGGCGCGAAGCGGGCGAGAAAACGCCGCGCCAGATCGGGAATGTCGGCGCGGCGAGCGCGCAAGGGCGGCAGGGTGATGGGAAAAACATTGAGCCGGTAGTAGAGGTCTTCGCGGAAACGGCCCTGCTTGACCAGTTCGATCAGGTTCTGGTCGGTCGCGGAAATAATTCGCACGTCGCCCGCGACGGCTTTCGGGCGCCCACCGGAACGATCTCGCCCTCCTGCACGGCGCGCAGAAGCTTGACCTGCACCTCCAGCGGCAATTCGCCGACTTCGTCGAGGAAAAGCGTTCCGCCCTGGGCCTCGATGAATTTGCCGGCGGTCTTGTCCGAGGCGCCGGTAAGGCGCCTTCTCGTGGCCGAACAGGATGGAGTTCGACCAGCGCCGGCGACAAGGCGCCGCAATTGACGGTGACGAAGGCTTTGCCGCGCCGATCGGACGCCCCCTGGATGGCGCGCGCCATCAATTCCTTGCCGACGCCGGATTCGCCCTCGATCAGCACGGGGATATTGGATTTTGCCGCGCGCTCGCCCAGCCGCAGCGCCCGGCCCATGGATTCGCCCTGCGAAACAATGTCGCTGAAGGCGACCTGGCCGGCAGCCTTGCGTCCGCTGCGGCGGATTTCGCCTTCCAGCGCGGCGAAGCGCAGGGCGTTCTTGATCGAAACCTGCATCCTTTCGGCGGCGACCGGCTTGACCACGAAATCCAGCGCGCCGGCGCGCATGGCCGAGATCACCGCTTCAATCGAGCCATGCGCTGTCTGCACGATGACCGGCGTGTCGATCTTGCGCTGGCGCATGCGCTCCAGCACGCCCATGCCGTCGAGATCGGGCATGACGAGATCGAGGATCAGCAGATCGACGCCGGTCTTGTCGGCGGCCTGCAGGCGCGCCAAAGCCGCCTCGCCGCTGTCGACCGTCTCGGTTTGATAGCCAAATCGCCGCACCATGACTTCCAGCAGGCGGCGTTGAATGGGATCATCGTCGGCGATCAGAACGGTCGAGATCATCAGGAGTCTTTCGCGGCGAGGCGCCGTCGGCGCCGCTTCGCGCCAATTTGCGCGATTAGGGTAAATGCCGTGTTAATGGCGCGATTTCGGGGCCTTGCGCGTTGGAGTAAAAGTCACGGTTGAACGGCGCCAGTTGTGCGTCCATATGCCATGATCGGCGATTCTCGCAAATATGCCTCCGAAAGCCCGGCGCGCTCCATGATTGTTTCCTCGAAGGTTTCTTGCCCGACATTTGTCCGTAATCCGCAAGGCTCAGGCGCGGCCAAAGCCGAAGAAAAAGCCGAAGCCTTGGCCGAAACCTTGCCGCGCTGGAGGCTCGACGACCTCTATGTCGGGCTGGACAGCCCGCAATTTGCTGAGGATCTGGCGACGGCGGCGCGCGAGTGCCGCGAATTCGCCAAGACCTATCGCGGCGCGCTGGCCGGCCTGCTCGCCGCTCCCGACGCCGCCCAAAAGCTCGCATGAGGCGATCAGCCCGTTATGAAAAAATCGACGATCTGATCACCAAGATCATGTCCTTCGCCGGTCTCTCCTATGCCGAGGACACGGTCGATCCGGCTGCGGGCGAAATTTTATGGCGACGCTCAGGAAAAGATCACCACGGCCTCGACCGACCTGCTGTTTTTCCAGCTCGAACTCAATCGCCTCGACGATGCAAGCTCTGGAAGCGGCGATGGCGCAGGCGCCGCTGTCGCATTACCGCCCGTGGCTCGAAGATCTGCGCAAGGAAAAGCCGTTCCAGCTCGAGGACCGCATCGAGCAGCTGTTTCACGAAAAATCGGTCACCGGCCACGCCGCCTGGAACCGCCTGTTCGACGAGACCATCGCCTCGCTGCGTTTCAATGTCGACGGCGAGGACCTGACGCTGGAACCGGCGCTCAACCTGTTTCAGGACCCGACCCGGCCCTGCGCGAAAAGGCGTCCAACGCCATTGCGGCGACGCTCAAGGCGAATCTGCGCATTTTCGCGCTGATTTCCAACGTGCTGGCCAAGGACAAGGAGATTTCCGACCAGTGGCGCGGCTTCACGCGATGTCGCGCAATCGCGCCATCTGTCCAATCGCGTCGAGCCGCGAAGTGGTCGACGCCATGGTCGCGGCGGTGCGCGCCGCCTATCCGCGCCTGTCGCATCGCTATTACAGCGCTCAAGGCGCGCTGGTTCGGCAAGGACAAGCTGAAGCATTGGGACCGCAACGCGCCTCTGCCCGACGCGCCGCAGAACATCTACGGCTGGGCGCAGGCGCGCGCCGCCGTGCTCGACGCCTATGGCGGGTTTTCGCCGCGACATGGCGGAGATCGCGCAAAGACTTCTTCGACGGCCCGCTGGATCGACGCGCCGGTGCGGCCCGGCAAGGCGCCGGGCGCCTTCGCCCATCCGACCCGCCCTCGGTCCATCCCTATGTGCTGCTCAATTATCAGGGCAAGCCGCGCGACGTGATGACGCTGGCGCATGAACTCGGCCATGGCGTGCATCAGGTGCTGGCCGCGCCCAACGGCCCGCTGATGGCGCCGACGCCGCTGACGCTGGCCGAAACCGCCTCGGTGTTCGGGGAAATGCTGACCTTTCGCGCGCTGCTGGCCGATGCCAAGGAGACCGCGCGAACGCCGCGCGCTGCTGGCCTCGAAAGTCGAGGACATGCTCAATACGGTGGTGCGGCAGATCGCCTTCTACAGTTTCGAGCGCAAGCTGCACGAGGAGCGCAAGCAGGGCGAGCTGACGGCCGAAAAAATCTGCGAATTGTGGATGAGCGTGCAGGGCGAAAGCCTGGGCCCGGCGATCGAATTCGGCGAGGGCTATGAGACCTTCTGGGCCTATATTCCGCATTTCATCCATTCGCCCTTCTATGTCTACGCCTATGCTTTCGGCGATTGCCTGGTCAATTCGCTCTATGGCGTCTACCAGAAGGCCGAGCCGGGCTTTGTGGAGAAATATTTCGCGCTGCTGTCCGCGGGAGGCTCGAAACATTACAGCGAATTGCTGGCGCCATTCGGCCTCGACGCGCGCGACCCCGGCTTTTGGGACATTGGCCTGTCGATGATCGAGGGGTTGATCGACGAACTGGAGCAGATTCCCGCCTGACGCTGAGGGAGAGGGCGCTTGCTGCTGTTGCTGCTCTGGCTGGTTTTCTTCTGGCTGCTCGCTTTGGCGTCGCTGATCGCTGTTCAATTTCGGGCTGGCGCGCTTTTTCGAGCGGCTGGTTCCGCCGCATGGCCGTTTCATCGAGGTCGACGGGGTGCGGCTGCATGTCGTCGATAGCGGCGAAAAGCCGGGCCAGATCGGTCCGCCGCTGCTGTTCCTGCATGGGCTGCTCGGCCAGCTCAACCATTTCAGCTTCGCTTTGACGGCGCTTTTTCCCGAAAGACGGGTGGTGCTGCTGGATCGGCCGGGTTCGGGCTTTTCGCAAGCCGCGCCGTCGCAGTCGCTCGCCGCGCAAGCCGATCTCGCCGCGAAAGTCATCGCGCTGTTGAATTTGGACAAACCGCTGGTGGTCGGACACTCCTTTGGCGGCGCCGTCGCATTGGCGCTGGCGCTCGATCGTCCCGAATTTGTCGGCGGGCTGGCGTTGGTCGCGCCCTTGACCCATCCCTTCGCGCCGTCGCAGGTCATCGCGGGGCTCGGCGTCGGAACATGGTTTGCGCGCTGGTTCGGCGCCTGGACTCTCGGTCCCATCGTCGCGCTGACGCGCATCGGGCTGACGCAGCGCATGGTTTTCGCGCCGGACTCGCAAATTTCCGGGTTCTGGACCCGCGCGGGCGGTTTTCTGGCCCTGCGTCCATCGCCGATGATCGCCGCCGCGCGGGAGTTGCGGGTGAGTTCAGAAGGAACTGGCCGGCATGACGGCGCGTTACGCCGCGCTGACGGTTCCAACCGGGGTGTTGTTTGGCGCCGGGGACGTCGTGCTCGATCCGCAGGCGCAAGGGCCGGCTTTTTGCGCCAAGGCGCCGAAGGCCGAACTGACAATGATCGACGGCGGCCATATGCTGCCGATGACCCAACCGAAGGCGACCGAATCCTTTATTCGCAACATTTTGGCGCGGCTCGACGCTGCCTGACCCCAAGGAGAAGTTGATGGTTTTGCGGAAAATTCTGGTCTCGGCGGCGTTTTTCGCCGTCTCGGCGGCCAGCGCCGGCGCTTTTGAGCTGAAAAGTCCCGACATGGCCAATGGCGGCGCGATCGCCGAAAAATTCGTCTACAAGGATTCGGCTGCGCGGGCGGCGACCTGTCGCCGGCCCTGAACTGGAGCGATCCGCCGGCTGGAACCAAAAGCTTCGCCGTGCTGGCGCATGATCCCGACGCGCCGACTGGCGGCGCCGGCTTCTGGCACTGGGTGGTTTATAATATTCCCGCGACGGCGACCGGCCTGCCGCAGGGCGTCGCCAAGGACGGCAAGGGCCTGCCGGAAGGCGCGGCGCAGGTGGCGACTGATTTCGGCGTTCCCGGCTATGGCGGCCCCTGTCCGCCCAAGGGTGACGCGCCGCATCATTATCATTTCACCGTCTACGCGCTGAAAACCGACAAGATCGAACTGCCGCCTCACGCCACGGCCTCGCTGGCGGGTTTCTTGATCAACGCCAACGCGCTCGGCAAGGCCACTCTTGTCGCGACCTATGGCCGCTGACACGCCCGCGCCGCCCTCGTCCTTCGAGACGCGCCCTTCAGGCGCTCCTCAGGATGAGGGCTATGCCGTTGTTTTACAATTATAACGACCTCATGGTGAGGGGGCTCCGAAGGAGCCGTCTCGAACCACGGGCAGCAACGCGAGGGACTTCTTGGC
>CAWFBN010000073.1:0-14083 GCA_963813955.1 uncultured Alphaproteobacteria bacterium | reverse complement strand
AAAAGATATTGAGGCCAACCGCTTTTCCGCCCGCGCGGCGCGCTATCTGGCGGTCGGCGCGCAGGCCGGCGGGCTTTGCCGCGCGTCTGGCCGGCGGGCGGTTGTTCGGCGATGGCGCGGCGATGGCGACGCGCTGGCGCTGGCCCGCGCGCTTGGCGGGTTGAAAGGCCCGCTGATGAAGGCGGCGCAGTTCATCGCCACCATTCCCGAGGCTTTGCCCGCCGATTTCGCCGAAGCGCTCCTCACTTTGCAAAGCGAGGCGCCGCCGATGGGCGCGGCTTTCGTCAAGCGGCGGATGGTCGCCGAACTCGGCCCCGGCTGGCGCGAGAAATTCGCCGCCTTCGACCTGCATCCCGCCGCCGCGGCTTCGCTCGGCCAGGTGCATCGCGCCACAACGCTGACGGGAGCGGACGTCGCCTGCAAGCTGCAATATCCCGACATGGCCTCGGCGGTCGAAGCCGATCTGTCCCAGCTCGACCTCGCCTTGTCGCTGCACCGGCGGCTCGATCACGGCGATTGACGCGCGCGAGGCGGCGCAGGAGATCGCGGAGCGCTTGCGCGAAGAACTGGATTATCACCGCGAGGCGCAGCAACGCCTCTGCTCTACAAGCTGATGCTGGCGGACACGGCCCGAAGTCCGCGTGCCCTCCGTCCACGAAGATCTTTCCACCGGACGGCTCCTGACCCTCGACTGGCTGGAGGGCGGCAAGATTCTGGATCTGGTCGATGCGCCGGAAGCGGAGCGCAACGCCGTGGCGAGCGCGATCTTCACCGCCTGGTGGGCGCCTTTCGCGGAATTCGGCGTGATCCACGGCGACCCTCACCTCGGCAATTACACGTTTTTCCGCGACGACGGCGCGGCGGCCGGGATCAACCTGCTCGATTACGGCTGCATCAGGGTGTTTCCGCCGCGTTTCGTCGGCGGCGTCGTCCAGCTTTATCGCGGGCTGCGCGCGGGCAACCGCGACCAGATCGCCCATGCTTATGAAATCTGGGGCTTTCAAGGCCTGAACCGCGGATCTGATCGAGGTCTTGACGCTGTGGGCGCGGTTTATTCTCGGGCCTTTGCTCGAGGACCGCGTCCGCACCATCGCCGACGGCGTCTCGGCCGGCGCCTATGGCCGGCGCGAGGCGGCGGAAGTGCATCGGCAATTGCGCGAAAAGGGCCCGGTGCGCGATTCCTCGCGAATTCGTGTTCATGGACCGCGCGGCGATCGGTCTCGGCGGCGCTTTCCTGCATCTTGGGGCGGGGCTCAATTTTCATCGGCTTTTCGAGGAAAAGCTGGAAAATTTCGATCTCGGGGCGCTGGCGGCGCGTCAGCGCGACATTTTGGCGCAGGCGGGTCTTTGATCCCGTTTCCTACCTAATGCCAGTACCGGGCGAAGAAAACATGTGAGAACTGAGAGATGGCGCGCCAACCCGGCCAGCTGACGGAAATTGAAGCGCGACCTAATATCGCTTGCCTTGGGCCTGACCTTTTGGGAGAAAGACGCGCAGGGCTCAAAAAAACCAATAAGGGCTTTTCGACCGAGAACGGTCAACGAGGAGGGGACAATGGCGGCGGACCAAACAGCGGCCCACAACGATTCCGGGGGCCATCCCGATATGGATTACGCGGCGCATTTTGCCACTTACCGTCTTTTCACCACCCTCCTCAAATGGGGAGCGACAGGGGTCGTTTTGATCCTCGTCCTGCTCGCCTTCCTCACGCTCTGAATTTATAAACACGCTGTCCTGTCGCAAAAGCTTGCGGGACATGAATTAGCCATCGCAGGCGCGCCTCGGCGCGTCCGACCTTTCAAGAACCCGCTGCCAAGCGGGCTGCCCGGAGTCATTCATGCGCATTGCCGTTCCCACTGAGGCCGCCGCCAATGAAGCGCGCGTCGCGGCGACGCCGGAAACCGTCAAGAAACTCATAGCCCTCGGGGCCGAAGTCGTGGTGCAGGCCGGCGCGGGCAAGGGCTCCGGCCTTCCCGACGCCGATTTCGAGAAGGCCGGCGCCGACCATCGCCGCCGACGCCGCCGCGACCGTCTCCGGCGCCGATGTGGTTCTGGCGGTGCGCCGTCCCCAGCCGGCGGCGCTCGCCGGCGTCAAGCCCGAAGCGGTGGTTCTCGCCATCATGGACCCCTATGGCCAGACAGGAGGCGCTGCAGGCTCTGGCCGGCGCCAAGGTCCAGGCTTTCGCCATGGAGCTGATGCCGCGCATCACCCGCGCTCAGGTCATGGACGTGTTGTCGTCGCAGGCCAATCTCGCCGGCTATCGCGCCGTGCTCGAAGCGGCGGCGGAATATGGCCGCGCCATTCCGATGATGATGACGGCGGCGGGCACGGTCCCGGCGGCGAAAATCTTCATCATGGGCGTCGGCGTCGCGGGCCTGCAGGCCATCGCCACCGCGCGCCGCCTCGGCGGCGTCGTCACCGCGACCGACGTGCGTCCCGCCACCAAGGAACAGGTCGAGTTGCTCGGCGCGAAATTCCTGGCCGTCGAGGACGAAGAGTTCAAGCAGGCGCAGACGGCGGGCGGCTACGCCAAGGAAATGTCGAAAGACTATCAGGCCAAGCAGGCCGCGTTGACCGCCACGCATATCGCCAAGCAGGACATCGTCATCACCACCGCGCTGATCCCCGGCCGTCCGGCGCCGCAACTGATCTCGGCGGAAATGGTGGCGTCCATGCGTCCGGGTTCGGTGATCGTCGACCTGGCGGTCGAGCGGGGCGGCAATTGCGCCCTGTCCAAGCCCGACGAGGTCGTGGTCACCGACAATGATGTCAAGATCATCGGCCATCTCAATGTCGCGGGCCGCCTCGCGGCCACCGCCTCGCAGCTTTACGCCAAAAACCTGTATAACTTCCTCGAAACCATGATCGACAAGCCAAACAAGAAGCTGGCGATCAATTACGAGGACGAGCTGGTCAAGGCGACGCTTCTCACCCGCGACGGCGCCGTCGTCCACTCGGCCTTCGCGGCGGCTTGACGCCGCAGCGCCGTTCACACCCATCCGATTGCCCAGGAGAGGGGCTTTTTCCATGGCTACTGAAACTCAAATTTTGATCGACCGGGCGGAATCCGCCGCACATACGGCGCGCGCCGCCGCCGACGCCGCCCAGAACTACGCCACTCAAGTCGCCGACGCCGCCGGCGCGGCGGCCCATGCGGCCAGCGGCGGGGCGATCGACCCCTTCGTCTTCCGGCTGGCGATCTTCGTGCTGGCGATTTTCGTCGGCTATTACGTCGTCTGGTCGGTGACGCCCGCCCTGCATACGCCCCTGATGTCGGTCACCAACGCCATTTCCTCGGTGATCGTGGTCGGCGCGCTGCTGTCCGTCGGCGTGGACGCCTCCAGCGCCACGGATAGACGGCCCGGCCTGGGCGCGCATTTTCGGCTTCATCGCGCTGGTGCTTGGCCTCGGTGAATATCTTTGGCGGCTTCCTCGTCACCGAGCGCATGCTCGCCATGTACAAGAAGAAGGGCTGAGCGCCATGAACGTCAATCTCGCGGCCCTTCTCTATCTCGTCTCCGGCGTGCTGTTCATTTTCGCCCTGCGCGGGCTGTCGCATCCCACGACATCGCGCCAGGGCAATCAGTTCGGCATGATCGGCATGGCCATCGCCATCGTCACCACGCTCGCCTTGCGCTCGCCGTCCGGTTTCGGCGGCTGGTTGCTGGTGATTTTCGGCCTGGGTCTGGGCGGCGGCTTCGGCGCGCTGCTGGCGCGCCGGATCGAAATGACCAAGATGCCGCAACTCGTGGCCTTCTTCCACTCGCTGGTCGGCCTTGCCGCCGTGCTGGTGGCGGCGGGCGCGCTGTATGCGCCCGAGGCTTTCGGCATCGGCACCGCCCATGAAATCCACGCGGCCAGCCTGGTCGAAATGTCGCTCGGCGCGGCCATCGGCGCGATCACCTTCACGGGCTCGATCATCGCCTTCCTCAAGCTCGACGGCCGCATGTCGGGCAAGCCGATCATGTTGCCGCAGCGCCACCTGATCAACATCTGCCTCGCCGCGGCTCTGGTCCTGTTCGCGTCCGGTTTCTTCGGCACGGGCTCGCACTTCCTGTTCCTGCTGATCGTGCTGATCTCGCTGGCGCTCGGCGTGCTGTTGATCGTCCCGATCGGCGGCGCCGACATGCCGGTGGTCATCTCGATGCTGAACTCCTATTCCGGCTGGGCGGCGGCGGGCATCGGCTTCACGCTGGGCAATCTGGCGCTGATCATCACCGGCGCGCTGGTCGGCTCCTCGGGCGCGATCCTGTCCTACATCATGTGCAAGGGCATGAACCGCTCCTTCATCTCGGTGATTCTCGGCGGCTTCGGCGGCGAGACGGCGACGGCGGCCGGAGCGGTGGAAACCCGCCCGGTCAAGCAGGGTTCGCCCGACGACGCCGCCTATATCCTCGAAAACTCGTCCAAGGTCATCATCGTGCCGGGCTATGGCATGGCGGTGGCGCAGGCCCAGCACGCCCTGCGCGAAATGGGCGATATCCTCAAGAAGGAAGGCGTCGAGGTCAAATACGCCATCCATCCGGTGGCGGGCCGCATGCCCGGCCACATGAACGTGCTGCTTGGCCGAAGCCAATGTCCCCTATGACGAGGTGTTCGAACTGGAGGACATCAACTCCGAATTCGCGCAGGCCGACGTGGCTTTCGTGATCGGCGCCAATGACGTGACCAACCCGGCCGCCAAGACCGACAAGACCTCGCCGATCTATGGCATGCCGGTGCTGGATGTCGAAAAGGCCAAGACGGTGATGTTCATCAAGCGCGGCATGAGCTCGGGCTATGCCGGCGTCGAGAATGAGCTGTTCTTCCGCGACAACACGATGATGCTGTTCGGCGACGCCAAGAAGGTGGTCGAGAACATCGTCAAGGCGATGGCGCACTAACCCGGATTGGCGCTTCGCGCCATGACGGTCCTGTTCGAGGGGCGCGGCGCAAAGCCGCGCCCTTCCTTTTTGCGATTTAAGAAAAATCGGCCAAAAAGCCGATGCGCCCTTTATCCGCGCCCAAAATTCTTGTTTAAAGGCGCCATGACCTTCCGCGCCTGCAACATTTCCCGGCGAATTATCGGCCCGGTCCGCGCCTGAGCCTTTTTTCGGCCAGCCGCGCGCCGGGTTGTTTCCCTCGGCCGATCCGCCGTTACCGATGCCGGGCCGCAAGGCCGCTTTGCCGCGAGTTTTCAGAACATGACCGAAAAAACGGGTCCCGACTATTCCGCCACGCTCTATCTGCCGCGGACAGATTTCCCCATGCGCGCCGGCCTGCCCAAAAAGGAGCCGGAGCTTCTGGCGCATTGGGCAAAAAATCGGCCTGACCGAAAAAATGCGCGACTCCGGCGCCGGCAAGCCGAAATTCGTGCTGCATGACGGGCCGCCCTACGCCAATGGCAACATCCATATCGGCCACGCGCTCAACAAGATTCTGAAGGATCTGGTGGTCCGCTCGCAGCGCATGATGGGCAAGCAGGCTCATTATGTTCCGGGCTGGGACTGCCACGGCCTGCCGATCGAATGGAAGATCGAGGAGCAATATCGCGCCAAGGGCCGCAACAAGGACGAAGTGCCGGTCGTCGAGTTCCGCCAGGAATGCCGCGCCTTCGCCGAAGGCTGGCTTAATGTGCAGCGCGAGGAATTCATCCGCCTCGGCGTCGCCGGCGACTGGGCCGGGCGCTACGCCACCATGGATTTCCCCGCAGAAAGCATCATCGCGCGCGAAATCATGAAATTCGCCGCCAACGGCCTGCTTTATCGCGGCTCCAAGCCGGTGATGTGGTCGGTGGTGGAAAAAACCGCTCTGGCCGAGGCCGAAGTGGAATATGAGGATCACACCTCGGACTGGGTTTTTGTGGCGTTTCCCGATTCGCGGTCAGCGACGCCAAGCGTCGTCATCTGGACCACCACGCCCTGGACGCTGCCGGGCAACCGCGCCATCTCCTTCTCGCATCGCATCGCCTATGGCCTTTATCGCGTGACGGCGGCGCCGGAAGGCAATTGGGCCAAGGCCGGCGACCTTTACGTTCTGGCCGACAAGCTGGCCGAAGGCGTGATGCAGTCGGCCAAGGTCGAAGCCTTCGAGCGGGTCCGCGATGTCCCCGCCGAGCGAACTGGCGGCGATGACCGCCGCCCATCCGCTGGAAAAGCTCGGCTATGATTTCGACGTGCCCTTGCTCGACGGCGACCATGTCACCGACGACGCGGGCGCCGGCTTCGTCCATACCGCCCCCGGCCACGGCCGCGAGGATTTTGATATCTGGATGGCCTCGAGCCGCCTGCTGCATGAGCGCGGCATTGACACGCGCATCCCCTATACGGTCGACGCCGATGGCTTTTACACCAATGAGGTTCCCGGTTTCGACGGCGCGCGCGTCATCGACGACAAGGGAAACAAGGGCGACGCCAACGAGCGCGTCATCAAGGCGCTGGTCGAGGCGGGCGCGCTGCTGGCGCGCGGGCGCCTGAAACACCAATATCCGCATAGCTGGCGCTCGAAAAAGCCGGTGATTTTCCGCAATACGCCGCAATGGTTCATCGCCATGGACCAGCCGTTCAAGCTGGCCGATGGCGCGAAAAGCAACGAGCCCTCCCTGCGCGAAGTCGCGCTCGAAGAAATCGCGCGGACAAAATGGATTCCCGCGGCGGGCGAGAATCGCATCACCGGCATGATCGCCAATCGGCCGGATTGGGTGGTGTCGCGCCAGCGCGCCTGGGGCGTGCCGATCGCGGTCTTCGTCAAAAAGGGCGGCCACGACATTCTGGTCGACGACAAGGTCAACGCCCGCATCATCGCGGCTTTTGAGGCCGAGGGCGCCGACGCCTGGTATAAAGAGGGCGCCGCGCAAAAATTTCTGGCGCCCGACCACGATCCCGCCGATTACGAGAAAATCGACGACGTGCTCGACGTCTGGTTCGATTCCGGCTCGACCCACGCCTTCACGCTCGAAGACCCGGTCCATTTCCCGAGTCTCGCCGGCATGCGCCGCCGCCACGATGGCGGCCCCGACGAGGTGATGTATCTCGAAGGCTCGGACCAGCATCGCGGCTGGTTCCATTCCTCGCTGCTCGAAAGCTGCGGCACGCGCGGCCGCGCGCCCTATGACAGCGTTCTGACCCACGGCTTCGTCCTCGACGAAAAGGGCCGGAAAATGTCGAAATCGCTCGGCAATGTCGTGGCGCCGCAGAGCGTCATCAAGGATTCCGGCGCCGATATCCTGCGCCTGTGGGTCGCGGCCTCGGATTATTCCGACGACCTGCGCATCGGCAAGGAAATCCTCTCCACCTTCTCGGAAACCTATCGCAAGCTGCGCAACACCTTGCGCTGGATGCTCGGCGCGCTGGCCCATTTCAACCCCGCCGAGGCGGTGGCGAAGGAAGACATGCCCGAACTGGAGCGGGCGATGCTGCATCGCCTGTCCGAGATCGACGCGCAGGTACGCGAGGCCTATGCGCAATTCGACTACAAGAAAGTGGTGGCGCTGCTGTCGGCCTTCATGACCGGCGACCTGTCGGCGTTTTATTTCGACATCCGCAAGGACAGCCTTTATTGCGATCCGCCGTCGAGCGTCACCCGCAAGGCGGCGCTGACCACCATCGACATCCTGTGCGACGCGCTGGTCAAATGGCTCGCGCCCATCCTGTGCTTCACGGCGGAAGAGGCCTGGCTCGCCTTCCGCCCGCAACGCCGAGGCGTCGGTGCATCTGACCGAACTTCCCGGCAGGGCTTGAGGTCTGGCGCGACGAGGCTTTGGCCGCCAAATGGCGCAGCATCCGCCGCATCCGCGCCGTGGTCACCGGGGCGCTGGAAATCGAGCGGGCGCAGAAAAATATCGGCTCGTCGCTCGAAGCCGATCCGCAGGTGTATATCGCCGATCCCGCTTTGCGCGCGGCGCTGGAAGGGGTGGATTTCGCCGATATCTGCATCATTTCCGCGATCGAAGTCATTGCCGGCGAGCCGCCGCAAGGCGCCTTTGCCTTGCCGGAAACGCCGGGCGTCGGCGTGGTCAGCCGCCGCGCGCAGGGAAGCAAATGCGCGAGGTCGTGGCGCATTTCGCCGCTGGTCGGAACCGACCCGGAATTCCCGGACGTGACGCCGCGCGACGCTCAGGCCTTGCGCGAATTGCGGGCGGCGGGCCTTTGGGCGTGAGCGAGTGCGAAGCGCGGCGCCTTTTGGGCCTCGGCGTGGCGGCGCTGGCGCTGGCGCTGGATCAGGCGACAAAATTCTGGGCCATCGGCCTGCTCGATGGGCCGGAGCATCCGTCGATCGCGCTGACGCCTTTCCTCGCCCTGACCATGAGCTGGAATCGCGGCGTCGCCTACACCCTGCTGCGCTCGGACAGCGATCTCGGGCGTTACGCGCTTGACCGCCGTGGCGCTGGGCGCGGTGGTTTTCCTGGCTGTCTGGCTGTGGCGGGCGCAAGGTCTCGGCCAAGACCGCTGGCCCTCGGCCTGCTGATCGGCGGGGCGCTCGGCAACGCCATCGACCGGCTGGTCCATGGCGCGGTGGCGGATTTTCTGTATTTCCACACGCCGGTTTCGCTGGGGCCCTTGTCCAATTACGTCTTCAACATCGCCGACGCCGGCGATATTTGTCGGCGTGATGCTTCTCCTGTATGACTTCCTCGTCTCGCCCGCTTCCTCCGAAGCAACCGCCAAGGATTGAACATGGCCCGGATAAAGACCAACAGCGGAAAAACCGCGCCGCTTCTCGCCGCCAGCCTGCTCGCGGCCCTTTGCGCCGTCCCGGCGCGCGCGCAGGAGGCCTCGCCGCCGGCGATGGCTTTCGGACAGGAAATGCCGCAGCAATTTCTCGTCAACAGGTTGATCAATCCTTCTCGCGAAACCGTTGAACAAACCGCGCGCGAAGACGCCGAAGCCAAGCTGGACCATTCCCGCGCGCCCGGCGATCAACGCGCTTTCGCGCCAGCTCCGGTGCGCCGGCAGGGCGCCGCCCCGGGCGGCGCCGGCAAGGCGACCGCCTTCCGCCGAGGTCGCCGGGGCGCAGCCCGTTGATAACGGCAACTATTACGATCCCTATCCCAAGCAATTTTTGCTCAATCGCTTCTTGGGAGGCGGCGGAAACTGAGCCGCCGCGAAATCGCCTTGAACAGGCGCTATGGAAACGCGATTGTGAACACTGAGAGGTTTTGAGGTTTGAGCATGGCTGTGACGAAATTTGCAACGCGCGAGAGCCTTGCGGGCGCTTTGCTCTTGTCTTGCGCCCTGTTGGCCGCTTCGCCGGTCCGGGCTCAGGAGCCGAACCTGTGGGACAAAATGGTGAATACGGTCGGTCTGGGCGGCAATAAAGCCGCGCCTCAGCAGGCCGCGCCGGCGCCTGTGCAGCGCCGGTTCAGGCTTCGCCGACCGCGCCGCAGCCGGCCCAGGCGGCGCAACCTGCGCAACCTGCCGCGCAATCGCCGGGCCTGTTCGACAATGTCCTCGGCAAGGTCGGTTTCGGCGCCAAGACCGATCCCACCAGCATCGACTATAGCGAGCGTCAGAAGCTGGCCGTGCCGCAAACCCGTGACCTGCCGCCGCCGCGGCCCCAGCCGGAGCGCACGGTGACGCGATCCGCCGAGCGGGACGAAGCCCTCACCAAGCCGCCGGGAGAATATCTGCAAAAAGTGCCCGGCCAGGATGGGCAGATCTTGGGTCTGCGCGAACGGCGACACGTCGAAAGAGAAGAAGTTTTTTGGCCTGTTCTGAGAATTAGCCAAAGGCGGCGAAGACGGAATTTTCAAAGCCGGGGCTTTTGTTCCGGCTTTGTCGTTCTATATTGCGTAAATCGGCATCAGGCTTTGACAAGGATTTCCGCCCGTGGTTTCAAGCGTTTCTCTTCCCCTTCCCGCGACGAAGGATCGGCCCAAGTCGGCCCTCGTCTGAAACCGGGGAGGGCAAGAACCGCCACGCCGGACCGCGCGTCAATCATTTCAAGCTCGACAACGGCATGGACGTGGTGGTCATTCCCGACCATCGCGCGCCCGTCGTCACCCATATGGTGTGGTATCGCAACGGCTCGGCCGACGATCCGCGCGGCAAGAGCGGCATCGCCCATTTCCTCGAACATCTGATGTTCAAGGGCACGCATAACCACAAGCAGGGCGAATTCTCCCATCTGGTGGCGGAACTCGGCGGCCAGGAAAACGCCTTCACCTCCTATGATTACACCGCCTATTTCCAGCGCGTGGCGCGCGAGCATCTCGGCGTGGTGATGGAATTCGAGGCGGACCGCATGACCGGCCTGACGCTGACCGACGACATTGTCGCGCCGGAGCGCGACGTGGTTCTCGAGGAGCGCCGCATGCGCTCCGACACCGATCCCGCCTCCCAGCTCGACGAGGCGATGAGCGCCGCGCTGTTCACCCATCATTCCTATGGCGTGCCGATCATTGGCTGGGGCCATGAGATCGAGACGCTCGACCGTCAGGACGCGCTCGCCTATTACCGCCGCTTCTATACGCCGGAAAACGCCATCCTCGTCGTCGCCGGCGATATCGAGGCGCCGGAGGTCGAGCGGCTGGCGCGCGAGACCTATGGCAAGATTCCGGCGCGCGGCGAGGCGCCGCGTGCGCAACCGTCCGCGCGAGCCCGAACCCCGCGCCGAACGCATGGTGAAGCTGGCGGATGAAAAGGTCGAACAGCCGCAGCTGGAGCGCATCTATCTGGTGCCCTCGGCGCGCACGGCGCAAAAGGGCGAATCGGAAGCGCTCGACGTGCTCGCCCATCATTTCGGCGGCGGCCAGACCAGCCTGCTCTATCGCAAGCTGGTGCTGGAGAAAAAGCTGGCCGTCATGGCGGGGGCCTATTATTTCGGCGACGCGCTCGACGCCAGCCGCTTCGTCCTCTACGCCCTGCCGGCGGAAGGCGTCGGGCTGGAAGAGCTGGAGCGCGCCCTCGACGCTGTCATCGCTGAACTCAAGCGCGACGGCGTCAGCGCCGAGGATGTGGCCCGCGCCTCGACCCGGCTGGTCGCCGAGGCGGTCTACGCCCAGGACAACCAGGCGTCGCTGGCGCGCTGGTTCGGCGCGGCGCTGGCCAATGGCGAGACGGTCGACGACGTGTTGTCGTGGAGCGCCCGCATCGAGGCGGTCACGCCCGAAGACGTCGCCAAGGCGATCCGGCTGGCTGGAGCGCCGCCGCTCCGTCACCGGCTTCCTGCTCAAGGAAGAAGCCGCAGCCGCCTGAACCGCTGAATAATTTGAAAGAAAAAAGAATGAACGCTCCCGCCAAAGTCGTTTCGCGCGCCGAGCGCGTCCAGCATGTCGTCAGTCCGGGCGGCGTCGTCGCCTGGCTGGTCGAGGATTACGCCGTGCCGCTGGTGGCGATGGACTATTCGTTTCTTGGCGGCGCGGCGCAGGACCCGCAGGGCAAGGCGGGCGCGGCCTCGCTGCTCGCCGGCATGCTCGATGAAGGCGCGGGCGATCTCGATGCGGAAGCCTTTCATCGCGCCCTCGACGATCATGCGATCCGCCTGAGCTTCAACGCCGAGCGCGACGATTTCGGCGGCCGGTTGCAGACCCTTTCGCGCCACACCGGCAAGGCCTTTGAACTGCTGGCGCTCGCGCTCAATGCGCCGCGCTTCGACGCGGCGCCGCTGGAGCGGGTGCGCGGCCAGATCAACGCCATGCTCAAGCGCAAATCCAAGGAACCCGACGCGATGGCGGCGCAGGCGTGGCGGCGGGCCGCCTGGCCGGGCCATCCCTATTCGCGCGCCTCACGCGGCGAGTTGCACGAGGTCGATGCGGTCACGCGCGAGGATCTCGTCGCCATTGCACAAGAAACTGCTGGCGCGCGACACGCTTGAAGGTCGCCGTGGTCGGGGCGATCGACGCCGCGACATTGGCGGGCTATCTCGACGCGGTCTTCGCGGGGCTGCCGCAAAAAGCCGCGCTGACGCCGGTTCCGGCGATCGAGGTGTCGGGCCTCGGCCAGCGCATCGTGGTCGATTTCGACGTGCCGCAGGCCAATATCCGCTTCGGCCGGCCGGGCATCGCCCGCCGCGACCCGGATTACATCGCCGCCATGGTGGTCAACCATATTCTCGGCGGCGGGTCCTTCACCTCGCGGCTGTTCCAGGAAGTGCGCGAAAAGCGCGGCCTGACCTATTCGGTCTATTCCACCCTGACCACCGCCGATTCCAGCCCGTCGCTGATCGGCGCCACCTCGACCAAGAACGAGCGCGCGGGCGAAGCGCTGGCCGTCATCGAGGCCGAATGCGTCCGCCTCGCTCTGGAGGGGCCGACCGAGGATGAATTGGACAAGGCCAAGAAATTCATCATCGGCTCCTACGCGCTGCGCTTCGACACCTCGACCAAGATCGCCGGGCATCTCCAGCAATTGCAGCGCGAGGGTTTCGACGCCGGCTATCTCGACCGCCGCAATGCGGAAGTGGCGGCGGTGACGCTGGAAGACGCGCGCCGCGTCGCCAAAAGGCTGATCGGCGACGGCCGCATGCTGGTGGCGATCGTCGGGAGGCCGGAAGGATTGGCCGAGACGGCGTCGCGTAATCCATGCGCGGATTTGCGTCTCACGGAAGCCAAACGCAGCAAAAGCGTTGCGAGCGGTTCAGACGGAGGCCGAAGCGAAATTATGGGCCAAATTGCGAAGCCGCCGCTTGGCGCGGCTTCAAATTCGTTCCGGCAGGAATTGATTCGGGCCCTTATTACGCTGACTTTCGTTTGCCGCGAAGAAAAGCTGATCGTCGAAGTCGATGGAGCGACGCACTCGACTCCCGAGGAAATCGCATACGATGCACGACGCGAAAGCTTTTTGCGCGACTTGGGTCATCGCATCCTTCGCGTGACCAACGACGATGTTTTCAATAATCTCGATGGCGTATGCGTGACAATTTTCTAGCTGTTTTGCCGCAGCTATTTAGTCAGGAGCCGCATTTGCCTTTCCAGCCCTCGTAATCCCCGAGTCTCACTCCCTCTCCCCGCTTGCGGGGAGAGGGCAGGGGTGAGGGGCAGGGGCATTGGTTCGAATGTCGTCGTTCATCCCGAATTCCTGCTGCGATCATGATCGCAAACTCATCGCCCGGCCCCTCACCCTAACCCTCTCCCCGCGAGCGGGGAGAGGGGACAGAACAGTCCTCGCCCATGACCATCCGCCGCCTCAATTCCATTCTGGCCGACCGCATCGCCGCGGGCGAGGTGGTCGAGCGGCCGAGCGCCGCCGTCAAGGAATTGGTCGAAAACGCGCTCGACGCCGGGGCGACCCGCATCGACGTGACCATAGAGGGCGGCGGCCAGAAACTCATCCGCATCGTCGACGACGGCTGCGGGATGGACCCGGCCGATCTGGCGCTGTGCATCGAACGCCACGCCACCTCAAAGATTCCCGACGGCGACCTCACCAATATCGCCACGCTGGGCTTTCGCGGCGAGGCTCTGCCCTCCATCGCTTCGGTGGCGCGGCTGGAAATCCTCTCCCGCGCTCGCGAGGCGTCGCATGGCTGGGGGCTGCGGGTCGAATTCGGCGAGGTCGGCGCGCCGGCCCCGGCCTCGCTGGCGCAGGGAACCCGGATCGAAGTCCGCGACCTGTTCGCCGCCACGCCGGCGCGGCTCAAATTCCTCAAAAGCCCGCGCGCCGAGGCGCAGGCGGTGGCCGATGTGGTCAAGCGCCTCGCCATGGCCCATGCCGATGTGCGCTTTTCGCTCGGCGGCGAAGGGCTGGCCGGTTTAACCATCAGGCCTGTCCCCCAATCGCGAGGGGACGCTGGCGCGGCTGACCCAAATTCTCGGTCGTGAATTCCGCGACAACGCCCTGGAGGTCGAGGCCGAACGCGAGGGCGTCCATCTCTGGGGCTTCGCCGGCCTGCCGACCTGGCATCGCGCCAATGCGCTGGCGCAATATGTCTTCGTCAATGGCCGTCCGGTGCGCGACCGCCAGATCGCCGGGGCCATCCGCGCCGCCTATATGGATTTTCTTAGCGCAGACCGGCATCCGAGCCTCGCGCTGTTTGTCGAATGCCCGCCGCATTTCGTGAGTCAACGTGCATCCGGCCAAGGCGGAAGTGCGCTTCGCCGATCCCGGCCTGTTGCGCGGTCTGGTGATCGGCGCGCTGAAGCAGAGCCTTGCAAGCGCCTTGCC
>CAWFBN010000072.1:0-147403 GCA_963813955.1 uncultured Alphaproteobacteria bacterium | reverse complement strand
GTTGTGTGTGGTTCCTGACTCGTACGTATTGCTGAGAACGCCGCCGCCGAGGGGCGCCAAGATCGACACCGCCAAGCGTGGCATCGGTCCCGCCTATGAGGACAAGGTCCGGCGTCCACGCCATTCGCGTACATGGTCTTGCCGACCTAGACCACGCTCGACGGCCAAGATGAAGCCGGCTGCTGACCCATCACAACGCCGCTGCGTCGCGGCCTAGGGCCTCACGAAGAAATCAAAGCCGGAAAAACCATTCGCGCCGAGCTCGAAGAGGTCGCGCCGCACCATCCTTCCCTATTATGGACCGCACCTGGTCGCTGCTTGAGGATTTGCGCCGCGCGGGCAAGAACGGTTTTTTCGAGGGCGCCCAGGGCGCCCTCCTCGACATCGACCACGGCACCTATCCCTAGTCACGTCGTCCAACTCCGTCCGTCCGGGCCGCACGGGCGGCGGGCCTGGGTCCCAAGTCGGTCCGTATGTGCTGGGTATCTCCAAGGCCTATTCGACCCGTGTCGGCGACGGGCCTTTCCCGACCGAGCTCTCGACGAGACCGGCAGTGATCGGCGAGCGCGGCCATGAGTTCGGCACCGTGACGGGCCGGCCCCGCCGCTGCGGCTGGTTCGACGCGGTGCTGGTGCGCCAGCCGTGAAATTCGGGTTGACGGCATCGCTTTGACCAAGCTCGATGTTCTGGACGGGTTCGAGAGAGTCAAGGTCTGCGTCGGCTATAAACTGGACGGAGAAACCATCCAGCACATGCCGGCCAGCCGAGGCGGCGCAGGCCCGCGTCGAGCCGTTCTACGAGGTGATGGAGGGCTGGTGCGAGCCTAGTTCGGCGCGCGCTCCCGGGCGGAATTGCCGGCGGAGGCGGTCAAATATATTCGGCGGGTCGAGGAATTGATCCAGGCGCCGGTGGCGCTGCTCTCGACAAGTCCGGAGCGCGAAGACACGATTTTGGTGCATAACCCTTTCCGGGACTGATGTCGCTTTTGGCGCGATGACGGAATCCGGACGATCAAAAAGGCGCAGAATGGCTGACTATTATCCGCTTCTTGCCAAAGCCGTGTCCGGGCTGAAGACATCGACGCCGGAAGCGCGCGGCGCGATCTATGAGCGCGCGCGCAAGGCGCTGCTTGGGCAATTGCGGTCGATGCAGCCGCCGGCGCCCGACAGCGCCATAGAGCGCGAAGCCGAGGCGCTGGACGAAGCCGTCGCAAGGCTGGAACTCGAATTCGGACCAGCTGCGCCGCAACAGCCTCTGCGCCGCCAGCCGGGCGCCCGGATGAAACCGAGACCCCCGATGAGGTTTTGGCCGACGAGGAGCCGAGCGCGCCGCCGGCGCGCGAGGCCCAGCGGCCCGCCGCTCCAAAACCCGATCTGAAGGAGCGCGGCGGGTTGCGGCGTGCTGGCCGTCGTTCTGGGGGCATCGCGCTTGTCGTTGGTCTGGTCGGCGTGGCCGCGTGGAAATTGCGCGACAATCCCGAAGACCTGGCCAAACTCGTCCCTGCGCCGGAAGTGGCCGATCAGAAGTCAGGCGGCAAGATTGGCAAAATCGGCGACGCCGGTTCGGCGAAGACCACGCCCGCCGCGGGTCTGGTTCGCCCATCATTCCGGTGGCCTATCGCGCCGCCATCCTGATGCAGGCGCCCAATGAACCGGGCGGCGTCAAAACCTATATCGGATCAGTGGTCTGGCGGCGGGATTCGACCAATCGCGGCCCAAATCAGCAATTGGCCAACGCGGTCAGGGCCGATGTCGAGGTGCCGGACGCGCACTTCAAGATGTCGATGCTGATGAGAAAAACTTCAAATCGGCGCTCTCCATGAGCCACACAATGACCGTTCGCTTCCAGCCCGACGCCGACGGGCCGGTCGGCGCCGTCAATCAGATCAACGTCCCGGAAATGCGCCGCGACGACGCGCCCAAGGGCGCACCCTGCAGGGGCTTCCCGTCGATATCGCGCCGAATGTCTTCCTGATCGGGCTGGCCTCCGCCGCCGAACAACAGAATATCGACATGATCCGCAGCCTGAACTGGTTCGACCTGCCGATGAGCCTCGCCAATGGCCGCGTCGCCAAAGTGACCTTTGAAAAAGGCCCGGCGGGCGAAAAAATCCTGAACGACGTGCTTGCTGAGTGGAAAAGCCAGTGACCTCATAAAAAAGGCCGCCTGGTCGGGCGGCTTAGTTGATGGCAAAGTCCCGTTTTGCTGCCCATGGTTCGAGACAGCTCCTTCGGAGCCTCCTCGCCATGAGGTATTTGTATTTGCAAACAATGCAGTAGCCCTCATCCTGAGGAGCGCCTAAAAGGCGCGTCTCGAAGGACGGAGGGCGGTCCAAGGGTTTGTCAGCAGTCTGAGGCCGCCTTGTTGGGCGGCCCTTTGCCTGGTTCAAGCCTCACACCCTGGCGGGCGCCGCGAGGGGCAGGGGCGGGCGCGGCAGGTTCTCGACGCGGGCGACGCGGTCGCGCACCGCCTGCTGCACTTTCTCGAAGGCGCGCACCTCGATCTGCCGCACCCTTTCGCGTGAAATGCCGAATTCGGTCGACAGATCTTCCAGCGTGATCGGGTCGTCGGACAGGCGGCGGGCCTCGAAAATCCTCCGCTCGCGCTCGTTGAGCACGCCGAGCGCCAGCGACAGCGCGGCGCGGCGATTGTCGGCCTCTTCGGATTCGACCAGCAGGCTTTCCTGGCTGGACGACGTGTCCACCAGCCAATCCTGCCATTCTCCCTCGCCTTCCTCGCGCAAGGGCGCGTTCAGCGAGGCGTCGCCGCTGAGGCGGCGGTTCATGTCGATCACTTCCTGATGCGACACGCCGAGCTTGGTCGCGATCGCCTGGACATTTTCGGGCCGCAGATCGCCTTCCTCGAAGGCCGAGATCTGGCTCTTGGCCTTGCGCAGGTTGAAGAACAGCTTCTTCTGGTTGGCGGTGGTGCCCATTTTCACGAGGCTCCACGAACGCAAGATATATTCTTGAATCGACGCGCGGATCCACCACATAGCATAGGTGGCCAGGCGGAAGCCCTTCTCCGGTTCGAAGCGCTTTACCGCCTGCATCAGGCCGATATTGCCTTCGGAGATCACTTCGCCGACGGGCAGGCCATAACCGCGATAGCCCATGGCGATTTTCGCGACGAGCCGGAGATGCGAGGTGACGAGACGATGCGCGGCGGCGCTGTCGGAATGCTCACGCCAGCTTTTGGCGAGCATGTATTCCTCCTGCGGCTGCAGCATCGGAAAACGCCGAATTTCGTCTAGATAACGCGACAGGCCATTTTCGCCTGCGAGAATGGGAAGCGAAGCAGCCATCAGACCCTCCTAATCCGGAGCGCTCCGATCTGCCGCGCGCATCCGAACACGCCGTCGCCAATACGCCGACCGTCGAACGGAACATATAGGGACCAAAAACCATGGCCGAAAGAGGGCGAAGCTCTTTCCGATTACAAATTGGTAACACGCCTCATCTCCTGGTTCCGCGTTCGCGCGCGACTAGGATTCGGTTTTCGGCCGGTTTTTTTTGCAGACGAAATGCGCTAACAAGCGACCAACACGATAAAAGCCGCATATCTGCAAAAGGTCCAGCGCATCCATGCAAAACTCTCTTTTCGCAAATGTCGAAGAACTGCCCCGCGATCCGATTCTCGGCATCACCGAAGCTTTCGTGGCCGACAAGGACCCCGCCGCGTCAATCTCGGAGTCGGCGTCTATCAGGACGAGAACGGCAAAGTTCCCTTGCTGGCTTGCGTGAAGCAGGCGGAGGAAACCCTGCTGGCCAAGGCCGCGCCGCATTCCTACGCGCCTATCGACGGTCTCGCCGGCTATAATTCCGCCGTGGCGCAAATGGTTTTTGGCGACAAGGTCGATCTCGCAAATGTCGCCACGGTCCAGGCCCTCGGCGGCACCGGCGCGCTGAAACTCGGCGCCGAACTTCTCCGGGTGGTTCGCCCAGGCAGCGAAAGTCTGGATCAGCGATCCGAGCTGGGAAAACCACCGCGCGCTGTTTTCCGCCGCGGGTTTACGGTCGAGACCTATCCCTATTATGGCGCCGACGGCGAACTGGATTTCGCGGGCATGACGGCGGCGCTGGAAAAAATCCCGGCCGGCGACATCGTGCTGCTGCATGCCTGCTGCCATAACCCGACCGGCCTCGACCTGTCGCAGGACCAATGGCGCAAGGTCGCCTCGATTTTGCGCGCGCGAGGCCTCACGCCTTTCCTTGACACCGCCTATATGGGCTTTGCCGAAGGGCCTGGAGGCCGACGCCTTTTCGGTGCGGCTGTTCGCCGCCGACGGCGGCCCGCTGTTCGTGTCTTTCTCCTTTTCGAAGTCGCTGTCGCTCTATGGCGAGCGCGTCGGCGCGCTGTGCGTGCTGACGGCCAGCGCGAAGGAGCGCGGGCGCGTGCTCAGCCAGATCAAGCGCATCGCGCGCATGACCTATTCCTCGCCCGCCAGCCATGGCGCGGCGGCGGCGGCGCTGGTGCTGGCCGATCCGGCCCTGCGCAAGCAATGGGACGAGGAACTCGGCGCCATGCGCGTCCGCATCAAGACAGATGCGCGCCCTGCTGGCTGACAAAGCTGGCCGAGCGCCTGCCGGGCCGCGATTTTTCCTACATCACCCGCCAGAACGGCATGTTCTCCTATTCGCGCCTGACCGCAGCCGCAGGCCATCGCCCTGCGGGAAAAATATTCGGTCTATGCGCTGGACAGCGGCCGCATCTGCGTCGCGGCGCTGAACACGAAGAACATCGACTATGTGGCGGAATGCGTCGCGAAGGTCATGACGGAAATTTCATGATCGAATCTGATATCCGCGCGGGAGCGTCAGATCGACGCTCCCGTCTGGTCCGACGATACGTGCGGATATGTTCGGCCTTGTCTTCGGGCTCGACGTGGATGGTCACGATGGCCTCGTCGAGAGCGTCCTTGAGCGCCGCCTCCAACCGGTCGCAGATCGCGTGCGACCGGGACACCGTCATCGCGCCGGGACACGACGAGATCGAAATCGACAAAGGTCGTCTTGCCGGCCAGGCGGGTGCGAACGGCGTGGGTTTCGATCGCCTCTTCCGAATTGGCCGCGATGATCTCCTTGATCCGCTCGATTTCATCCGCCGGCGCCGCCTCGTCGAGCAGTCCGCCCGAATTTTCGCGGATGACGTCCCAGCCGCTCCACAGCACATGGCAGGCGACGAGCGCCGCGATAATCGAGTCCAGCACCAGAATCCCGGGAAAACCACCAGGCCGACGCCGATGACGACGCCTGCTGACGTCACCACATCGGCCAGCAAATGCTTGCCGTCCGAAACCAGCGCCGCTGAGCGCTCCCGCCGTCCCATCCGGATCAGCACGGTGCTCCACACCGCATTCATGACCGTGGCGATGCTGCTGATGCCGAGGCCGAGCAAAGGCGCGTCGATCGGATCTGGCGCGATGTATTCCCGCATAGGCTTCGCGCAGGATGGCGACGCCCGCCAGCACGATCATCACGCCGATGGCCACCGCCGACAGATATTCGGCCTTGCCGTGGCCGTAAGGATGCTCTGCGTCGGGCGGTTGCGCCGCGAAGCCTATGGCCATCAGCGCCGTGATCGAGGAAACGACGTTGATGGTGCTTTCGAGCGCGTCGGAAAAAAGGGCGACGCTGCCGGTGACTTCGTAAGCAATGCCCTTGATGAGCAGGACAATCAGGCTGACGGCGATGCTGCCGAAAGCCAGTTTGCGGGTAAGGGTCATAAGATCGTCTCGCGTTCGGTTGGGAGCCGATTGTTTCGCCCTTTTATAGGACCGCGCCGCTCATGTCCTCCCTCGTTTTGATTGCCGCTCAGGTTTGGCGACTCTGAAGCTCCGCGTCAACGCGCAGTATCGCCTCCTGAAGCACCTGCGCCTTGGCCTTGGTCCCGAGATTATCCTGCACCGGCTTGGCGCCATGCGGTTCGGCCTTGCCGCGCATTTCGCGTTGCTGGCGCGCGGCGATATCCTTGGCCTTGTCATGCGCCTTCCTGAGAAGAATCAGCAAATTGCGCAACTCTTCGATGGACTTGCCTTCGATCTCCGGCGCGCGCGTCTCGCCGACGATGTCGGCCTCCGAGGCGTTCAACAGCTTGTCTTCCAATTGCGCGTTGGTGGGCATGAACATTCTCCCGCTCTAATTTCGATCACCGTGGGCGGCCAGAAGGACCTCGTCAAGCGCCCATATCGTCTGCGGCTTGCACGCGAGCGTCCGCGCCGCCCATATGCTTTTCATGTTCAATCATTCGCTGAAATTCAGCCTGGACGAGGGCGGCGCCCCCGGCGACGAGGCGCTCCAAAACCCCTCCGCCGACGACTCGATCCTGCTCGACGCCTATTCCAACGCCGTGACGGCGGTCGTCGATCAAGTGGGGCCGAGCGTCGTCCGCCTCGATCTGCGCCGGCCGGACGGCAAGCGCGCGGGGACCGGTTCGGGATTTGTGGTCTCGCCCGATGGCCTTGTCGTCACCAATGCGCATGTCGTCGAGGGCGCGAAAACGGCCGAGGTTTCGATGCTCGACGGCCGAAAATTTTCGGCGCGCCTCCTCGGCCGCGATCCCGACACGGATCTGGCGCTGGCGCGAATCGACGAAAACGCCACTCTGCCGGCGGCGCGCCTCGGCGATTCCAAAATCCTGCGCCGCGGGCAACTGGTCGTGGCCATCGGCAATCCGCTCGGTTTCGACGCCAGCGTGACGGCGGGCATCGTTTCGGCGCTCGGCCGCTCGCTCACCGCCAAGAACGGGCGCGTGATCGAGGACGTGATTCAGACCGACGCGGCCTTGAACCCCGGCAATTCAGGCGGGCCGCTGGTGTCGTCGCGCGGCGAGGTGATCGGCGTCAACACGGCGGTGATCATGGGCGCGCAAGGCATTTGCTTCGCCGTCGCGTCCAGCACCGCGCAATTCGTGATCGGCGAGATCATCCGTCATGGGCGCGTGCGCCGCGCCTTTATCGGCGTCGGCGCGGCGACGCATGTGCTGCCGAGGCGGCTCGCCTTGCGGCATGAATTGACACAGGCCACGGGCGCGCTGCTGACCAATATCGAGTCCGGAAGCCCCGCCGATCAATCCGGCCTGATGACCGCCGACGTGATCGTCGCCATTGATGGCGCGCCTATTTTGGGCGCTGGCGATCTGGTGCGCCAACTCGACGCGGAAAAGATCCGACGCGTCTGCGCGGTCGATTTCCTGCGGCGCAGCGACAAGCGCCGTGTCTGGATCGCGCCGGTCGAGCGGCGGAGCGCCTGACACGCCGTCATTGCGAGCGGAGCGAAGCAATCCATCGCCCGCGTGGTGACGGCAAGGTGGATTGCTTCGCTCCGCCCGCAATGACGGATGCCCTAGAATCTCGTCGCCGCCTCCAGCATCAACGCGGCATGATCGGCCAATTGCGCGCCGCTGATCGGCTTGCGGAGCAGAATGACGGGGCCGCTGATCCTCTGGCCTATGGTCAGGTTCGCGGTGTCGCCGGCATAGCCGGTCAAAAGGATGGCCGGAAGGCGCTGGTTGCGCTTTTGCGCGGCGTGGATCAAGGCGACGCCGTCGATGCCGGGCATGGTGAGGTCGGTCACGATCAATTCCACCGCCTCGCCTGTTTCGAGCAGGGCGAGAGCCGCGTCGCCGTTTTCGGCCTCGATCACCTGAAAGCCCCGGTCGCTGAGTTCGCCCGTGAGCACATCCCGAATCACCTTTTCGTCATCGACCAGCAAAACGCGCGGCCGTCCGGAAGTGACGGCGTTCAAACCGTCGTTCCGCGGGCATTGGCTGCGTCGCTTCGGCGCTGGCGGACGGAAGCCATAACGTCACCTTGGTCCCGCGCCCCGGTTCGCTGGCGACGGCAAGCGCGCCTCTGCGATTGCTCGGCGAAGCCGCGCGCCATCGAAAGTCCGAGGCCGGTGCCTTTTCCTGGCCCTTTGGTGGTGAAAAAAGGCTCGACCGCGCGCTTGAGCAAGGCCGCGTCCATGCCAATGCCGTTGTCGGCGACCGCCAGACGGATATAGGACCCTGGCCGGAGGTCCGCTTCATGTTTGCCGGCCGCGACCGTTTCCGTTTCCGCGCTGATGATTATCGCGCCGCCATCCTGCATGGCGTCGCGCGAATTGGCGGCGAGGTTCACCAGCACAGCTTCAAGTTGACCCTTGTCGGCCAGCGCCAGCGGGAGATCCCGGCCGAGATCCAGACGAATGTCGATATTCGCGCCGAGCGTGTGGGACAGCATCGAGCGCAGATCTTCGAGCAGCCTGGGATCTCCATGGCCTCGGTCTGCAACGCGTCCTGTCGCGCCAGGGCGAGCAGGCGGCGGGTGATGGAGGCGCCGCGCCAGGCGGCGTCCTCCAGCATCTGCGCATATTTCTTCACCTTGACGGGGTCGCTGGCATAGCGGCCGATGATGCTGGCGCATCCGGCGACGCCCTGCACGATATTGTTGAAATCATGCGCCACGCCGCCCGCCAACTGGCCGAGCGCGCTCAGCTTTTCGGCCTGGGCGAGCAATTCCTGCCGTCTGAGGTCGGTGACGACCAGACAATGCACGGGCTCGCCATCGATCAGACATGGGCGTCGACGAGATCTGCGCGGGCGCTATTTCGTCGCCGGCGCCTTTGAGATCGATCGACAGGGTTCCCCCGGCTGTTTCCCTGAACAGGACGCGACAGCAACAGCGCATCCTCGTCGCCAGCCAGCGCCGTGATCAAGGTCCCGACCAGATGCTCGCGCGGACGGCCGATCATGCGGGCGAAAGCGGCGTTGCCATAGAGGATGACGCCTTCCGACGAAACGGTCAGCGCGCCTTCGGACATTTGCTCGACGATCGTGCGATAGGTGTCGGACGCGCTCTTGCAGCGTATAGACCCGCGGGATGTCCTCCGCCATCGACCACAATGGCGTCGACCTCGCCGGCGCGGATGGCGCGCAGCATTTCCTCCGCTTCCGCCAGTTTTTCGCGCAGCGCTTGCACGTCCTGCGTTTGGCTGGAGGGGATCGTTCATCTATGCGACCTTGAGCACGGCGCATAACTGCTGCCTGTCCGACATGTCGCCGAACAGCAGCCGGACCGGTTGAGGAAGCGAGCGCACCAGCGTCGGCGAAACGACGACATTGGCGGGCTGCGCCCTTTCGGGATGCTCGTAAAGATCGACGATTTCGAGAACGTAGCTGCCGTTCAACTCGCCTTCGCAAAAGGCGCGCACATTGGCCACCGCCCGCATGGAGCGCGGCGTGATCCCGGTGATGAACAAAGTCAGCGCATAGCGAACATCACTCATCGCGTCCCCGAATTCTCATTCATGCCCTTGTGAGCGGACGAATGTCCAGTCCGATCAAGACGCGCTCTTCGTTCGACAGATCGCCGATGATTCTCTTGATCGGCTCCGGCAGCCGTCGCACCAGAGTCGGAATCGCCAGGATCTGATCGCCCTCGGCAAGCTGGGGACGCTCCATCAGGTCGATCACTTCGATGGTGTAATTTCCGTTCAGATGTTCCGAGCAAATTCGGTTGAGGTTGCGGATGGCGCGGATCGACTTGTCGGTCTGGCCCGCGACATAGAGGCGCAAATTCCAGTGTTCTTCGGGGACGCCCGGCGCGACAGGGTCGATCATGCGCCCCCCGACCGGTCTCGACGGCCGGGATGCCGATCAGTTGCACGCCGGATTTGGTAATCAGCATTCGCCGCATTTCCGCCGAATGGGCCATGCCGCGAGATTTGATGATATGCAGCCGCCGCACCAGATCATTTCCGGCGCGCCGGTTTTCCACCATGATCCAGCTGTCCATGATTGACGAGATGGCGATGCCGCTATCGTCGTCGTGGTTTTGCAGGGAGGTGAACAGCGCCGTTACGCCGACGCTTTTCAGATGATCGATCAGCCGCAGCAACATGCCCTGGGTCTGGTGCAAGGAGCCAATGGACATCAGGGCCGAAAGCGGATCGACCACCGCGACATCTGGGCGGAAAGTCCTGAATTTCCTTCAGCATCAAGGCGAGATGCGGCTCGAAGTCCCTGCAGGCTCGGACGCGCCGCATGAAAGCGCAGCAGCCCCTTGTCAGCCCAGGGCTGAAGGTCGATGCCGATCGAGCCCATGTTGCGCGCCAGTTGGCTGGGGCTTTCCTCGAAGGAGAAGAAGGCGCAGCGTTCGCCGCGACGGCAGGCGGCCTCGGCGAAATGGGCCGCGATACTCGTCTTGCCCGTGCCCGCGCCACCGCCGAGCAGGATGCTCGATCCCTTGAAATAACCTTTTCCTTCAAGCATGGCGTCGAGGCTCGCCACCCCGCTCGACACGCGCTCGGTCGAGGCGATCTGCGCCAGACCGAGCGATGTCACCGGCAGAACGGTGATGCCGTCGTGGTCGATCAGGAAGGGATATTCGTTGGTGCCGTGGGTCGAGCCGCGATATTTGACCACCCGCAGTCGCCGCGTCGACGATTGCTCGATGACGCGATGATCGAGCACGATCACGCAATCCGACACATATTCCTCGACGCCGTTGCGCGTGATGCCATTGTCGCCGCGCTCGGCGGTGATGACGACTGTCAGTCCGCGCTCCTTGAGCCAGGCGAACAAGCGGGTCAGTTCCGAGCGGACGATGGCGATGTTGGGGATGCCGGCGAACAGGGAATCGATGCTGTCGAGCACCACACGCCGGGCGTCCACCTTCTTGACCGCGTGGGCAATGCGCACGAACAGCCCCTCGAGATCATAATCGCCCGCTTCCTCGATCGATTGGCGATCGAGGAAGACATGGTCCATGGCGATCAGGCCGCGTTTTTCGAGGTCGGGCAGATCGAAGCCAAGCGAGGAGACATTGGCTCCCAGATCGGCGATCCGCTCGTCGAAGGAAATAAACACGCCGGGTTCGTTGTCGTCGAGCGCGCCCCTGACCAGAAAGGTCGTCGCCAGCAAGGTCTTGCCGCAGCCGGGGCCGCCGCAGACCAGCGTCGGCCGCCCGGCCGGCAGTCCGCCGCCGGTGAGTTCATCCAGGCCTTTGATGCCGCTCGATGTTTTCTTGAGATTTGGCATATTATAAGCCGACGATGAGTTTGACGAAAAATCAGGCAATAAAAACATAACTGTGTGAGCGCTCAAGCGTATCCCTCACGAAATTGTGAAGACTTTAACACAAAAATCTTCAGTCTGTTAAGGCGCAAGATTGTCGCGCCAAATTTGCAAACTCCAAGTGGTGGACGGGCGCGAAAAACGCGCCCATGGTCGCCGCCACCCCCTCACGACTTGCAAAAGGCGCTTGATTGACTGCGTATTTCCGCCGTATCGGGCGTTCCCTCAACGATCGCGCCGTGGTGCTGCTGGTGCTGACGGCCGCGATGTGGGGCGCCAATGGCGTGGTCAGCCGCGCGGCGGTGGGCCAGATTTCGCCCATGACCATGGTGACGCTGCGCTGGCTGATCGTCTGCGCCGTGTTGCTGCCTATGCTGCGCGGCCGGGTTAGCCCTTATCTGCCCACCCTGCGCAAGCGCTGGCGCTTCATCGTGCTGATGGCGTTCAGCGGCTTTACCGGCTTCAATGTCCTGTTCTATCTCGCCGGCTACTGTACCACCGCCGTCAATATCACCTTGCTGCAAGGCTCGATTCCGCCGCTGGTGCTGGTTGGCGCGGCGCTGTTCAAAGGAGTACGGATCACGCCCTTGCAGATTGTCGGCATGATCGTGTCCTTCCTCGGCGTCGGGCTGATCGCCACGCGCGGCGACCTGTTGAATTTTGCCGCGCTGGCCTTCAATCGCGGCGATCTCATGCTGCTCGCCGCCTGCGTGCTTTATGCCGGCTACACCATCGCCTTGCGCGAGCGCCCGCATGTGCCGCCGCTGGTGTTTTTCGCTGGCATGGCGCTGGTCGCCTTTCTCGCCTCGCTGCCCTTCCTCGCGGCGGAAATGGCGATGGGCCAGACCTATTGGCCGACAGCCAAGGGCTTGTGGTTGGTCGCCTTTGTCGGCATTTGTCCCTCGCTGATCAGCCAGCTGTTTTTCATGCGGGCAGTGGAGTTGATTGGCCCCGGGCGGGCCGGGATTTTCACCAATCTCACGCCTTTATTCGGCGCTTTTTTCGCCATCACCCTGCTCGGCGAGCCGTTTCACCTTTATCATGCGGCGGCGCTGGCCTTGGGTCTCGCTGGCATAGGTCTGGCCGAATCGGCCAAAAAGCGATGAAGGACTTTTCGTGATGAACCGTCGTCAATGGCTGGCCGCCGCCGCCCTTTTGCTTGCCGGCCCGGTTCGGGCCCAGGATGCGGGCGATTTCGCCGGTTTTCTCGAAACGCTGCGCGGGGCGGCGCGCGAAGCCGGGGTGTCGCCGGAGGTGTTCGATTCGGTCGCCTCCGGCCTGACGCCCGATCCCTCGCTCACCGGCAAGCGCGCCGCGCAGGGCGAATTCGTCGTTCCGATCAAGACCTATGTCGATGGGGCCGCCAACCCTGCGCGCGTCGCCAAGGGGCGGGCGATGCGCGAAAAATTCTCCGCGCCCCTTCAGCGGATCGGGAGCCAATATGGCGTGCCCCCGGAAATGATCCTGGCGTTGTGGGGCATGGAAAGCGATTTCGGCGGCTCTCGCGGCGACCGCGACATTTTGCGCTCGCTGGCGACCCTTGCTTTTCTCCACCGCGACAATCCGGTCTATGGGCAGGAGTTCGTCGCCGGACTGGTGCTGTTGCAGCGGGGCGTGGCGCGCGAAAAATTGCGCGGCTCCTGGGCCGGCGCCATGGGCGATCCGCAATTCATGCCCTCGGCCTATCTCAAATACGCCCGCAGCTTTTCCGGCGAGGGCGCGCCCGACATCTGGAACAGCGGGCCGGATTCTCTGGCCTCCATCGCCAATTTCCTCAAGGACTCGGGATGGCGGCCCGGCCTGCCGGCCCTGATCGAGACGCGTGTTCCTCAACACTTCGATTACGCGACTCTGCAACAGGATTTTCCCGCGTTTTCGCAGGCGGGGTTTGTCGGGGCGGATGGGTCTGCCCTGCCGAAAGGCGGCGCGGCCATGTTGTTTTTTCCAACCGGCGCGAGCGGGCCAGCCTTCCTGCTCAGCGAAAATTTCTTCGTGCTGAAGGCTTATAATTTTTCCGACAGCTATGCTTTCGGAGCGGCGGTGCTGGCGGACAGGATCGCGGGACGGACGGTTTTAAGGCAAAGCTGGCCGCAGGAGGCGCAACCACTGAATGCCGAGGAGCGCGAAAAAATCCAGCGCGGCCTGACCGCGCGCGGGCTTTACGAGGGCAAGATCGACGGGCGTTTCGGACCGGTGACGCGACTGGCCATCCATGCTTTCCAGCGGCGCGCCGGAATCGCCAAGGCGGACGGATATCCGTCGCGCGCCGTATTGGATGCCCTGAAGCGGAACTGAAAAGCCAGAGCTTATTCCGCCGCGCGCCTCATCTTCGGATAAGTGCAGGAGGCGTCATTGGCGAAGGGAGCCGCGATGTCGCTCGACGGCAGGAAGGGAATGCGCAGCGCCGACCACACATCGACCATGGCCTCGACCAGATGGCTGATGTGGGCGTCGCCATGATGCGGGGTCGGGGTGATGCGCAGGCGCTCGGTTCCGACCGGCACGGTGGGATAATTGATCGGCTGGATGTAAAGGCTGTGGCGGTCGAGCAGCATGTCGGTCGCCGCCTTGCATAATTGGGCGTCGCGCACCATCACCGGCACGATATGCGACTCGTTGGCCAGCACCGGCAGACCGGCCTGCAACAGGGCGTGCTTGGTCAGCCAGGCCTGGCGCTGATGCGCCATGCGCAGTTGGGGCTGGGTCTTGGCGATGCGCACCGATTGCGCGGCGGCGGCGCAGACCGCCGGCGGCAGCGCCGTTGAGAAGATGAAGGACGGCGCAAAGGAGCGCACGGCGTCGCAAATGGCCGGCGAGGCGGCGATATAGCCGCCGATCACGCCAAACCCCTTGGCGAGCGTGCCCTCGATCACGTCGATGCGGTGCATCTGGCCCTCGCGCTCGGCGACGCCGCCGCCGCGCGCGCCATACATCGCCACCGCGTGGACCTCGTCGATATAGGTCATGGCGTTGTATTTTTCCGCCAGATCGCAAATGGCCTTGATGGGGGCGATATCGCCGTCCATCGAGTAGATGCTCTCGAACACGATCAGCTTGGCGCGGTCGTGCGGCTGGGCGGCCAGCAGTTCTTCGAGATGGGCGACGTCATTATGCCGCCAGATCTGGCGCTCGGCCTTCGACCGGCGCACGCCTTCGATCATCGAATTATGGTTGAGCGAGTCGGAGAGAATCAGGCAATCGGGCAAAAGGTCGGCGATGGTCGAAATGGCGGCGAGATTGGAGATCCAGCCGGAGGTGAAGACCAGAGCCGATTCCTTGCCGTGCAGGTCGGCCAGTTCGGCTTCGAGCTTGACCAGGGGATGGCTGGTGCCGGAGATATTGCGGGTGCCGCCGGCGCCGGCGCCGTGTTTGCCGGTGGCGGATCTCATCGCCGCGATGACTTCCGGATTGACGCCCATGCCCAAATAGTCGTTGGAGCACCAGATGGTGACGTCCTGCGCTGAGCCATCGGGCTTATGCCAGATGGCATGGGGAAAACGCGAGGAATCGCGCTCGATATCGGCAAAAACACGGTAGCGCTGTTCGGTCTTGAGCTTGCCGATGGCGTCGTCGAAAATCTGCCGATACTGCATTCTTGACTGTCCTCTGGCCAACGTCCGCGAACGAGCGGCTCCTCACCTTGCGTCTTGGATGAAAGCACTCTTGGGCGTCAGTTTTCTTTGCGCTGGATCACTCTTGGCGCTTTTTTTATCATCTGCCAACATAATTTGCTTCCGACTTTGGCGCCGGGTGGAATCGCGGTCGCAAAAAGCGGCAAGAGCAGGAGGCGCAAACGCAACCAAGGCTGGTTTTCGGGGTTCAGGCTGCACCAATCCGTATTGACCGAGGCCCCTGTCGGGCTTGGCGTGGCCTCGGAAAAGCTTTAGCTGTCCATTTTGCTTTCGAGCCATCGCGCGACTGTGTTTTCAGGGATCGATCATGTTGCAGGACGCCGCCAAAATAGCGCCGCACGAAATGGCGCCGCCGCCGGATGTGGCGCCCGACGCCGTTGATGCCGCCATCTCCATCGCGCGAAAAGCGTTGCTGGCGAAAATGGACCCCGGCGGCTGGTGGTGTTTTGAATTCGAAGCCGATGTCACCATTCCCGCCGAATATATCATGCTGCTGCATTTCCTCGGCAAGCCGGAGCCAGCGCTGGAGGAGCGCATCTGCGTCTATATCCGCCGCATCCAGAGCGAGGATGGCTCCTGGCCGCTCTATCCCGAGGGCGAGGGCAATCTGAGTGGCACGGTCAAGGCCTATTACGCGCTGAAACTCGCCGGCGCCGACGTGAACGATCCCGCCATGGTCGCGGCGCGCAACTTTATCAAGACGCATGGCGGGGCCGAAAAGGTCAACATGTTCACCCGCATCGCGCTGGCGCTGTTTGGCCAGATTCCCTATCGCGCGTTGCCTTGCATGCCGGCCGAGGTCATCCTGCTGCCGCTGTGGTTTCCGTTCAACATGTATAATATCGCTACCTGGTCGCGCACGGTGATCGCGCCGCTGCTGATCCTGCTGGCGAAAAAGCCGATCGCCGAAAACCCTTACAAAATCGGCGTGGCGGAGTTGTTCAACCGCAACCCGGCGGAGGTCGCCTATTTTCAGCCGAAAAATGGGATCGACCGGGCTTTTGGAGTGCTGGACAAGGCGCTGCATTTCATCGAGCCGCATATTCCGCAAAAATGGCGCCAAAAATCCATCGACGCGGCCCTGGCCTTCACCCTGGAGCGCCTGAACGGCGAGGACGGGCTCAACGGTATTTTCCCGGCCATGGCCAATGCCCTCATGGCCATGCACACGCTGGGATTTTCGGACGACGACCCCAACAAGGCGGTCTGCCGCAAGTCGATCGACCGTCTGCTGCACGACCGGGGACACGAGGTCTATTGCCAGCCCTGCCTGTCGCCGACCTGGGATACGTCCATCGCCCTGCACGCGGCGATGGAAGCGGGCGGCGACGACCGCGGATCTCGATGTCGCGCTTCGACTGGCTGGCCTCCAAGCAGATTTCCGCGCCGGGCGACTGGCGCAAGCGCGCGCCGGGGCTGGTTTCGGGCGGCTGGGCCTTCCAGTTCAACAATCCCTGTTATCCCGACCTCGACGATACGGCGATGGTGGCGTCCGCGCTCGACCGCGCCAACAAGGCGCCAGGCAGCCTATGACGCGGGGCGCGACGCCGCCCTCAAGCGCGCCGACAGCTGGATCCTCGGCATGCAGGGATCGACCGGCGGTTTCGCCGCCTATGACAAGGATAACAACAAGGAATACCTCAACCGCATTCCTTTCGCCGACCATGGCGCCATGCTCGATCCGGACTGCGTCGATGTGACGGCGCGCTGCGTCGGCTATCTTGCCCAGCGCGGCTACGCCTCCGGCCATCCGGCGATGGCGCGGGCGATCGCCTATATCAAGGCGCAGCAGGAGCCGGATGGCTCTTGGTACGGCCGTTGGGGCGTCAACTATATCTATGGGGTCTGGTCGGCGCTGATCGCCCTGAACATGGCTGGGGAGTCGCCCGACCAGCCTGCCATTCACCGCGCGCTTCGCTGGCTGAACCAGATTCAGAACCAGGACGGCGGCTTCGGCGAAACCACCGATGACTATATTTATCACCGCTATGCGCCTGCCGGCCAAAGCGTCGCGTCGCAGACCGCCTGGGCGTTGCTGGCCCTGACCGCGGCGGGACAGGGCTCCTCCGACAGCGCGAACCGCGCCGCCGCCTGGCTATTGGAAAACCAGCAGGCAGACGGGCTGTGGCGCGATTCCATTTATACCGGCACGGGCTTCCCGCGCATGTTCTATCTGCAATACCATGGCTATCAGGCCTATTTCCCGCTCCTCGCTTTGGCGCGCTGGCGCAACCTGAACGTTTCGGGCGAACGGGCTCCGATTCATGCTGTCTAAGCTCGACGACGACAACATCTCTTGACAGATTCATAATTAAAGAGAAGACGAAAACCATGGGTTGACAGCATGCGACTTCAGTATGAAAAAGAAAGAAGTAGGATTGACAAAAGCTACATCTGAGTCGTGCGACTTCGTCGCGTCTCGGCGGTGACTTTTATGACGCTGAGGGGATGAAGTGGAACAGCAGATGACGCGTATTTTGATCGCGGACGATCATCCACTGGTGCGGGGGGCTCTGCGACAGGCCGTGGCGAATGCTGTGGCCGGCGCGGAAATCGTCGAGTGTGGCAGTCTCGAAGACGTCACCAAATCCCTGGACGGCAATTCTGACGTCGATCTCGTGCTTCTCGACCTGGCCATGCCGGGCGTGCGTGGCTTTTCCGGCCTGATGGTGCTGCGCGCCCAATATCCCGGCGCGCCGGTGGTGGTCGTGTCCGGCAAGGAAGAACCCAGCGTCATTCGCCTGTGCATCGATTTCGGCGCCTCGGGCTTTATTCCCAAGAGCACCGACATGGATACCATGAAGGGGGCCATCCGCACGGTCCTGGCCGGCGACGTATGGGTTCCTGCCGACATCGACCTCAATGGCCCGGTCGACCGCGACGCGGTGGACAGCGTGCGTCGTCTCGCCTCGCTGACGCCGCAACAGGTTCGTGTGCTGATGATGCTGTCCGAAGGTCTGCTCAACAAGCAGATCGCGTATGAGCTTTCGGTTTCGGAAGCCACCGTCAAGGCCCATGTTTCAGCCATCCTGCAAAAGCTCGGCGTTGAAAGCCGCACCCAGGCGGTCATCGCCGCCGCGCGCATAGAGGCGCTGGGCGGTGTCGCCAATAGCGCCAATGGCGCCGCCGCGACTGAAAATCGGCAGGCTTCCCTCTGGCGAAAGGCCGGGTCCGGCCTATCTGTAGCTTTCGGCCAGGAAATTCGCCAAAGGACCTCGAAAATGACCGAAGAAAACACCCCGGCGCGCCACCCATTCGAAGGACGCCATCCTTTCGAGCCGCGGGAAGCCGACATCGCCGCCGAGCAGCGCGCCTCCAATAGCGATCTTGAGCGTTTCCTGGGCGGTTCACCGTCCGCCGTTCTAGCGCGACTGGTCTTTCTATCGCTGATCGTCGGTTTTTTCCTGGTCTGGCTCGACATCAGGCCGATCGACGTGCTGATCAGCCTGCGTCACATCGTCGAGCGCTTCTGGGCGGCGGGCTTTGACGCCATTCGCGAAATCCTCGAATATGTCGGGGCGGGCGCAGCCATTGTCGTGCCTTTGTGGCTGGCCCTGCGCCTGCTCAACATGCGGTCCAAAACCTGAGCCAACGGAGATTTGAACTGCGGCCCTGAAAAGCATCTTGCCGATATTTGACAGTCCGGCGAAATCTGCGTCTGAAATTTATTATTTCGGTCACATCGGTTTGAAATTATGGCTGCATGAAAATTTGCATCGTCACGGACGCATGGCGTCCCCAGGTCAATGGCGTCGCCATCACCCTCGCCAATCTTATGGCGGCCGGCGAAAAGCTGGGCGTGGAATTCGTGGCGATCGGACCCGACCGCTTCCACACCATCGCCGCGCCATCCTATCCGGAAATCCGCCTCGCCTTGACCAGCCCCAAGGCTGTCGGACAGCTCATTCGCGCGGAAAAGCCCGACCATGTCCATATCGCAACCGAGGGGCCTCTTGGGGTCGCGGCGAGCTATTGGTGCCCGCGCAACGGCGAAATCTTCACCACCAGCTATCACACCCGCTTCCCGGAATATGTCGAGGCGCGCTGGCCGATCCCCGCCGCCTGGAGCTATGCGGCGCTGAGGCGCTTCCATGAAGGCAGCGCCGGCCTGATGGTCGCTACCCAGACCCTGGCCGACGATCTTTCCGCAAGAGGATTCAAGCGCCCGATGCTGTGGCCGCGCGGCGTCGATGAGGAGATGTTCCGTCCGGCGACGGAAATCCCTGCCGCGCTGAAAAACCTGCCGCGCCCGTTCTTTCTTAATTGCGGCCGGCTGGCGCCGGAAAAAAACATCGAGGCTTTTCTGGCGCTCGATTTGCCGGGATCGAAGATCGTCGTGGGCGATGGCCCGTCGCGCGCGTGTCCTGCAGGAAAAATTTCCCAAGGTCCATTTTGTCGGCTTGAAATCGCGCGGCGAACTGGCGGCCTATTATTCTTCCGCCGATGTTTTCGTTTTCCCGAGCCGCACCGACACTTTCGGCAACGTCATGCTGGAGGCGTTGGCCTGCGGCGCGCCGGTCGCCGCCTTCCCGGTCCCGGGGCCCGATCGACATCGTCACCGACCCGCGCATCGGCGTCCTGGACGAGGATTTGCGGTCGGCATGTCTGAGGGCGTTGACGCTGTCGCGCAAGGATTGCCGCGACCACGCCCTCGGCTACACCTGGCCGGAAAGCGGCCGCATTTTCCTGGACAATGTTTTCCGCGCACGTTGCGAGGCGTTGTCGACAAGGGCTTCGGCTTGACGGGTCTTTGAACACGAACATGAGCGTTTGGCGACGCGCCATCGAAAAATAAAGCGAATAAGCCTTGTAACATTATCGGATTGAGCCTATTTACCCACTATCGTTATTTTTGTTGCGCAATATGGACGCTTCGCCGTTTCTGATTGGTCTGCCAGCAAATATGCTTTCGATGACGAAGCCTTGCAGGCAAGCACTATCAAGATATGGAAAGACAAGAACATGGCCAACGGAACTGTGAAGTGGTTCAATCACGAAAAGGGCTACGGCTTCATTCAGCCGGATGACGGCGGCAAGGACGCCTTCGTTCACATCAGCGCTGTTGAACAGGCCGGCCTGAACGATCTTCGCGAAGGCCAGAAGGTCTCGTTCGAACTCGTGTCCGACCAGCGCACCGGCAAAGTGTCGGCTGGAAAGCTCGAAATCCTCGGCTGATCTTGATCGCGGCCCCAGCGCCGCGATTTTTGAAAGATCATCGCACCATTCCAGCCAGGCCGAGCACGGATGAACTGCCGGCTTGGCGCGCGCCCCAAAACCCCGCGTCCCGAACGGAACGCGGGGTTTGTCGTTTTCAGCGTTGGCTTTCCGGAGAAGCATTTCATGGCCAAGGAAAACAACCGCAGCAATCGCGAAGTTCGCAAGCCCAAAGCCGACAAGCCGGCGAAGTCGCCTTCGCCGGCCGCGTTATTGACGCTTGGCGCGCTGACTCCCATCAAGCAGCCCAAGCCTAAGCGCTAAGAGTCCAAGCGCTAAGAGTCCCAATGCTGAAGCGTCCCTTTGCGCGGCGTCCATTGACGCCTCGTCAACGAAAGCAAGGAGGCCATCCGTGGCAAATCCCGATATGGGCATCAAGCGTCAATGCTTGAGTTGCAACGCCAAGTTCTTCGATCTGGCCAAAGACCCGATCCTCTGCCCGAAATGCGGCGAGACCTTCACGCCGGTCGTGCTTGCCCGCTCGCCGCCGCGCCGGGTTGGACGTCCGTTCTCCAATTCGAACCGGCCTTTTGAAGATCAAGGCGCGACAGCCGAAGCCAAGGTCGAAGAAGCCGTCGAGAGCGAGGAAGCCGAAGCCGAAGATGACGGCGAGGAAAAGCCCGACCTCATTGAACACGACGCGGCCTGACGCCTTTCAAGCCAATTCGAAACGCTTTGAAAACGCGCCGTTGGCGGCGGTGCGGCGCGTCATAGCCAGTCGTCGACCGCTGTCCCGACCGCTTCGTCGATCTGGCTCAGGCCGCGCGCCTGCAAATGCGCGACCAGACCGGCCTTGATGCGTTCGACCAGCCCCATGCCCTCGAAAACCAGCGCCGAATAAAGCTGCACCAGGGTCGCGCCTGCTTCGATCTTGGCCCATGCGGCTTCCGGGCTATCCACCCCGCCGACGCCGATCAGCGGAAACTGTCCTTCCACGCGCGCAAAGGTTTGGGCCAGCATCCGGGTCGCGAGCGCGAACAGCGGCGCCCCGGACAGGCCGCCCGTCTCGAAGCCAATGTCATCGCGCAGGGTGTCGGGCCGCGACAAGGTGGTGTTGGACACGATCATTCCGTCGACGCCGCGATCGCGCGCCACCCGCACCACGTCGTCGAGGCCGGTCAGGGCGAGATCGGGCGCGATTTTCAGCAGCACCGGCCGGCGCGGACCGATCTCCGCCGCAAAATCGCGGGCGTCGAGAACGCGGGCGAGCAGGTCGTCGAGCGCCGACGCCTGTTGCAGGTCGCGCAAGCCAGGCGTGTTGGGCGAGGAAATATTGACGGTGAAGTAAGAGGCGATGTCGGCGAAGGTCTTTATGCCGGCGACGTAATCGGCGGCGCGGTCGGTCGAAGTCCTTGTTGGCCCCGATATTCACGCCCACGACGCCGCCGCGCATGTGACGCGCCAGCAGCTTTGAACGCGCCGCCGCGTGGCCGTTGTTGTTGAAGCCGAAGCGGTTGATGACGCCGCGATCCTCATGCAGCCGGAACAGGCGCGGTTTGGCATTGCCCGGCTGCGGGCGCGGCGTGATCGTGCCGACCTCGGTGAAGCCGAAGCCCAGTTGCAGCAAAGCGTCGGGAACGCGGGCGTCCTTGTCGAAGCCCGCCGCCATGCCGAGCGGATTGGGGAAATCCAGCCCGAACACGTTGAGCGCGAGCAAAGGGTCGTCGGCCGGCGCCGCCGGCAGCGGCGCGGTTCCAGCGCGAAAACGGTCATGTTATGCGCGCGTTCGGCGTCGATGGAATGAAGCAGCGGCAAGGCGAACTGGTCGAAAAAACCCATCATGGAAGAAGTCCGGAAAAATCATGGGCGCCGTCCGGGCGCAACGGCAAAGGCAAAGCGAAAAGGGCGAGCGCGGTCGGCAGGGGCCATAAAGATGGGGAAACATCTGCGCCGCCGCGCGAGGGCTCGTAGACCAGCGCGTCGCCAAGATCCTGCGGCGCCGACGCCGACCAGCAGCAGACCGTCCTGCCCGGCGAAATGTTTGGCCGCCGTCTCCTGCACCTGCTCGCGGGTGGAAAAATGGATGAAGCCGTCGGTGAGATCGATAGCGGCGCCGTCGAAGCGCCCGCGTCTCGACCGCCGCCGCCCAGGCTTGCGCCGTCACGATTTTGTAGATCAACGCCAAAATGCCGAGCCCTCGCTGGAATAAAAGGATTTACAGCATTTTTCCTTGATTTCCGCCAGCGGGCGCACCGAAAATTCGCGCGGACTCTGGCCATGTCGGCGCGCAAAGGCTAAAAGCGCTGTTCGCAACTCGCCGAAGACCTTCCAGGAAGACTTGTGGAATGACCGGAAACGCCTCCGAACTTGCCGAATTCGCCCGTCAATCGAACGCCTGGCCGTTCGAGGAGGCGAAGAAACTCGTGCAGAGAGTGGAGCGCACCGGTCAGAAACAGGTGTTGTTCGAGACCGGTTACGGTCCTTCGGGACTGCCGCATATCGGCACTTTCGGCGAAGTCGCCCGCACCACCATGGTGCGCCATGCTTTCGAGACGCTGACCGAAGGCCGGATCGCCACGCGCCTGCTGGCCTTTTCCGACGATCTCGACGGTCTGCGCAAGGTTCCGGACAATATTCCCAACAAGGATCTGGTCGCCGCCCATCTCGGCAAGCCGCTGACCCAGGTTCCCGACCCCTTTGGCGAGTATCGACAGCTTTGGCGCGCATAATAACGCGCGGCTGCGCGCCTTTCTTGACGCTTTCGGCTTCCAGTATGAATTCGCCTCCGCGACCGACTATTACCAGTCGGGCCGTTTCGATGCGACATTGCTGAAAATGCTGGCGCGCTACGAGGCGGTGCAGGCCATCATGCTGCCGTCGCTGCGCGCCGAGCGCGCGGCGTCCTATGCGCCTTTCCTGCCGATCCATCCGCATACCGGCGTCGTCATGCAAGTGCCGCTGGACGAGATCGATCCGGCGCGGGGCCTCGTGGTCTGGCGCGATCCCGAGACGGGCGAGCGATTCGAGACGCCGGTGACGGGCGGCCATTGCAAGCTGCAATGGAAGCCCGACTGGGCGATGCGCTGGTGCGCGCTCGGCGTCGATTACGAAATGGCCGGCAAGGATCTGATCGATTCGGTCAAGCTCTCCGGCGAAATCGCCCGCGCGCTCGACGCCGCGCCGCCGGAAGGCTTTAATTACGAACTCTTTCTGGACGAGACCGGCCAGAAGATTTCCAAGTCCAAGGGCAATGGCCTGACCATCGACGAATGGCTGCGCTACGCCAGCCCGGAGAGCCTGTCCTTCTTCATGTATTGGAAGCCGCGCGAGGCCAAAAGGCTCTATTTCGACGTGATTCCGCGCTGCGTCGACGAATATCTGGCCTTTCTCGACGCCTATCCGCGTCAGGACTGGAAGCTCAAGCTCGGCAACCCCACCTGGCATATTCACGCCGGCGAACCGCCGGCGCCGGAATTCATCGCGCATGAAGCCGGGACCAAAGGGAACCGCGATTTCCTTCGCCATGCTGCTCAATCTGGCGGCGGTGGCCAATGCCGAAGACCCCGCCGTGCTGTGGGGCTTTCTGCGCCGCTATGCGCCGGACGCCACGCCCGGAAAAATTCCCGCGCCTCGACCGGATGATCGGCTATGCCGTGGTCTATTTCCGCGATTTCGTGCGGCCGAAAAAGGTTTACCGCGCTGCCGACGAGGTTGAGCGCGCGGCGCTGGAAAGCCTGTCCGCCGCGCTGGCAAGGCTTGCCCGTCGGCGCCAGCGCCGAAGAGGCGCAAACCCTGCTCTACGATGTCGCGCGGCCGATTCCGCGCTACCAGAATCTGGCCGCCAAGGGCGCGACGCCGGAGCGTCCCGGCGTGTCGAACGACTGGTTCAACATGCTCTATCAGGTGCTGCTTGGCGAGGATCGCGGCCCGCGCTTCGGCTCCTTTGTCGCGCTTTACGGCGTGGACAACACGCGTTCGCTGATCGCCGACGCGCTGGCCGGCAAATTTTTGAAGCCCGAGGCGGCCTGACCGGCGGCGCCGGTCGGACGCGGAACATGCGCCGTCTTGGTCCACGCAAAAGGCTGGCGCGTCCATTCCCACAGGGCGCGCCATGCGGCGAGGCTCATGAGCAGCAAATAGGCGGGCGCCAGCAACAGAAAAGAAGATGCGCGCAGCCGGCGGCGGCGCATGCCGATCACATTGGGCAGGATGAAGACCAGCGCGCCGAACACGGCGACGCCCAGGCTGATGCTGGAGAACACACAGACGCAAAAAAGTCGGCGGCGAAAGCAGGTCGCCCCAAAACAAGTCATAGGCCAGCCGCAGACCATAGAAGGGTCCGAACAGCGGGCCGGCGATCAGGCTGTCATGACGCAGAAGGCCGACAAGCGCCGGCAGCCAGCCCATCCGGCGCATGTGGCGGCGCGGCGCGCGCAGAAACACGGCGAGCGTCTGCATCCAGCCCTTCATCCAGCGCGTCCGCTGTCCGAGCCAGTCGCCGAATTTTTACCGGCGCGTCCTCGTAAGTCGCTGAATCGATCGTCTCGATCAGTAGCCGAAACGGGCGAAACGCAGGCCGAGATCGGCGTCCTCCGTGACATTCCAGGCGTCCCAGCCGACGACGCGGCGCAGGAGATCGGTGCGGAAATGGTTCGATGTGCCGCCCAGCGGCATGGGCATGCCGAGCGTTCCGAGGCCCGGGATTGATCACATCGAACAAAGCCGCATAGCCGGCGGCAAAAAAATAGGCGAGCCAGCCCTCATGGCCATTGTCGATGGCGAGGCGCGCCTGAAGGCAGGCGACGCGCGGCCCCGCCCGGCGAAGGCGCCGCCGCGACGCGCAACTGGTCCGGCTCGGGCCGGTCCTCGGCGTCATAGATCGCCAGCAGTTTTCCGCGCGCCAGCGGCAGCCCGACATTGAGCGCCCGCGGTTTTGTGCGCGGGGCGCCCGATGGGGCGACGACGATTTCCATGTTCGGCGCGAGGCCGGCTTTTCGCAACGCCGCCGCCGTCTCGAAATCCTCGGCTTCGAGCACCAATTTGATGTCGAGCTTGGCCGCCGGATAATCGATGGCCTTCAGGGAGGCGACGAATTGCGCCGCCATGCTCGCCTCGCGATACATGGGCGCGATGATCGTATAGGTCGGCAGGTCGCGATCCGGCACAGCGGGAGGCCGCGGCGGCGGCGTGCGAAGGCTGGCCGCGATTGCGCAGAAGCGCACGTAAACGCCGCCGAGGAACAGGGCCGAAAGAAACAGCGAGGAGACGTCGAGCAGGCGCGTCGAAAGCGGCAGCAGCCCGACCAGAATGACGGCGCTCAGGATCAGGGCGAGAACCCTGCTTCGCAGCACCTGCGGCGCATTGGCGCTAAGGCTCGCGTCGGCGCGCGACAGCGCGAAGCTCGCGTCCTCGGACAGCGCCTGGCGGCCCTTTGCGCGCGCGAGCGCCGAGAAAAATTTGGGCGCGCAGACGGCAATCCTTGTTCGCGCGCCCGGAAAGCTTCAGCAGGTCCACGATTTGTGCGCCGCGCGGGGCGAGCAGCCAGTCGAAATCCTCGCGGCGCGGGATCGGCCCGCGCCACGCTGGCGCGCAGGGCGGCGCGATAGTCGAAGCCGGAAGCCAGCGCCGCCGCGCGGTCGATGAAGGGACAATTGAGCCGGGCCGCGAGCGCGCGGTAGTAAAAATCCTCGTCAATCAGGCCCTCGGCGATCAATACTTCTTCCGCTCCGACGCCCTGGTCGCGGGCGCGCCGCGCCGCCGCCGCGAGTTTCTTCGGGACACGCCGGCTTGCTCCAGAAAGGCGATTTCCGGCGGCAACGGCTCATAGGCGTCGATAGACGCCGTCTTTCGGCATTGACGGAGTCAGGCCGGCTGCAAAAATTCGGGCGCTGCGATATAAGGGTGCGGGAACTCATGAGGGAAACGGGACCGGACGTGACAGCCAAAGCGCAGGCCATTTATCCGCTTTTTTACGGCCACGGCCAAGGTGATCCTGTTTATCGCCCTCAATTGTTTGGCGTTTCTACCCCTGGGTTGCAGCGCCCAAGCTCAGGCCCCGAAGGCCGAGGTTTTTGTCCCCAGTCTGTTCGATCCGCACAACCGCGCAGGTTGCGCCCGCTGCGGGCGCGCCCAAGTCGCTTCGCTTCCTGACCGCCGACGATTATCCGCCCTTCGAGTTTATCGGGGCCGACGGCAACCTGAGCGGCTACAATATCGATGTCGCGCGGGCCATTTGCGAGGAATTGAAAACCGCCTGCACCATCCAGCCACGCCGCTGGGACAATCTGCTCGACGCTCTTGAGGCCAGGGAAGGCGACGCGGTGATCGCCTCGCTGAAGGAAACGGCCGAAACGCGGCAAAGGGCGATCTTCACCTCCGCCTATTATCTGACTCCGGCGCGTTTCGTCGCTTTGGCCAAGGCCTGGCCCATTGACGCGCGAGCCGTTCCCTTTCCGCGCGCGGCGGCGCGCGCAAGACCCCGCGACGGATGGAGACATGCGGCCGGAAAACCTCGGCAAGGCGCGGATCGGCGTCGAGGGAGGCAGCGCGCACGAGGCTTTCCTGCGCGCCTTTTTTGCGCGTTCGCAGGTGCAAACCTATCCCGATCGGACGGCGCTGATGGCGGCGCTGCGCGAGGGGGCGGTCGATTTCGTCTTTGGCGACGCGATCAGTCTGGCGATCTGGATGAACGACCCGAAATCGGAACAATGTTGCGTCTTTCGCGGTGGTCCCTTTTTGGAGCCGGCCTATTTCGGCGAAGGCGTCGGCATGGAGGTGCGGCCCGACGACGAGGACTTGCGGCGCACGCTCAACTGGGCCTTGCAGAAGCTCGACGAGCGCGGCGTGATGACCGAGCTTTACCTCAAGTATTTTCCCATCGGCCTTTATTGAGTTCCCGTTATCGTTTGCGTTCGCCCACCGAGGGAGCGATCATGGTTCAAGGCCGACTTCGTCACGATGCAAACTCCCGATCAACGGCAAATTCTCTATTTGATGAAATCAATGACAAGGGAAATTGGTCTGCCATCTGCTCGCATGTCACCGGGGGGAGTCCTGCTAACGGGCATTATGCTCTGATCAAATTGCTCGCAAGCATAATGGATCGGGTCGAACCAGCCATGCTGCAATTTAATTTTATTACATCTTCGTATATTTGATAATAATATAAGATGCGTAACGTTAGCATAAGTAGGGAACCAAAGATGACCATCTCCTTTTCGGCCCACAATTTCGATATTAACGGGCGTATTTAATTCAGCAGAAACTCGTCCTCCCATTGCTAAATCACATAAAATATTTCCGCTCGCGTCATAAACAGAGCGTTGTCGTAACAGCGGACAATTATAGTCAGGAACGCTCAAACGAAAAATGCCTCCAACTCGGAGGCATCGAAAAATATCATCGAGAAGTGCTGGAACTTCATTGTATGGAACGTGTTCGAAAACATCCTGAGATTGGAATCCTTTGACGCTTTCGTCTGGAAACGGCATTCTGCTTCTAGCATCATGTAGGATATCGCGATCAAACTGTTTATGTAGCGCCAATCCGTAGAACATGCCAGATTGGTACTGTGGCTCATGTGGGAATAGATTTCCAAAATAAAAAAAACTATCTAAAAGCAATGCGTTTTCTTCAATTAAATTCATTTTTCTGTTTACCTTTTTGGCGCTTTTCTCAATACCGAAGCTGAAACATTCGGCTTTCGACGGTTGCCAGAGCAGATGCCATTGAAGCCGTCGCTAACGACCTGCGGCTGCTAAGCAAGAGGATCAACTTCTTGTCGCGCCGCGGCGGGGCGCCGTCAAGCACATCCTTTATCTCCGGCAGTGCCTCATAAGACATTGATCAACGCCCGTCTTTCGGGTCCGGCACCGACGACGAGGAGTTGCGGCGCAGGCTCAACTGGGCCTTGCAGAAGCTCGACGAGCGCGGCGTGATGACCGAGCTTTACCTCAAGTATTTTCCCATCGGCCTTTACTGAGCTTCACGGTTCGCCGATCGGCAACCATCGGCGGTCCGTTGCGTTGGAACCGGAGACCGGCACAACGGACCTCGCAAAGATGAGTTTGGCGACCAGTTTCTCCCTGTTTTTTGTTTTGGGTCTGGCGACTTTGTTGTGTGGAATTGCTTTCTGGAGGTCGCGGGGACGGGTCTCGGCCTCGGTCATTTCGTCGTCCGCAGCAGAGAAAAGCGGCGCGAAAAATCTGCTGCCAGCGGAGAAAAATGGCAATCGATTGCAGATCGCGGACAGTGAAATTTTCTGTGTCCGCGCCAATGGGCGTTACACCTCCCTGTTCAACGGGCGCAGCGACCTTTTTTGCCCGCTGTCGATCACCGAAGTCGAGACGCTTCTGCCCAAACAATTTTTTTTTCGCTGCCATCGCAGCTATATCGTCAATCTGGCGCATGTCAGGAGCGTTAAGAAGGTTGCGGAATCCGGCGTCGTCGAACTCGACTCGCCCCTGCGCCGCGCGGCGCCGATCACTCGCGGCCGCGTCGCAGCCTTGCGCGAGGCGCTGCACGCTTTCCGCTCCGGCGCCAAGCCGCCTCCGGGTGAGGACTCTCGGGATAGACGCCGCGCGCCCCGCCAGCGGCGGCGCCAGGATGGCGGCGCCATGAACGACAATCTGAAAATCCTCGGCGAGGCGGTGAAGTGGCGCGGCGGCGGACGCGGCGTGGCGCTGGCCACTGTGGTTTCGACCTGGGGCTCATCGCCGCGCCCGGTCGGCTCGCGTCTGGCGGTCGATGATGGCGGTCACTTCCTGGGTTCGGTGTCGGGCGGCTGCGTCGAGGGCGAGGTGCTGGTCGCGGCCGAGGAGGCGATGGAGACGGGTCGTCCCATTCTGCTTGAGTTCGGCGTCAGCGACGACAAGGCCTGGTCGGTGGGGCTCGCCTGCGGAGGCGCGATCAAGGTGCTGGTCGAACCCTTCGCCGACGCCGCATTTTTCGCAGCCATTGTCGAAGGCTGCGGTCAAGGACGCTCGGCCGCCTGCGTCGTGGCGCTGGATAGCGGACAGAGATCCCTCCTCGATAGCGAGAGCCTCCGTCGTCTCGATCTTGACGAGCAAACCTTCCGCGCCTTGCGCGCCGTTGAGGCCACCGGCCGGGACAAGCTGATCGAAACGCCGGCTGGAAAATTCTTTGTCGAATTCTGGCGCCCGCCCTTGCGGCTGTTCATCATTGGCGCGGTGCATATCGCGCAGGCTTTGGCGCCGATCGCCGCGACGGCCGGCTATGACGTGACCGTCATCGACCCGCGCGGCGCCTTCGTGACGCCGGAACGCTTTGCCGGCGTCACGATTCGCGCGCAATGGCCGGAGGATTATTTTGCGGAGAATCCGCTCGACGAGAGCGGCGCCCTTGTCGCCTTGACCCATGAGCCGCGCATGGACGATCCGGCGCTGATCGCCGCCCTGCGCAGTCCGGCTTTTTACATTGGCGCGCTCGGCTCGCGCGGCTCCGCTGAAAAAAGACGTCAGCGCTTGCGCGGACTGAATTTTGATGAGAGCGCGCTGGCGCGCATCCACGGTCCGATTGGCCTTCCCATCGGCGCGGCGACACCAGCGGAAATCGCCATCGCCATCGCCGCCGAAATGACCGCCGCCCTGCGTCTCGACCGCGCGGCGGAGATGGGGAGCGCAGCCGAATGAAATTCACCACGCTTCCGACCGGGAAGGCCGAGGGAGCGCTGCTCGCCCATGCAGTGCGGCTGCCGAAAAGTTGCATCGCCAAAGGACAGCGGCTCGATCAGGACGCGCTGGCGCAGCTACGCGCCGCCGGGATTGAACAGGTTTCGGTCGCTGTGATCGAGGCCGGCGATGTGCCGGAGGATCGCGCCGCCGCAAGGGTCGCGCAGACTCTCGTCGGCGCGGGCATTGTCGCGAAGCAAGCCCATGCCGGCCGCTGTAATCTCACCGCGACCGCGCATGGTCTCATCCGGTTCGATACCTGAGCGCATAAGCGCTCTCAATCATATCGACGAGGCGATCACCATCGCCACGCTGCCGATGAATGATGTGGTCGATGCCGGAGCGGTGGTGGCGACGATCAAGGTCAACCCCTATGCGGTGGCGGAAAAGACCGTCGCGGCCTGGGAGGCTGCGGCTTCACGCTTCAGCGTCGCGCCCTTCCGGCCGCATCGCGCCGCGCTGATCCAGACGCTCCAGCCGGGGCTGAAGATCAGCGTTCTGGAAAAGACGGCGCGTGCGACCCGCGCAAGGCTCGAAGCGCTCGGCAGCGCGCTGGTTGCGGACTCCCGCGCGCCGCATGAGGTCGAGGCGCTGGCGCGCGAAATTTCCGCGAGGCTCGGCGCTGGCGCCGATCTCGTTGTGATCTGCGGCGCCTGCTCCATCGCCGACCGCGAGGACATCATTCCTTCCGCCATTATCGCGGCCGGCGGGCGCGTAAAACATTTCGGCATGCCGGTCGATCCCGGCAATCTTCTGCTGCTCGGCGAGGTCGGCCCGGTTCCGGTGATCGGCATGCCCAGTTGCGCGCGCGCCATGCATCTCAATGGTTTCGATCTTTTGTTGCGGCGGTTGCTGGCCGGGCTTCCCGTCGAAAGCGCCGACATCATGTCCATGGGCGTGGGCGGTCTTTTGCGCGAGGCGCCGGAGCCTTGGGTGGCCGAGACGCCAAAAAACATCGCGGCGGTGGTGCTGGCGGCGGGGCGATCCACCCGCATGGGCGCCAATAAATTGCTGTTGCCGCTCGACGGCAAGCCGGTGCTTGGGCATGTCGTCGAAACCATCCGGGCCGCGGGCCTGGCGTCCATCATCGTGGTGCTGGGCCATGAGGCGGAAAAAATTCGCGCCTCGCTGACCGGCGACGATCTTACCTTTGCGCTCAACGAAAGTTATCGGCAGGGTCTGGCGAGTTCGCTAAAATGCGGCCTTGCCGCCGTGCCGGAAGGTTGCGATGGCGCGATGATTTTTCTCGGCGACATGCCCGACGTCGATCCCGAACTGGTCAAGAAAATGTTGGCCGCTTTCGACCCTGCGCAAAAGCGCGCGATTGTCGTTCCGGTGCGGGGCGGCCGTCAGGGGCATCCCGTCTTGTGGGGGCGGAGTTTTTTTGACCTGTTGCAGGAAAGGCTTTCGGGCGATTCCGGCGCAAGGCATTTGATCGGCGAGTGCGCCGAGTGGGTCGCCCGGGTCGAGGCCACGCAAGATATTTTCGCCGATCTCGACACGCCAGAAGCTTTTCGCGCGCGCGCGTTCGGCTAAAACAAAACCGGCGGCGAGAGGCTCGCCGCCGGTTTGTTGTTGTCCTTGTTACTTCAGCGAACGATCACGGCGCCGCGACGGACGGGCGCGCGGCGAACCGGGCGCACCACCGTCGCGCGGGCGACCGGACGGCGATGGGTGACGACGACCACGGCTGCGGCGGGGGTGACGGTAGCGACGGAGATCGCAGCGAAGTCAACGCAGGTCAGCGCGAGGAGGAGGAAGGGGGCCAATAAACGCTTCATATGATTTCCTTTGCGAAGAGAACGGGTTTAGTGGGCGACCTTGGAGATGGCGCTCATGAGGGTCTCGTCCTTATGCTTCTTGCAATAGGCGCCGACCTTTTGCGTGTTGCGCTTGAGATAGTCGAACTGAAGCATGTTCAGGTTTTTCGAGGCGCTGAAATAGCCGCTCATCCAGGAGCTGATAAGTCCTTTGATTTCGGGCGGCCGCGTTGCGTAATCCTCGCAAGTGATCAGTGACATATCGATGACGACCTGCGCGGAGGCAGGTGCAGAATAGACGCCGGCCAGGATCGCGGCGGCGAAGATGAATTTCCGGTTCATTCGATTTCTCCGAGACTTTGATCCAATTATCTGGGCATTTTCGCGGCCTGCAGGCCGCCCATGACGGAGCTCGCCTTGTTATTGGCGCACCAGGCCTTCACGTTGTCGACATTTTGATGAAAAGCGTCGAGATTGACCTGCACGCTGCCATTTTTCTGGTTGAACCAGCCGCTCATCCAAGCGGCGAAAATGTCCGCGGTTTCAGGCGGCATCGCCAGATATTCCCCGCAGGTGATGGTTCCCATGTTGATCGCCACCTGAGCTTGCCCCAGCGAGGGCGCGAACATTCCGACCATCGCCAGGCCGAAAGCCAATTTTCTCATCTTGACGCTCCTGTTGTCCCTATTGTTTGCATTTTGCGACAGCCTTTACTGAGTTCGGGCAAGTCCGCACGCAAACCAAACGGGGCGATATGAACAGATCGCCAAGCTTCATGCAAGAAGGCCTGAATTGGTAGATGGTCGAGGCTTGAGCGGCAGCACGAATACGCGAGGTTAGTTTTTCGCTTGCATGCGCTCGGGCTGCAATTCGCGATAGGTGAAATAAGGGATCATGATGAGAAAGATCAGCAGGCCGACCGCGAGCGCTTGCGGCAGCGAACCGTCGGCGATTTCGCCCAGTATTTCGTGGACGTCCTTGCCATGAAGGGCGCCGACGATCAATTCCTCGATCAGCGTCAGGACGATCAGGAAAACGGTGAAGAGCGAAGATTTTTTCAGGATATCGATGAGGGGAGAGGCGGGTTTTCCGTTCTCGCCGAGCTTGAGCGCTTCGAGCAGCATGATGAATTTGGCTGAAATCAGCGCTTTTACCAGCGCCAGCCCGTAGGGCGCGAAGGTGACGCCGACGGTGAGCAGGATGGCCGCCTTATAGGCGAGCAAGGCTCCGAAATAGATATAGAGATAGGCCGAAATAACAATATATTCAATGAGTTCACGTCGTGCGCGCTGGGCGAGCGTGGCCTTCGCGGGCGCCGGGGCCGCCGACACCTCCGCGAAAGCGTGAACGAATTCAAACCGCGTACTGGCCTCGGCCCAGTCCGACATGCCCTCTGTCCAGACGAGATGCGACTCGTTCTTCGCCGAGACGATTCGCTGAAAGACTTCGGCGGTGGATAAAGGGCCGATGCTCTTGCCGTCGGCCACATAATACCATTTGCCGCCCATCGATCTCGCCTCTTCAACTCTCAATAGAGTGTTACGCCGCCGACGGTCGTGATGGCGCCGAAAGAATTGACCGCGCCGCTGCCAACCGAGTTGAACTGGTCTCCGAGGCTGTCTCTCGTCCGGCCGTCGACAATGGCGAGCGGTGCGGAAATGACCAGGCCCGCCGTCGATCCCACGGTCGTAGCGACGCTGGTCGTCGCCTGGGTGATCTTGTCGCCGATTCCGCCCTTGTCATTGAAGTCCTGGCCGCGCGCGAGGCGGGCGCCGATCGACCGGACGATATCCGGACTTTCGGCGAAGGTGGAATGCCCGAGGCGATCGTCCGTCGCAATGCCGGAGAGATCGACCACATTGATTTTCGCCTCCTTGAACAGGGTGCGATAGGGCTCCTTGTCGGGATTGACGCCGCCGACACGCGGCCGGTCTCCCCATATTTTTCGCGACGCCCGCAACGCGTCGTCGCTCTGGGACACGAAAATCGTGAAAGGCGGACGGTCCACGCCCATTTCGCTGATCTGCCGCCGGAAAACATCGACGTCGACATCCGGGGCCGCGAGCATGACATATTTGATCTTCGGCGCGAGCCGTTTGTTGCGAATGCCCATTTGCCGCAGGGCTTCGACCGTCACCCAACTTCCCATCGAATGGGCGAGCACGTCGATCTCGCCGACCGCCGGATCGTTTTGCAGTCTTTGCAGCAGCGACTCCAGCGCATCGCGCGAATAATTGGCGCTCTCGCGGTCAAAAGTATAAGCGAGCAATTCGCCGCGCGACGGCCATGTGAACAGCAGCGGAACGGCGGAGATATCTGAATCATGGGTAATTTGCGCCAGGCGGAAGACGGCTTCGCCGAAGCGGGTGTTGAACCCGTGCACGAAGACGAGAACCTGATGTCTGGGCGTCTTGGCGATCCGGTCGTGGAAGCGTTTGACCGCCGTCGGTTCGTCGAGCTTTTCGGCTCTCAACGCGACGAAATCCGTTGCGGGATTGCCGACATCCGACGAAGCCATTTGAACGTCGCCAATCTTGCGGGCGCTGTCAGGCGGAATCGAGATCGTCACGTCAGCGTAATTGATCCGCTGATCGCGTTCGCCGGTAAACATTTGACCGGGAACGTCCGATGGTTGGCGCGTCGTTGCGATGAACACGTCGACCTTGCTGGCGCCCGGCACGGTTCCAGCGACCGGCGTGAGGCCGCCGTTCGACCGGCTGCTACAGCCGGCCAGCAACAAACAGACCGCCAACGAGGCGAAGAGGCAAAACGAAATCGAAACATCACAAGGCCCCGCATTAGCTGCATTAACTACAGCCTTTCGCCGAAGTCGGCAATAGAAGCGCGACCACGACGAAGCGGAGCGGACGCTGATCCTCGTGCGACCGGTCAAAACGGGTCAGGCAAGGACGCGAGATACTTGCCATAGCCGCTTTTTTTCAGCGGTTCCGCGAGTTTTTCGAGTTGGGCCTGATCGATCCATTTGGCGTTATAGGCAATTTCCTCCGGGCAGGCGACACGGAAGCCGGTGCGCTTTTCCAGCGTGCGCATGAACTCGGCCGCCTCCAGCAGCGAATCCGGCGTGCCGGTGTCGAGCCAGGCGAAGCCGCGTCCCATGCGCTCGACCCGCAATTGTGCCGCGTTTCAGATATTCGAGGTTGAGGTCGGTGATTTCCAGTTCGCCGCGCGGCGACGGCTTGAGGTTGGCGGCGATGTCGACCGCCTGCTCGTCGTAGAAATAAAGCCCGGTCACCGCCCAGTTCGACTTCGGCTGCGGCGGCTTTTCCTCGATCGAGGTCGCTTTTCCCTCGGCGTCGAAGGCGACCACGCCATAGCGCTCGGGATCGTGGACGTGATAGGCGAACACCGTCGCGCCCGCGCCGACTTTCGTCGCCCTGACCATCATTTCCGACAAGCCGTGGCCGTAGAAAAGATTGTCGCCGAGCACCAGCGCCGATTTCTGGCCGTCGATGAAATCCGCGCCGATGTGATAGGCCTGCGCCAGTCCTTCAGGCTTGGGCTGTTCGGCGTAGCTGAGTTCGATCCCCCATTGCGCGCCGTCGCCGAGCAGGCGCTGGAACAAGGGCAAGTCCTGCGGCGTCGAAATGATCAGGATTTCGCGAATGCCGGCGAGCATCAGCGTCGTCAGCGGATAATAGATCATCGGCTTGTCATAGATCGGCAGCAATTGCTTGGAGATGACCTGGGTCATGGGGTGCAGGCGCGTGCCGCTGCCGCCGGCGAGAATAATGCCCTTCATCGATCGGTCCCGTTCAGTTTTGGGGTTGCAACAGCCGCGCGACGCAGGCGCGGGTGGAGTGCCGCCAGTTGGGCAGCGAAATCCCGTAAACCCGCGCCAGTTTTTCGTGCGACAGGCGGGAATTGGCCGGCCGGCGCGCGGGAGTCGGATAATCCTTGGTCGCGATGGGCTTGACCTTGACCGGTTTGCGCCCGAAGCGCTCGGCGTCGGCGAAAATCTCCTGGGCGAACTCCGCCCAGGTGGCCTCGCCGCCGCCGGTCAGATGGAAGAGTCCGGTCAGGGCCTCGTTGTCAGGCTCGGCCAGCCGCTTTTTTGCCGCGGCAATCAGAGCGTCGGCGATGTCGAGCGCCGAGGTCGGGGCGCCGCGCTGGTCGGCGACCACCGAAAGCTCTTCGCGCGTCTCGCCAAGACGCAGCATGGTTTTGACGAAATTTCCGCCGAAGGGCGAGTAGACCCAGGCGGTGCGGAAGATCGCCGCATCGGGACAAGCGGCGGCGACCGCCTGCTCGCCGGCCAGTTTCGAGCGGCCATAGGCCCCGACCGGACCGGTGGCGTCGCTTTCCAGATAGGGGCGGTCCAGCGCGCCGTCGAACACATAATCGGTGGAGATGTGCAGCAACGGCAGGCCGCGCTCGGCGGCGACTTTCGCCACCGCGCCGGCGCCGGCGCCATTGATCCGCGTCGCCAGCTCCTCCTCGGATTCGGCCTTGTCCACCGCCGTATAGGCGGCGGCGTTGATGATCGCGTCGCCTTCGATCTTGGCCAGCGCGGCTTCAATGCTGGCGGGATCGGCGAGGTCGAGGTCGGGGCGTCCGATGGCGACGATCTCGACGCCGTGGGCGGGGCCGCGCTCGATCAGGGCGCTGACAACCTGTCCCTGGGTTCCGGTGACGATCAAGCGCATGTGACGACCCAGCAATGGACGAGTTCAGAATAAGGCGAGGCCGGCGCAAGCGCGGATGCTTGCGATCCTTGTCGGACAGAATGACCTTGGCGGCATCGATCGGCCAGTCGATGGCGAGATCGGGATCGTCCCAGGCGAGGCCGAGGTCGTTGGCGGCCGAGTAATAATTCGTCACCTTGTACAAGACTTCGGTGTTGGGCTCCAGAGTGAGCAGCCCATGGGCGAAGCCGATCGGAATCAGCAATTGCCGCCAGTTCTCGGCCGAAAGCTCGACCGCGACGTGCTCGCCAAACGTTGGCGAGGTGCGGCGGATGTCCACGGCGACATCGAGAATGCGGCCGCGCACCACCCGCACCAGCTTGTCCTGCGCGAAAGGAGCGGACTGGAAATGCAGGCCGCGCAGGGTGCCGGCTTCAGCCGACAATGAGTGATTGTCCTGCACGAAATCCAGGTCGAGGCCGGCCTCAAGGAAAGACTGGCGGGTGTAGACTTCCGAAAAGAAGCCGCGATGGTCGCCGAACCTGCGCGGAGTGATGATCTTCACATCGGGAATGTCGGTTGCTTCAACCTGTAACGAACTCATGGACAAGATCTCTTCCAGTCGGAAATTGCGACAACGGTCCGCTCAACTCACCAGCGCGCCGAGCCTCTCGCCACGATAGCGGCCTGAGCGAATGTCGCCCCACCATTGGGGATTGTCGAGATACCATTGCACCGTCTTGCGCAGGCCGGTCTCGAAAGTCTCGCGCGGCTTCCAGCCGAGTTCGCGGTCAATTTTCGAGCAGTCGATGGCGTAGCGCAGATCGTGGCCGGGGCGGTCGGTGACATAGGTGATGAGTTCGCGGCGCGGGCCGATGTCCTTGTCGGGGGCAAGTTCGTCAACCAGGTCGCAAATGGCGTTGACCACATCGATATTGCGGCGCTCGTTGATGCCGCCGATGTTGTAGCTTTCACCGATGCGGCCCTTTTCGACCACGGTCAGCAAAGCTTCGGCGTGATCTTCGACGAACAGCCAGTCGCGGATGTTTTCGCCGGCGCCATAAACCGGCAGCTTCTTGCCTTCGAGCGCGTTGAGGATGATCAAAGGGATCAGCTTTTCCGGGAAGTGGTAGGGGCCGTAATTATTCGAGCAATTGGTCGCCACCACCGGCAGCCCATAAGTGTGATGCCAGGCGCGGACAAGATGGTCGGAGCCGGCCTTGGAGGCAGAATAAGGCGAATTGGGCGCATAGGGCGTGTCCTCGCGGAACAGGCCCTCGTCGCCGAGCGAACCGAAGACTTCGTCGGTGGAAATGTGATGGAAGCGGAAAGCCGCCGCCTTTTCAGGCGAGAGGCCACGCCAAAAAGCGAGCGCCGCCTGCAGCATGACATAAGTGCCAATGAGATTGGTCTGGATGAACTCGCCGGGGCCATCGATCGAGCGATCGACGTGGCTTTCGGCGGCCAGATGCATGACCCAATCGGGTTTGAATGTGTCGAAGGCGTCGCGGGTGGCGACCGGATCGCAGATATCGGCGCGCAGGAATCGATAGCGCGCATTGGCCTCGATCGGAGCCAGCGAGGCCAGATTGCCGGCATAGGTCAATTTGTCGTAGACCAGAACTTCATGCGGCGTGGCCTCGATAATGCGCCGCGCCACCGCAGAACCAATAAAACCGGCGGCGCCGGTAACCAGTATCCGTTTGGGCGTCATAGGAGATTTCCTCGAAGCAAATTGTTTGGCCGAGGTTCATAGCATTTCCTCGCGCTTTATCAACCATGGTTACATCGGCGATCGATTTCGGTGTGACGGGCCATGTCATTCAAATACAGTAGAAAAACGGAATAGTTGCACGCGCTGGGCCGAGCGTTGGGTCCATCTCGGCAATATCGTTGAAACCCAGGCTTAATTCGAACGTAACATCTCGGGCGGATTTTCCGTCCGAACATCTGGAGCTTGTCGATGAAAAGTTATTTGATCCGTTTCGGCATTATCGCGGTGTTGTTTCTCGGACTGGATGCGGTCTGGCTCAGCCAGACCCAGGAAATCCTCTATCGCCGTTATCTTCCCGGCATTCTGCTCGATGGCTTCCGCCTGCTTCCGGCGCTGCTGTTCTACATTCTCTATGTCGTCGGCATTATGGTCTTCGCTGTGGAGCCGGCCGATATTTCCGGGCGCATTGCGACAGCCGCCAAACGCGGCGCCTTTTTCGGCCTCGTCGCCTATGGCACCTATGACCTGAGCAATCAGGCGACCTTGAGCGCATGGTCCAGCGTCGTGACGGCGGCGGACATGGCCTGGGGGACGGTGGCGACGGGCTTGGCGGCCAGCATCGGCTTTGTCCTCACGCGGGGTCTCTTTTCTGCGAAATAGGCTCTTCGTTTGTCGGCGAAACGCCATCCGATGAAGAACATCAGTCCCGCCACGGAAAACAGATTGAGGTTTCGCAGCCGCTCGGCAGCTTGAACGCTCAAAACGGCAAGAGGCTCCGGCTGCCAGAGGCGAAGAAGGACAAAGGCGGCGAAGAGCATGACGAACAGGGCTCGCGTCTTGGCTTTGTCGCTGGCGGAACCGGCGAGCGCCGCCAGCATCGCGCAAGGCGCCAGATAGGCCTCCATTGCGGAGCCGGCGCCCAAAGCTTTCGTCCCGATAAAGGCGTCGGCGGCGCCTATGACGGGCAGCAGCCAGCAAAGGCGCGGTGCGGTGGCGGCTTTGAGGGCGATCAGCAGGTAAAGCGGGGTCGTCGCCATGGTCAGCATGCTGGCGACGGCTCCCTCGCCGACGAGCCAGCCGATCCACAGTGGATAAAGCGGCTTGTTGACCACCACCACCCAGGCGACGCTCGCAAATGCGGCCGGACGACGCGAAATCCAACTCATGACTTCGATCCCAGATCGGAGGAGCGTCCGGCAGACGCTCGCGGGCGCGGCGGCGAGGGGAAAAAGGCGCTGACGCGCGTTTGCAAATCGCGGAAGGCGTCGCCGCGCGAGGCCGCCATCTGGGCTTCGAGCGGCGGAATGCCGGACACATGCACCAGAAGGACATACATGAGCAGGGGCGCGCCGAGCGCCAGCCAGCCCCACGGATTTTCGCTTGAAATGGCCATGATCGGATAGGCGAACCAGCCGAGCCATTCGAAAAAATAATTGGGATGACGCGACCAACCCCACAACCCGTCTTCGCAGATCAGCTTCTCGCCGCGATGCGCGCGGCGGAATTTTTCAAGCTGCGAATCCGCCAGCGCCTCGCCCGCAACGGCGACCAGCAGGACCGCCACGCGCAAGGAAATCGGCGAGGCGGGGGAAGGGCGCCGGGTTGGCGGCGGCCAGCCCCACGGCGGCCACGAACACAAAGCCCGCCAGCGCCTGTGACTGGAGGAACCAGAACATCCGTCTTGGAGCCTCCGCGCCCCATTGGCGGGCGAGATCGGCGTAGCGCGGGTCGTCCGGCGCGCCCCGGGTGCGCGCGGCAATATGCAGGGCCAGCCGCGCCGACCACAAGGCGACCAGCGCCGCCGCAAGTTTGCCGCGCCCCGACGCGGCCTCCGGGGCGAGGGCGACGGCGATTCCGACCAGACCCACCGCAGCCGACCAGATTGTGTCGATCCAGCCGCTCGACCCCGTCGCGCGTTGCACACGCCACGCCACAGCCATCGCCAGACACAGGGCGAGCAGCGCAAATAACAAGTTCGTGATGGTCATGAGAACTCCTGCCCGTTATGATCTCTACGTAGCGGGGCGTGCATCGGTTTTAGGACGCGACAAAAATTTTCTATTCGATCGTCGGGCTTGAGCGAAACCCTGCGCCGGAGGCTTCGTACCTTCCCGTGCAAGCTTCGTCGGGCGGGTCGCCCTGCGAATCGGGGAAGGCGAAATGAATTTTAGCGAACTTCAAGCAAATCAATCGACAGCGCAATCGATAGCAATCGTCGGGACGGGCATTTCCGGCCTCGCCTGCGCGTGGCTGCTGAGCCGCAATCATCGGGTCACGGTGTTCGAGGCCGACGCCCGCATCGGCGGCCACAGCCATACCGTCGACGCCAGTTTCAAACACGCGCAAATCGCCGTCGACACCGGCTTCATTGTCTATAACGAGCCTTGCTATCCCAATCTGACCAGGCTTTTCGAAACGCTTGGCGTGGCGACGGCCCCGGCGGACATGTCTTTTGCGGTTTCGCTCGAAGGCGGCGGCTATGAATATGCCGGCAAGGATTTCGCGCGGACTTTTCGCCCAGCCGGGCAATATTTTCAAACCTCGCTTCTGGTCGATGATTCGCGACCTGCTGCGCTTCTACCGCGAAGCGGTCCGCGACCTGCCGACCATGGGCGAGCAGACGCTGGACGAATATCTGACCGCCCATAAATATGGCGCGCCCTTTCGCGACGATCATCTCTATCCGATGGCGGCGGCGATCTGGTCGACGCCGGCGCTGGACGTCGGCAAGCAACCGGCCGCCACTTTCGTGCGCTTTTGCGAGAACCACGGTCTGCTGCGTCTGACGGGCCGGCCGCAATGGCGCACCGTCGTCGGCGGCAGCCGCGCCTATGTCAAGCGTCTGACAGAGCCCTATGCCGACCGCATCGAAGTTTCGCGCCCCATCGTTTCCATCCTGCGCGACGGCGACGGGGTCGAACTGGTCGACGCCTCGGGCGGCCGCCAGCGCTTCGACGCCGTGGTCATCGCCGCCCATGCCGATCAGGCGCTAAAAATGCTGGCGGCGCCGAGCGACGCCGAGCGCAAGCTGCTCGGCGCCTTCCGCTACGCCAAAAACGAGGCGGTCCTGCATACCGACGCCAACCTCATGCCGCGCCGCAAAGCCGCCTGGGCCGCCTGGAATTATCTGAGCGACGGCGCGGGCGCGGATCGGCGCCTGTCCGTCACCTATTGGATGAACCAGCTGCAGCCGCTGGGCGCGGCTGCGCCGCCCTTGTTCGTCACGCTAAATCCCTCTGCGTCAGCCCAAGCCCGAAATCCGTGGTCCGCAGCGACGTCTACGAACACCCGCAATTCAACAGCGAAACCATGCGGGCGCAGCAAGATCTGTGGAGCCTGCAAGGGCAGAACAACACCTGGTTTTGCGGCGCCTGGTTCGGCGCCGGTTTCCACGAGGACGGCTTGCAGGCCGGTCTCGCCGTCGCCGAGGATCTGGGCGGCTCCCCGCGTCCCTGGACGGCGCCGAACGCCGATGGCCGCATCCATCGCCTGCCGCTCGCGAAAAACCGGGAAAGGGCGCCCGCATGACGCTCGAGTCCACTCCGCCGCTCCAGTCCGCGCTCTATGTGGGGACGGTGACCCATCACCGCCTGCGTCCGCGCGATCATCGCCTCGCCTACCGCCTTTATTCCTGCCTGATCGACCTCGACGAACTCGCGCGCCTCGACAAGGAGTTGCGTTTCTTTTCGGTCAATCGCTTCAATCTCTTCTCCTTTTACGAGCGCGACCGCGGGGATGGCGGCGCACGCCCGTTGCGCGCGCAGGTCGAGGAGAAATTGCAGGCCGCAGGCTTCACGCCGGACGGCGGCGCGATAAAACTGTTGATCATGCCGCGCGTGCTCGGCTGGTCGTTCAATCCGCTCAGCATCTTCTTCTGCTACCGCAGCGATGGCGTGCTTTCCGCCATCCTGTGGGAAGTGGACAACACCTTTGGCCAGCGCCACTCCTATCTGATTCCGGTGGAGCAAGCGGCGGGCGAGACCATCCATCAGACCTGCGACAAGGTGTTCTACGTCTCGCCTTTCATGGATATGGACCTGCGCTACGCCTTTACGCTCGACGCGCCCGACGCGCTTTTGCGCATCAACATCGACGTTTCCGACCAGCAGGGCCTTGTCATGCGGGCGCGGCAGACCGGCCGCCGCCAACCCCTGACCGACGCGGCCTTGCTGCGGCAGTTTTTCTCCCTTCCCGGACTGAGTGTGCGCGTCGTCGGCGGCATCATGTGGGAAGCGCTGAAAATCCGGATCAAGGGCGTCCACACGCGCCCGCGCCCGTCGCCGCCGGACGACGCTGTTTCCATCATTTCTTCCCCTGACCGAAAGCGAGGTTGACCCCGCATGACCAGTTTCGACCAGGCCGCCGCGCCTGAAACCGCGCCCCTTTCCGGTCTGCGCGGCCGCCTGTTGCAAGGCCTGTTCGGCCATCTCCGCTTCGGGCGGCTCCGCGTGGAACTGCCGGATGGCGCCCTGCTTGAATGGAAGGGCGATGAGCCCGGTCCGGACGCCCATCTGGTCCTGCGCCGCTGGCGGACGCTGTGGCGGGCCATGGCCAGCGGTGATATCGGCATGGGCGACGCCTGGATCGATGGCGACTGGACCAGCGCCGATTTGACCGCCGTGGTCCGGCTCGCCGCGCACAATAGCCAGACCAGCCAGCGGGCGATCGACGGTTCTCCGGCCTTCGCCCTTTATCAACGGGTGCGTCATCTCCTGCGCGGCAATACCCGGCGGGGCAGCCGCCGCAATATTGAAAAGCATTACGATCTCGGCAATGATTTTTTTGCCGCCTGGCTCGACGCCGACATGATCTATTCCTCGGCCCTGTGGACCGATCCCAGCCTGGCGCTGGAGCAGGCGCAAGCGGCCAAATGCGAACGCATCGCCAGCCTGCTGCGGCTCTCGGGAAATGAAAACATTCTGGAGATCGGCTGCGGCTGGGGCGCGCTGGCCACGCATCTGGCCGGCGCCGGCGCCCATGTCACCGGCGTGACCTTGTCGCCCTCGCAACTCGCCGCCGCGACCGCGCGAGCGGCGCGTCTCGGCCTCGCCGGGCGCTGCGACCTGCGCCTGCAGGATTACCGCGAAATCACCGGGCAGTTCGACCGGATCGTCTCGATCGAGATGATCGAAGCGGTGGGCGAGCCCTATCTGCCGCTTTATTTCGACGCCTTGCGCCGGACGCTCAAGCCGGGCGGCAGGGCGGTCATTCAAGCCATCACCATCGCCGAGGATCGCTTCGAGACCTATCGGCGCGACACGGATTTCATCCAGAAGCATGTTTTCCCCGGCGGCTTCCTGCCGTCGAAAAGTCTCATGACCGAACAGGCGACGCGCGCCGGGCTGAAGCTCGTCCACGCGGAAGTTTTCGGGGAGTCCTACGCCCGCACCCTCGTCGAATGGCGTCGCCGCTTTCACGCCGCGTGGCCTGAAATCGCGGCGCAGGGATTCGATGAAAAATTCCGCAGGCTGTGGGATTATTATCTTTGCTATTGCGAGGCGGGTTTTCTCGAAGAGGCGATCGACGTCGGGCTCTATGTTTTCGAACGTGAAGACTAAACCTCACGCGTTCGGCTGCTTGAGACCCCAGAAGGCGGCCAGCATATGCGGCCCGGAAACGCCGGCGTCGACCACGACGGCGCCGGTATGGCTGCCGATGTCCTTCTTCAAGTCCACGGGAACCGCGTGTCCCATCGCGGGAAGCGTCCACAGTTCGACGGCGGGCGGCTTTCTGGGCTTGCCCCATGACTGAAAGTGATAGGCCGGCGTTGTGTGGGCGGTGGTGGCGACGGGGCCGTAGCCTTGCAACTCGCTCCATTGCGCGGCGAGGACTTCGGCGTTTTGCGGATCGACGGTGCGATCCTTTTCGCCCTGCCAGATCGAGACGCGCGGCCATTTTCGGCGCGGCTTGCTGTCGCGCGTAACCTCGCGGGCGAGCCGCTCCCGCTCGTGATCCGAGCCCGCCCGCCGCATTTTTATCAGCGCGCCGACCCCGTTATGGGCGGAACCGACCGGCATGCCGGCAAAGATTCCCGCGGCCGCGAACAAGGCCGGATAGGCCGCGAGCAGCGCCGCCGTCATGCCGCCGCCGGCCGAAAAGCCCGCAACAAAGATCTGGCGCGGGTCCGAACCCTAAGTCTTGACCGCCTTGCGGATCATCTGCCGGATCGACAGGACCTCGCCGGAATTGCTCCGCACGTCTCCCGGCTGGAACCAGTTGAAACAGCCCATGCGGTTATTGGTGCGCACTTGCTCGGGCAGCAGCAGGGCGAAGCGATACTGCTGCGCCAGGGCGATCCAGCCGGCGTCGGTCGCGAAATTGCTAGCGCTTTGGCCGCAGCCGTGCAGAAGGACCACCAGCGGCCGTCCCGCGCGCAACCTTGGCGGCGCATAAAGATACATGCGCAGATTGCCGGGATTGGACCCGAAATTCTCGATCTGCACCGGCCGCGACGGGCAAGAAAGCCGCCTGCCACGACGTGACGGCGGCTTGCGCCAACTTGCTCGAAAGGGCGAGATAGGACAGTGGGCTTGGCTTGATCCGCAATCAGCCGCTCTTCTTGCGACGGCGGCGCGGCTTGAGCGGCGAGAACCACGCGTCGGTCCATAGGCCGACAGCCTTTTTGGTCAGCGCGGTCTGGGTTTTTTTCGCGGCGGCTGTGGCATGGCCGCGCGCCTTCCCGGCGACGGAATTGGCGCCGCTAAGCCACATGCTCAGGAAAGGATTTTTCTTGGTCCATGGGTTCGCCATGTCATAAACTCCGTTGCCGCCGCCAGTGTAAGCGCCCATCAGGCGCAATACAATCAACGCCGAGGACAGGCTTTAGGTTCAGCGACTCGTCGTTTGCTGCGCGTTCATCAGCGTATCATAGACCTGCTGGATCGCGTCGGGACCAATGCTGAGCCCTCCCCGGAAGGGATTATCCAACTCCGCGATCATGAAGATGACCATTCCCAGAAAAAGCGCCAGCGTGCCGCCAAGCAGCGCATGGACAGTGACATCCATGTCCAGCATCCAGATCAGCAGAATATTGAGCAAAGCTCCAATGGCGACGACCCACCAGAAAACCGCCGGGATGCCGGCCGTGACATTCGACAGGCGCGCTCGCCTGAGTTCGATCAGACTATTGAGCTGTCGCAGGCTTCGGCGTGAATGATTTCCTGGCTTTTCTTTACAGGCTCGAAGGCGATCATATGGTCGACCAGGGTGGTGACGTCCTCCGACCCCAGCAGAGGCACGATGCCACGTTGCTGCTTTGGCCAACTGTCCTTGATGACATCGCGGGTATAGGACTTCAGGATTTCGCGAAGCTGCCCTCGAGCGGGCTCGGGATAGCCTCCAAAGTCGCGATAGAGGGCCGCGATGCTTGACGCCTCCTTGGTCACCAGATCGCCGACCACCGTGAAATTTTGAAGGGAAGCCAGCGCCAGCAAGCCGAGCAGAAATGCGTAAAGGACGGAAAAGCTGGCGAGCGTCATCCCGACCATGTCATTGGCCCTGCGCTCGGTGTGAATCCGGCTGCGAATGAGCGGGCGCAGGGCAAAAATGCCGAACAAGGCGGCGGCGACGAACACGGCTCCGAACAGGGCGCCCACGACATACGACGGGTAGTCATAAATCCAGTAAAACATCGTAACCGGCCTTATGCAGAAGGCGGCGGCGTCCACCGGCAAAGATTGGCGCGCGCCGACCGTTTCAGGGCTTGGAATATGATGTTGCTGTGCGGCGATTGAGGAGCAAATCGCCCTCGCCTGGCGCGATCAAATAATCGTGACATCGCAGACCAAGACGTCCGAGGTGGCGCAGCCGCTTGCCGCTATTCAGAACGATCTATTGACGCCCCGGCGATGCACGAGGGCTATTAACTATAATAAAACAATAGGTCAATTGCGAGGGGTCATGAAGCGATGCTTTCAAAACGCTCGGTCAACCGCTAAGTCTGCGCAATTGGTCGAAGTCACAGACTAAGACGGATTGATGAGAGATGAGTTTACGCCATTGGGCCTAGTTTGTTCCGCTGTTCACCATAGTTTAAAATGTCATATAAACTTGGCATAGGTTTCGGCCACCAGTTTCGCATCGGAGAATGATATGGCGCTCTTGGATTCAGTTATTTCCGAAGTTGCCGGCAAGTTCGGCTTGGGATCGAACGCGACTGCCTTGGTCCGCGAAGTCCTGAAATTGGTCACCGGCGCGCCCGGCGGCTTTGGCGGATTCGTGAATTCGGGTGAGGTCGGCCGGGTTCGGAACCGAACTCATGTCGTGGCTCGGCAACCCGCAAGCCGCGCCGATGCTGCATACGCAGGTCGAGAAGCTGTTCGGCTCGACGGTTCTCAGCGGCATCGCGCAAAAGCTCGGACTCGGCGATTCGGTCGTGTCCGCGGCGACGGCCTTTGTTTTGCCGAAGCTGATCGGACTGCTAACTCCGGGAGGCTCGGTCCCGGCCACCCTGCCTGCTGAAGTGACCGGTTTTCTGTCTCAGGCGCCCTCGGGCGTTCCCCGTCACGCCGAGCGTCCCGCGGAGCGCAAGGGTCTCGGATGGTTGTGGGCGGCGCTCGGCGCGCTGGCTCTCGCGGCTCTCGCCTGGCTCCTGACCACTTTGTTCTGGGGCGACCAGCAGCCCATCCAGACAGCGCAAGCGCCAGCGCCGGTTACCACGCCCGCGCCCGCTCCCGCTCCCGTCGCCCCACCGGCGCCAGCGCCGGTGGCGACGCCCGCGCCCGTGCCGGTCCCGGCGCCATCTCTGCCCGCGACCTTCTCGATCAGCAACGAGAATGGAATCGTCCGTTATTCCGGCGTCGTGCATGACGAAGCGACGCGTCAGTCGATCCTCAACGAACTGAAAGCGGCATACGGGGCCGACAAGATCAAGGGCGATATCACTGTCGACGCCAATCGCGCCGACGCGCCCTGGCTGACCAAGCTTCACGATGCCTTGGGGAACCTCAAAATCCCGGGCCTGGAAGCCCTGTTCAGCGGCCATTCGATTAATATCGGCGGCCTCGTCGACGACGTCGAGCGCACCCGTCTTTACAAATTCCTGGCCGGTCTTTTCGGCAGCGATTGGAAAGTCGGCGCCCTGTCCGATCACTTTGGCGAGGTGATCGCCAGCGCCAACAAGAACGCCGCGACCTCGCTGGCTACGCTGAAGCCAGGCTTCTCGGCCGCCGATCTGGTTGGGGTCCTGAACCTGTCGATCCTGAATTTCCCGACCGCCAGCGCCGAAATCGGACCTCAGGAGTTGGCTTTGCTGCAAAACGCCGCCGCAAAGATCAAGACCCTTCCCGCGGCCACCGTGATCGAAATCGACGGCTATACCGATAACAGCGGCAGCGACGAAAAGAATATCCCTCTGTCGCAGCGCCGCGCCGACGCTGTCCGCAAGGCTCTCGTCGACGCCGGCGTGGCCCCCGCCGCGCTGGTCGCCAAAGGCTTCGGCAGCGCCAACCCAGTGGCGAGCAATGAACTCGGTCGAAGGCCGCTTCCGCAACCGCCGTATCGAATATCGCGTCGGTCAATAAGAACAGCATTCTTGATCGGAAAAAAGAGCGCGCCGCCCGTTGGGGCGGCGTCAGCTTGATGACAAAGTCTCGTTTTACTGCCCATGGTTCGAGACGGCTCCTTCGGAGCCTCCTCACCATGAGGGTTTTATATATTTAAAACAATGCAGTAGCCCTCATCCTGAGGAGCGCCTAAAAGGCGCGTCTCGAAGGACGAGGGCGGCCCACGGGTTTGTCAGCAGTCTGGCGCCGCCCGTTGGGGCGGCGTTGCCGTTGCAGAAGTCCGATCAACCCTCAAGGCGCGCTGGTGGCGCGTCCCTGATGACGGCGGATTTAAGCGAATTGCCAACTGTTTCGCACAGGATTCCTGTCATAGCTTGATCATAGCCTAAGGAAAAACCCGGTCGTCCTGGGGAAAGGTTCGCCATGTGTCGCGGTTGCATCGGATCCCTTGTCGTCAATCAATTCATGGCGGGTTTTGACTCGCTCCGGCCCACGCGTCGTCACTTCATGGCCACGGCGGCGGGCGGCGCCGCCGCTTTGGCCGCTCTCAGGCCGCGCAGCGCATTTGCCGCCGACGGCGGCGCCGATGTGATTTTCCGCAATGGCGTCGTGATTCCCATGGCCGGGTCGAAGCGCAGCGTCGAGGCGCTGGCCATCGGGGGCGGCAAGATCATCGCGGTCGGCAGCGAAGCCGAAGTGATGGGGCTCAAAACACCCTCGACCCGCATTGTCGATCTCGCAGGCCGCACGCTTTTGCCGGGCTTCATCGATCCTCATCATCACACCTGCGGCGCTGCGCTGTTCGCCGAGCTTCTCGCCGATGTCGGCTACAGCCGCTATCCGACCCGGGCCGAATTCACGGCGGCGCTCAAAGCCCTTGCGGACAAGACGCCGGCCGGCGAATGGATCCTCGCCTATGATTTCGACAATCTTCTGCAGGGCGGCGACCTGTCGATGAAGGAGTTGGACGCGATCTCGACCAGCCACCCGATTTTCGTCTGGTACATCAACGCCCATGACGGGGCAGCCAATGCGATGGCGTTCGAGGTGGCGAAAATCCCCGCCGATGTCGGCGTCCTGCCGGGCGGCGGACATTTCGGACGCGGACCGGACGGCAAGTTCGACGGCCTCATCTATGAGGAAAGCGCGCTTCTGAAGATTCTGGCTCCAGCGGCGCCAAAGATCACCCCCGAACTCGTCGCCAAGGCCATCCTCGATTACACCAAAACCACGGCGGCTGTCGGCAACACCACGCTGCACGAACCCGGCACGATCAAGCCGGAGTGGATCGAGGGCCTGACGAAACTGTCCAATGTCGCCTCCGTCCGGCTCAGCGCCAGCCTGATGGTCGATGCGCTCAAGGCGGGCGACGCCTACCGGTCGATGGGGATCGGCGCGAAGGCGACGACTTTTCCCGACAGCCGTTTTTCGCTTTATGGGATCAAGATCGTCGGAGACGGTTCGAACCAGACCGAGACCGGCGCCCAGACCAAACCCTATCTCGGCAGCACGAGCAAAGGCAGTCCCAACTTTCCGCCGGCCGAGTTGAAGACGCTGGTGGCCGACATAAAGGCGGCGGGCTGGCCGGTCCTGATCCATTGCAATGGCGACGCCACCATCGACGATTCGCTCGACGCCATCGAGGCCGCCTATGGCGCCAATCCGCCGACCGGGCTCAATCGCATCGAGCACGCGACCATGCTGCGGGAGGACCAGATCGCGCGGATGAAGAGGCTCGGGGTGGAGCCCAGCTTCCTGATGAACCACGTCTTTCTCTATGGCGCGGCCTATCGCGACCAGATTTTTGGACCCGAGCGGGCCGAGTTCATGGATCCGGCCGGCGCCTGCGCCAAGGCGGGCGTGCCCTTCACCTTGCACACCGACGCGCCCTGTTCGCCGATCGGCCCCTTGCGGTTGATCCAGACGGCGGTGACGCGCCGTTGCGATTTCGACAAGTCGATCATCGGCGCCGATCTGGCGATCACGGTCGAGCAGGCGTTAAAGCGCGACAACCATCGACGCTGCGCGTCAGATCGGGCTGGAAGACCATATCGGTTCGCTCGAAGTCGGCAAGGAAGCCGATCTCGTCATCCTCGACGCCGATCCGTTCAAGGTGGACCCAAATCACATCATGGATATCAAGGTCAGCGAGACCTGGGTGGCCGGATCGAAGAAATTCGGCTGACAACCGCTCACAGCAGCGCGCGCAACTCCGCCGCCGCCTTCTCGGGCGGCCGCTCCATATTGAAGGCGCGTAAAAACTTGCCGTCGCGGTCCATCAGATAGATCACCGCGCTATGATCCATCGTGTAGTCGCCGTTGGCGCCCGGCGCCTTGCGCGCATAGACGCGATATTCGGCCAGAACCCTGTCGATGGCGGCGCGGTCGCCCGACAGGCCGATGATGCGGGGATCGAAATTGCCCGCATAGGTCTTGACCAGATCCGGCGTGTCGCGTTCGGGATCGACGGTGATGAACAGGCCCTTGATTTTGGCGTCCGGCCCCAGCGCGCGGAAAATTTCCGACATCTGGAACAGGGTGGTCGGGCAGACGTCCGGGCAGTGGGTGTAGCCGAAGAAAACCAGGAAGGGCGCGCCACGCAAATCGGCGTCGGTGACGGTCTGCTCGCCCGAGGCTCAGCCGGAACGGTCCCCCGATGGCGGCCGAGGATTGCGCGCCGCCGCCGGGTTTTGGGCTGAGCAGCGCGCAAATCCCGACCGCCGCGCCACCAGCAGCAAGGCCCCGCGGCGAAGCTCCACACCAGTTGGCGCGGCGTTTTCGGTTGCGGGGATTCGGGTGGGCATGGCCATCGTTAAAAACAGGTCCAGATCGCCGTGAGGCTATTGATAAAAACCTGGGGGCCGAACGCGGCCCACAGGGAAAGCGCCAGCGACGACGAGCGCGAAGGCGAAGCCGCCGCCAAGCCAAAGCCAGAAGTTTTCGCGCGCCATCGCCCTCTCGGCCCTGATCGTTTCTAGGCCTCATGTGGCGTTGGCGCCGCTCCATGCAAGGCGTTCGGCGTTTGTCGCCGCCCTGGCGTCGCCCTCAGGGCGCGGGATGCGGAACCACGCGACATAAAGCGCCGGCAGGAACAACAGCGTCAGCACCGTGCCGACGACAATGCCGCCCATCATCGCATAGGCCATGGGGCCCCAGAAAATCTGGTGCGAGATCGGGATCAGGGCGAGGGTGGCGGCGGCCGCCGTCAGCATGATCGGCCGCATCCGGTGTTCGGTCGCGTCGCGCACGGCGTCCCAGGGCGCGAGCTCCCTCTTTCCGCAAATCCTCGATCTGGATGATCAGGATCACTGAATTGCGGATGAGGATGCCGATCAGCGCCAGCACGCCGAGAATGGCGACGAAGCCCAGCGGCGCGTGGCTTGGCAGCAGCGCGGCGACGACGCCGATGATCGCCAGCGGCGCGACGGCGAAGACCAGGAACAGCCGGTGAAAGGACTGCAACTGGATCATCAGAATCGTCGCCATCAGGAACAGCATCAAGGGCAGCACTTCCGCGATCGGGCCTTGCGACTTGGCGCTTTCCTCCACCGCGCCGCCGACCACAGCCTTGTAGCCGGGCGGCAGGGAGGCGTTGAATGTCTTCAATTCGGGCGCAAGCTGGGTGACGATGGTCGCGGCTTCCGTCTTGTCCACGATCCCCACTTTGAGGGTCACGGTGGGCTGGCGCGCGCGGCGCCAGATGACGGGCTGTTCGAGGCCGTAGCCGAGAGTGGCCACCGCCGCCAGCGGGACCGCCTGGCCATTGGCGCCCGGCAATTGCAGGTTTTGCAGCGTTTCGACCGACGTGCGCTCCCCGGCCTGCGCCTGGCCGATGACGTCGATGAGATAAATGTCGTCGCGCAACTGGGTCACAGCAGAGCCGGCCACCACGCTGTTGAGGGTGGAGGAGATGTCCTGCGACGAGACCCCGAGCAGGCGCGCCTTGTCCTGCAACACCTCAACCTTGATCGTGCGGGAAGGCTCGTTCCAATCGAAGGTCACATTGTCGAGATGCGGGTTGGTCGCGACAATATTGCCGAGCTTTTGGGAATAGCCGCGCACCTTGTCGATGTCAGGCCCGCTGACGCGATATTGCACCGGCCGTCCGACGGGTGGCCCGATGTCGAGCAGATGCACGAATCCATCGGTGCCGGGGAAGGTTTGCCGCAGCCAGTCCTGATATTTGATTCGCAACCGGTCGCGCGCCTCGATGCTCTTGGTCAAGATCACCGTCTGGCCGAAGAAGGGGCGGAGGGCTGCACATCGAAGGACAGCACGAAACGCGGCGCGCCCTGGCCAACATAGCTCGAATACAGCTCGATATCCTGTTCGCCGGCCAGTATCTCCTTTTCGAAACGCGCCATCTGGGCGCTGGTGTTGGCGATCGAGGCGTTTTGCGGCAGGGTCCAGTCAACGATTAGTTCGGGCCGGTCGGAATTGGGGAAAAACTGCTTCTGCACGAATTGCATGCCAAACAGCGACACGGCGAGCGCGCCGACGGTCAAGCCGATGGTCAGCCAACGCCATTTCATGCAGAAATCGAGCAGGCCGGCAAAAGCGCGGGCGAACCGGCCTTTCCCGGTGTCGTGATGGCCCTTCATCGTCGCCGGCAACAAGGTGACGCCGATCAGCGGCGTGAACAGCACCGCCACGAACCACGACACGATCAGCGATACCGTGATGACCACGAAGAGGGTGAAGGTGAATTCGCCCGCCGAACTGGTGTTGAGGCCGATGGGAACGAAACCGATCGCGGTCACCAGTGTGCCGGTCAGCATGGGAAAGGCGGTCGAGGTGTAGACATGGGTGGCGGCCTTGTGCAGGTCGTCGCCGGCCTCCAGCCGCGCCACCATCATTTCGACCGCGATCATGGCGTCGTCGACCAGCAGGCCGAGCGCGATGATCAGGGCGCCAAGCGAAATGCGCTGCAACGAAATGCCGGCAACCTCCATGTAGATGAAGGTGACGGCGAGCACGAGCGGGATGGCGATCGCCACCACCAGCCCGGCGCGCATGCCAAGACTGATGAAGCTGATCGCCAGAACAATGACGACGGCTTCAAACAGGGCTCGTGTAAAACCGGAAACCGCATCGTCGACCACGGCGGGCTGGTCGGAGACCCGGAAAATATCGATGCCGATCGGCATGTCGGTCTTTATTTTTTCCATCTTCTGTTCGAGCGCCGCGCCGAATTCGAGCAGGTTGGCGCCGGCTTTCATGCCGATGGCGAGGGCGATGGCCGGCTTGCCGTTGTAGCGGAACAGGCTGGTCGGCGGATCGACATAGCCGCGCCGGATGGTCGCGATATCGGACAGAGGAAAAAACCGGTCGTTGACCCGCAGATTGACGGCGCGCAGGCTGTCTTCCGACGAGAAGCCGCCGCTCACGCGAATGGCGATCCGTTCCGGTCCGGCCTGCACGACGCCGGACGCGGTGACGGCGTTTTGCGCGGCCAGCGTCTGCACCACGGTCTGCAAGTCGAGGCCGAGCGAGGCGATCTGCCGGGTCGAGAATTCGAGAAAAACCACTTCGTCCTGGGCGCCGAGCAGATCGACGCGGCCCGCGTTGGGCACGGTCAACACCTGCGATCGCGCGTCCTCGATCCTGGTCGCGCAATTGGCGAAGCGTCACGCCATCGGCGGTAAACGCGTAGATATTGCCGAAGACGTCGCCGAACCGGTCGTTGAAAAACGGCCCCTGCGTGCCGCTCGGGAACTGGGTCTTGATGTCGGCTATCATGTTGCGGATGCGCACCCAGGTCGGCTGGACGTCGCGCGCCTTGGTGGTCGGCAGCAGATTGACGTAGACCGTGGTCTGGCCGGCTGTGGTGATCGACTTGGTGTAGTCGAGCAATTCCAGCTCCTCGAGTTTTTTCTCGATCCGCTCGGTGACCTGCCTGGTCACGTCCTCGGCCGTCGCGCCGGGCCAGTTGGCCTGCACGATCATGGTCTTGATGGTGAAGTTAGGGTCTTCCTCGCGCCCGAGCTTGATGTAGGAAAACGTGCCGGCCAGCACGAAGACGATCATGAAATACCACAGCAGCGAGCGGTGTTCGAGCGCCCACTCGGAAAGGTTGAAGCTGCTTTTCACGGCGCGGCGCTCCCATAAATACGCACGACCTGCCCCTCTTTGAGGCTATGCACGCCGGCCGTCACGACCCGCTCTCCGGCGTTCAGCCCGCCCCGCACAATCCAGAAATCGTCGCGGTCCGGCGCCACGTCGATGTCGCGCAACGACACTTTCAGGCTTTGCGGATCGACCACGAAAACCTGGGTGTTCGGCGCCTCGCGCAGCAGCGCCGAACCAGGAAGCCGGGTGGTCGACGTGGCGCCGGCGGCAATGCGCGCGTAAATGGTCGAGCCGAGCCGGAAAGTGCTGGGCGGATCTTCCAACGCGATCTTCACCCGCCGCATCCGCGTCACGGCGTCGGCCTGAGGCGAGATCTCGCGCACTTTTCCCTCGACGCGGATCGCCGGATCGAGCTGCAGGGCGACCATGAAGGGCTGGCCGATGTCCAGTGATTCGGCGACAGTGTTGGTCGCGTCGATCACCGCGTCGCGACGCGTCGGTTCGGCGATGGTGACGATGGCCTGCCCCGGCTGGACTACCTGTCCGACTTCAGCGTTGGTGGTCGTCACCACGCCAGCGTAGTCCGCCCTGAGTTCGGCATAGGACAATTGCTCTTTGGTTTTCACGACATTGGCCTCGGCCTGCACCATGCTGGCCTGAGCGGTGGCGCGCGCCTGCTCGGCGGAATCGAAAGTCGCCTGTGAAACGGTCTTCTTTTCGAGCAGGGCCGATTGCCGGGCTTCGCTGGTCACCGCGTTCTGATATTCCGCGCGGGCGCTAGACAAGGCGGCCACGGCCGAGCGCGCCGCCATCTGCAGCGACAACGGATCGATGGCGGCGAGCAATTGCCCCGCCGCGACCGGATCGCCGGCCTTGACCGGGCGGGCGATCATCCGCCCCGCCACCCGGAAGGCGAAGGGACTCTGCACTTGCGGCTGCACCGTGCCGGACAGTATTTGGTCAAGGGCGGGCGTGGCCGCCACGACCTGGGTCATGGCGGGACGCACGGGCTCCTCCGCCGCCTTCTTGGGTTTTTCGCAGGCGGCGAGCATGACGATCAACGCCAGCGGCGCAAACGTAAAAGACGGCTTTTCATGAACGCTCCGCAATGTCTGTGCGCACGATCTGGCCCTCGCGCAAAAACTTGCCGCCTTCGGTGACGACTGTTTCGCCCGCCTGGAGGCCGGAGCGCAGGACGGTCTTGTCCTTTTCGTAAAGCTCCACGACCACCGGCCGCAACGCCACCGCCTGGGTCGCCGGATCGACCACCCAGACCGCAGGCTGGCCGTCTTTCGACGTCATGGCCGTCCAGGGCAGGATGACGACATTTTCCTCGCGCCAGCGACCCACGCCGGTCACGGCGGCGCCGAGCGGCATTGCGGGCGCGTTGGCGTCGATTTCGACCTTGACCTGCACCGTGCCATTCTTGGCGTCGACGGCGGGAGAAACTTCGCGGACTCTCCCGGTGGTCTTGACCATCGGATCGGACACGAGGCTGAGGTCGATAATACCCCGTCCCGGACGCTGTGCGATGATCGATTCATAAACCGCGAATACGGCGTCGCGCGGTCCATCCTCGGCAAAGCCGAAAGCGGCCTCCCCAGCCTGCGCGACCTGACCGACCTCGATGAAGCGCTCGGTGATGACGCCGGGGCGCCCGGGACGCAGAGTCGTATAGCTGAGCGCGTCCTTCGCCGCTCCAAGTTGCGCCTTGGCGGAATCGAGCGAACCTGTCGCGGTCAGCCGCGACTTGTCGGCGGCATCATAATTGGCCTGGGTCGTGAAGCCCTTGGTAAGCAGCGCCTTTTGTCTATCGTAAACCGCATTGGTCTGACGCATGGTTGCCTCGGCGCCGACCAGCGCCGCCTTGGCGGCGTCGACATCGGCCTGCTGTTCCGACGGATCGAGCCGGGCCAGAATGGCGTCGGCTTCGACATGCTGTCCGACGTCGCCTTTTCTTTCGATCACCCGTCCGCTGACCCGGAAGGAAAGCTCGGTCTGCACCCGGGCGCGCACGGCGCCCGTCAGGCTTACAGCGACGTCATAGGATTGCGGGGCGACTTTTTCCGCCACGACGTTGAACGGAGGGCGCTCGGGAAGTTTCGCGGGGCCGTCGCAACCGGCGAGGGGCAGGGCGAGGAGCACAAAGGCGGCAAGATGCTGGCCAACGCGCATAATGGATCTTTCGGAGGAACTTGTGGCGCGGCAAAGCCAAGGGGTTCATGCCTTTTTCTACGCAAAGGAATATGGGCGGGGACTGGCCAAGTCAATGCGCGCGGCGCGGGAGACGGTGGCAAAGCTTACGGAAGGACTTGCGGATGGGCGCGGTTCCCGATAAATAACAATTCCCGCGCTGCTCCCGTCGTCTAGCAAAAAGGGGGGTGCATGGAATGGCAGAGCAATGGTCTCGTCTTGACCTTTGATCCACTATTGTGTATAAGTATAGCGTAACTAAAAGAATTCCGCGCCCATCGTATAGCGGTCTAGTACGTCGCCCTCTCACGGCGAAAACAGGGGTTCGATTCCCCTTGGGCGCGCCATATAAAACTCAACCACTTAAAGCCCTGCTTTCGCGATGCCCTTTCACCTTAAATCGGGGTCGAGCCCTTCGATCTGGCCGCTGAGCGCCTATGCGTTCCAGATCACACCACCGCCTTTGCCGCATTGTCCCGCCGCGCTTGCGCGACCAGAGCCGCCACCGCGCAGGACGCCAGACGCGCGATGGTCGAATCGGCGCGGCTGGTGAGGATGATCGGCAGCCGGGCGCCGAGCACGATGCCCGCGCGCGTCGGCGCCGGCCATGAAGGTCAGGCTCTTGGCCAGCATGTTGCCGGCCTCGAGGTCCGGCGCCACCAGAATGTCGGCCCGGCCAGCCACCGGGGAATCGATCTTCTTGATGCGCGCCGCCGCGAGATCGATGGCGTTGTCGAGGGCCAGCGGGCCATCCAGTATCCCGCCGGTAATCTGCTGGCGATCGGCCATCTTGCACAGCGCGGCGGCTTCGACCGTGGAGGGGACGCGGGGGTTGACTGTCTCCATGGCCGAGAGGATCGCCACCTTGGGCATTTCGCAGGCCCAGGGCGTGCGCGAGATCGATGGCGTTCTGGACGATGTGCATCTTGTCTTCCAGCGTCGGAAAGATGTTGATCGCGGCGTCGGTAATGATGATCGGCCGCTCCAGCCCCGGAACGTCAAGGATAAAGGCGTGGCTGATGCGCCGCTCGGTGCGCAGGCCGGTGTCCTTCTGCACCACGGCGGCCATCAATTCGTCGGTATGCAGGCTGCCCTTCATCAGCATCTCGACCTTGCCCTCGCGCGCCAGCCGCACCGCCATTTCGGCGGCGGCGTGGCTGTGGGGGACATCGACAATGTCATAACCCGACAGGTCGAGCCCGAACTGCTTCGCCACGGCCTCGATTTTTGCCCTGGGGCCGACCAGGATCGGCTGAATAATGCCGATTTGGGCCGCTTCGACCGCGCCCCTCAGCGCGCTTTCGTCACAGGGATGGGCCACGGCGGTCGGGATGGGCGTCAGCGTCTTGCAGCGTGCGATCAGCCGGTCGTATTTCTCATGCTTGCGCTCCATCGGAAATTTCCTTGTATCGGCAATCTCACGCGCTTTGCTTGATCGGCGCATCGGCTGGCGACCGAACAGATTCTCGATCCGGGCCAGCCGTTCCGCGCGTTCGCCGTCAATTTCGCCTGCCGCCGTCACCACCTGCCGGATCGCCGCCAGCGCCTTCGCCCGGTCGCAGTCGCCGGAATTCAGCAGTGTCGGGATCGCGGCGAGCGCGCCGTCCCGATCCAGCATCAGGGTGAAGAATTGTTCGCGGAACACGCGCTTGAACTCGTCGAGCGTCATGCCGCATTCCTCGTCGCGCAACTGGCGCAGCACATTGAACGCGCGTTCGTCCACGCCCGGTCCGGCCATGCCGATATAGGCCACGCTGCGAATGGCCGCTTCGCGCGGCCCGCCTTTGGCGACATTGTTTTTCAGTTCGGCGATGCGCTGCTGGACGAAGGCCGCCCGCTCCGGCTCCGCGCCGGGGCGGCGGCGCGGCGGCTCGTCCGAGGGACCAATGCCAAGCATGGCCTGCACCTGCGGCGAGCCATAAAACGACAGGAAAAACTGTTCCACACTGCGATCGCGCAGATCGCGATAGCTGTCGAGCGCGGCGATGATTCCGTCGGAAACCATGGCCTGCCACTGGAGCAGCGGATTGTCGGGCGACACAGGCTGGCGATGTTCGCGCGCCTGCGCGGCAAGCTGCGGCCACCTGTCCCATCAGCGGATTGCGGTCCGAAAACAGCTCGAAGGGCAGTTCGGCAAGACTGAGCTTATGCAGCCATTCAACGGACTGGTCGCTGGCGAAGGCGCGGACGACAGGCTGGAGGAAGCTGCGATAAAGGCCGAGATTGATCTCCGACACCTTCCGCGCGGCGGCGAAACGGCGCTCGTTTTCGGGGTTTGGCTGGACGATGGCCCGGACGTCGGCCAGGGTTCGCTTCTCGAAGCGCACGATCCAGTCGCCGACGACCATTTCCGGATGGACCGTCTCGGCGCTCTTGCGCGTGATGACCGCCTCGTAAAGGCCGGGCGGCAGCACGTCGATCAGATCGATGTTGGAAGCAAATTCCTGATGCTCCTTTTTCGCCACCCCGCCCGACACGAAAATGCCGAGATGGCCGACGTTTTCATGGACGGCGTAGACGATGGTCTGGCCGTTGACGAGCAGGTCGTCGTCCTTTTCATAAAGATCGACGATCCAGCCGAGCGCCTGCTGTGGCGGGGTAATATTGTCGCCCTTGGAGCAAAAGCAGATGATCGGCGAGCGGATGCGGCGCAGGTCGATCCGGACGCCATCGCCGGTGACGATTTCGGCGGTGGCGAGCCGGTTGCCGACGAACAGATTATCGACGATCCACTGCATTTCCTCGGCGTTGAGCTGGACATGGCCGCCCCACCATTTCTCGAATTCGAGGTAGCGCGGCCCCTCGGAGTCGACCTTGCTCCAGAGGTTGTAATTCTTGGTCCAATAGGTGTTTGAGGGATTGAGGCTCTCGAAGTTTTCGACCAAGCAGCCCGCCGTCGAACTTGCCATTGCCCAGGTCGCCCGCCAGCGCGGTCAGCCAGCTGCCGCCGAGCACCCCGCCGGTGTAGCGCATCGGGTTTTCGCCTTCGACGCCGGCCCAATAGGACAGCGGCGAGCCGGGAATGATGATCGGCCCGAACAGTTCCGGCCGGGTCGCCGCCACCAGCATCACCGCCCAGCCCGCCTGGCAATTGCCGATCACGCAGGGCTTGCCGTCGGCGTCGGGGTGCAGCGCGATGACCTTCTCCAGAAACACCGCCTCGGCGCGCATGATGTCTTCGATGGTCTGTCCGGGCATCGGGTCGGGCGTGAAGCCGACGAAATAGCACGGATGCCCGGCCCGCATCGCCACGCCCAGTTCGCTATCGGCCTTGAAGCCGCCGATTCCCGGGCCGTGGCCGGCGCGCGGATCGACCACGACAAAGGGGCGCTTTTTCAGGTCGATCGTTACGCCTTGCGGCGGCTTGACCCGGACCAGGCCGTAATTGACGGGGCGCGGAAAAGTGCGGGCGTCGAGCACCAGTTCCACCTCGAAGCTAAGGACGTTGGGGACCGCCTTCGCCTTCTGTGCATAATATTGGTCGCTGCGCTGGCGCCATACGTCCCAGAACAGCACGGTGCGCTGCGCCGAATCGATCGCATACTCTCCGAGCGGTCCCCATGCTTTCAGTGCGTCGGTCATCAATTCGATGGGCTGCGCCGCGTCAGAAGCTTTATTTTCCGTGGAAACGCTCGTGTTTAATTTGGATGTCTTGGGCATTTGATCCCCCGGCCATTTGGCGCCGCTTTTTTATATTTATCGGCGGTTGGCTATTGTAACGATGGGTCATGCTGGTCTTGTTGACCGCGAAGGCAAGCGCGGAATGTGTCATCCTACGCCTGACGGCATTGGAAACAACAAAATTGCACAGCCGCTTTTTTGGTGACAAAAAAATCGAAATTGATCTAGCGCAACGATGGACGACGTTGTAGCGTGTGTAATTAGGAATGGACACCAGAAAGTGTCTAACCAAGTGGACACAAAGAGGGTCCGCTCGGTCGAACCGCGCTACCCGCCACAGGCAAGCTCCGCACGACGGCGCGCCGGGCCAGAGGACAGAGAAGATGCAGTATCGGCAGATTTTCGACGACGCCATCGGCAAGCTCAAGACCGAACAGCGCTACCGTGTTTTTGCCGATATCGAGCGCGATTCCTCGCGTTTTCCCCATGCCATCTGGCATAAGCCCGATGGCTCAGCGCAGGACGTCACCATCTGGTGCTCCAACGACTACTTGGGCATGGGCGTCAATCCGGAAGTCATCGCGGCGATGAGATCCGCCACCGGCAAACACGGCGCCGGCGCCGGCGGCACCCGCAATATTTCCGGCACCAGCCATCCCCTGGTCAAGCTCGAAGCCGAACTGGCCGACCTGCACGGCAAGGAATCGGCGCTGGTCTTCACCTCCGGCTGGATTTCCAATCTCGCCGCCATTTCGACCATCGCCGATCTTTTGCCCAATTGCCTGATTCTCTCCGACGCGCTCAACCATAATTCGATGATCGAAGGCGTGCGCCGCTCCAGCGCCGAGCGCCAGATCTGGCGGCATAATGACGTCGCCCATCTCGAAGAACTGCTGGCCGCCCAGCCGCAGGACCGCGCCAAGCTGATCGTGTTCGAGAGCATCTACTCGATGGACGGCGATATCGCCCCCATCAAGGCCATTTGCGATCTGGCGGAAAAATACAACGCCATGACCTATATCGACGAGGTCCACGCGGTGGCGATGTATGGCGCGCGCGGCGGCGGCGTCGCCGAGCGCGAAGGCCAGATGCACCGCATCGACGTGATCGAGGGCACGCTCGCCAAGGGTTTTGGCGTCATCGGCGGCTATATCGCCGCCTCGCCGGCCATTTGCGACGCCGTGCGCTCCTTTGCGCCGTCCTTCATCTTCTCAACGGCGCTGCCGCCGGCCGTCTGCGCCGCCGCCGCGCAATCGGTGCGCATCGCCAAGACCCAGCCCCAACTGCGCATGGCGCACCAGCGCCAGGCCTGGCTGACCAAGCACGCCCTGTTGCAGGCCGGTCTGCCGGTGCTGGCCAATGAGTCGCATATCGTGCCGGTGATGGTGCGCGACGCGCAATTATGCAAGGCGGCGACCGACATGCTGCTCGACCGCCACAGCCTTTACATCCAGCCGATCAATTATCCCGACCGTGCCGGTCGGAACCGAGCGCCTGCGCATCACCCCGACCCCGCATCATGGCGACGCCCACATCAGCCACCTGGTCGAGGCCATGGTCGATGTGTGGTCGGCGCTGCGCATTCCCTTCCTGCCGTCGCGGGATGTCGAGGCCCCCTTCGCCAATGACGCCTCCTGCACTTACCCGCAGATGAAGCGCGCGGCGGAATAAACGTCACTGAAACCTGGAAATTAAGCCGGCGCTCCTTGCGCCGGCTTTTTCTTTAGCGCCGCCGGGCGAAGATTGACCAACTCGCCGAGAGCGCACGGCGCGCCTCCTCGCAGGATGAAGCGCGGCCCGAACAAGCGCCAACTGAACCAACATCCTTTTGCGGCCCTACCACGGCCACGAAGATTGAACTCTCTGCCTCGCAGGGACAGCGATTCCGCGCTTGGCTTGGCAAATCCAGCATGACGCCAACGCGATTAACGGTCCATGTGCCCCCGCCGCATAAAAAAAGCGCGCCTGGAGCAAGCCAGACGCGCTTTCGGATTCAGTTCTGGCCGCCAGAAAAACCGGCTGTCAGATCAAATCACCACTTGAGATCCTTCGAGGTCAGGTCGAAGGAGATCGTGCCGACGATCGCGTTCTGGCCGTATTTGGAGGTAACCGTGCCGGCGGAGCCGTTTTCCGGAATGCCGGTCAGCTGATAGGCGGCGGTCTTGGAAAGGTTCGTGCCGTAGAAGCGGCCGTCGATCGTCACGAACTTCCAGGTGTAGGAAAGGCCGGCGTTGCCATAGAGGTAAGACGGCAATTGGCCGAGCGCATAGCCGCCGACGCCGGCGGCGGTATAGACGTAACCGGTCGAATTGTTGCCGATGTAAACGCTGTCAACCTTGCCGAGCCACTGATAACCGAGTTCGCCGGAGACCGCGAAGCCGGTGAATTGGCCGGGCAGGCTGATCTTGATCGTGCCGGACAGATATTCGCCGTTGGCGCCGGTGTTGATATAGCTCGGCGTATAGAAGAAATTCGCGCCAACCGTCAGGATATCGTTAACCGTGTAGGTCGGCTTGATATAGACTTCACCCCAGGTGTCGGTACGGGGCGACAGGCCGATGGGCTGAAGCGCGCCGGCAAAATAGGCGATATGTGTGCCCGTAGGCGTATCCGGGTAGCCGTAGATGATGCCGCCGAGATCGAAGCTGAAGGTGCCGAAGGTGCCGCGCACGCCGGCGTCGCCATCGAGTTCCATGGCCGGGCTGCCGACCGGATAATAGCTCGGCGAGAACTTGATGCTTTCCCCGGACACGCCCGCATAGAACTGCCAGGCGTCGGTCGCGTTGTAGCGCAGTTCGCCGTGGGCGGCGACGCTCGGCTGATGGTTGGATTGAGTGATGCCGCGGAAGATGTAGTCCGTGGTCAGACCTGCGCCAATATCGAAGTCCCAGGGGCTGGCGACGACGGGCGCCGCGACGACGGGCGCCTTGGTGGACGGCAGGTCGGCGGCGAGGGCAGCGCCAGCGGACGCGGCGACTGCGGCAATCGCGATGAGTGAGATACGCTTCATTAGTATGCTCCGGCTATTGGAAACTCTATGACTGCAAAGTGCCCCGGAACAGCCTCAATTCTCAAGGCGAAGGCTTGAGCATTCGCCTAATTTTTAGGCAGAATTGCCATTGCCAAGCCGATTGCAAGATGCCTGTAGCATTTATGTAACAATATTGAGGGGCGCCTTACACGGTCGATTGTGGGAATGGTTTGCCTTCATGCCGATCATCAAAGGATCCGAGCGTCCGGCCGCGCTTCCGCGCTTTGACTTAGCCTGCCGATCTCTTCCTGCGAAATCTAGGGTTGATTCGCCACCAGGCACGGAGTTGAGGCGCAAAAAAAAGCGGCGGGTTTCCCCGCCGCCTGTTGTTGGCCTGAGGCGCTGTTCAGTAGTTGTAGGCGCGCTCGCCGTGGTCGGTGATGTCGAGACCTTCGCGCTCTTCGTCCGGGGTCGGACGCAGGCCGACGATCAGGTCGACGATCTTGTAGATGATCGCCGAGCCGACGCCCGACCACACCAGGGTGGTGCCGACCGCCTTGGCCTGGATGATGAGCTGGGCCATCATGTCATAGGTTCCGGCGTTGCCGTTGGCGAAGTTGGTGTAGTCGGTGATGCCGACGCCGCCGAGCGAGGGGGCGACGAGGATGCCGGTCGCCAGAGCGCCGGTGATGCCGCCGATGCAGTGCACGCCGAACACGTCGAGCGCGTCGTCATAGCCGAACTTGCTCTTCACCGTGGAGACGAAGAACAGGCACAGCGGCGAGACCAGCAGGCCGAGCGCCAGCGAGCCCATCGGGCCGGCGTAGCCGGACGCCGGGGTGACGGCCACGAGGCCGGCGACGGCGCCCGAGATCATGCCGAGCAGCGAGGGCTTGCCCTTGACCGCCCATTCGACGAACAGCCAGGAGATGGCGGCGGCGGCGGTGGCGACCATGGTGTTGACGAAGGCCAGCGACGTCGTGCCATTGGCTTCGAGGTTGGAGCCGGCGTTGAAGCCGAACCAGCCCACCCACAACAGCGAGGCGCCGATCATCGACATGGTCAGCGAATGCGGCGGCAGGGCTTCCTTGCCATAGCCGATGCGCTTGCCGATCATGATGGCGCCGACGAGGCCGGCGATGCCGGCGTTGATGTGCACGACCGTGCCGCCGGCGAAGTCGAGCGCGCCAAGCTGGAACAGCTTGCCGGCGTCGAGATTGGCCGCGTCAAGCTTGGCTTGAGCCGCCGCCTTGGCCGCGTCGTCGGTGGCCGCCGCGAGCGCGCGCGCCGCATCGCCGATGGCGTCCGGGCCGGCCCAATACCAGACCATGTGGGCGATCGGGAAATAGACCAGCGTGACCCACAGCAGCACGAACAGCATCACCGCGGAGAACTTGATGCGCTCGGCGAAGGCGCCGACGATCAGCGCCGGGGTGATCATGGCGAAGGTCATCTGGAACACCATATAGGCGTATTCCGGAATGACGACGCCATTCGAGAAGGTCGCCGCCGTCGAGTTGACGTCGATGCCTTTCAGGAAGGATTTGGAGAAGCCGCCGACGAAGTCGTTGATGGCGCCGCCGTTGGTGAAGGCTTCGGAATAGCCGTAGAGCACCCAAATCACGCCGACGAGCGAGACGATGGCGAAAACCTGGGTGAGGACGGACAGCATGTTCTTGGTGCGGACGAGGCCGCCGTAGAACAGGGCGAGGCCCGGAATGGACATCATGAGCACCAGGGCGCTGGAGGTCAGCATCCAGGCGGTGTCGCCCTTGTTGGGAACGGGAGCGGGGGGCGCGGCGGGCGCGGCCGCCGTCTGGGCGTAAGCCGCGCCGGCGCAAAGCGCCAGTCCGGCCAGCGCCAGACCGAGCGTCTTAAGCCCGGCCTTGCGAGAGGGGAACGAAAGCATTGAGAAATTACTCCTGAAGAAATTGGGAAAACCGCTCACAGAGCGTCATCGCCGCGTTCGCCCGTACGGATGCGGATCGCCTGATCGAGCGGGCTGACGAAAATTTTGCCATCTCCGATTTGACCGGTCCTGGCGACCGAAACGATCGCCTCGACAGCCGCCTCGACCCGTTCTGCGTCGACCGCCAGTTCGATCCTCACTTTTGGCAGAAAGCTCACGGTGTATTCCGCGCCGCGGTAAATCTCGGTATGGCCCTTCTGGCGGCCATATCCTTTGACTTCCGTCACCGTCAGTCCGTGCACGCCGACGGCGGTGAGCGCATCGCGCACCTCGTCCAGCTTGAACGGTTTGATAACAGCTACAATAGTCTTCATTTTACTCCCCGAATTTCCGCGATGGAGGGAACCAGTCGCATAGGAACGCGCCATTAAGCTTGACGCTGGCCGACCATGGCTAAACAAGGACTGTGCCAAGGCGGAAGTCGGAGGATTCGCACAAAAACATCGACGGCGCTGCGTTTAAATAAGGCGCCTTGCCTAATCAAAGGCGTGGTGCGCCATTTTATTGGGCACGTTTGATCAATAAATTCGCGATTGCAATGTGACGCAAGCGGGCCGGATGGCGATCGAGGTGATTTTGGTCTTAGTTTCGCACATCAGTCGACCAAAAGACGTTCACTCGGTCCCAAGCGTGATTCATGCCATAGCGAAAGCGGTAACCTCTTGATTGTAAATCTAGCCGCTCGTCTTTCGCAACCGAGCTTTATCTTTTATAGATAATGCTCATTCTATTTTCCGGACTTGATCTGCCGGCGTTGGTTAGAGAATTTGTTTGATGCGTCGGTTGAGCGTTTCACTGTTGATCGGAATGCTCCTGGGACGCGCCCTTTGCCAGCTCCGGCCGCGCGGACTGGTTTTTCGGTTTTCTGGGCTCGTCGGAGGAGCCGCCGGCGCCGCGCCCCGACGCCGTCTCCTATGCCGTTGAAATCGTTTCCCCGGACGACGCTTTCGCCGCAGTCCTGCAAAGCGCCTCCAATCTTTATCGGTTGCGCCAGCAGCCGCCGCAAAACGGCGAAGGCCTGGCCCGGCGGGCCTCTGCCGATTTGCCGCGCCTGGTCGATGCGCTCTGGGCCGAGGGCTATTATGACGCCTCGGCGCGCGCAAAGATTGACGGCCATGTCATCGAGATGGGCGGCGCCGGAACTCGAAGCCGCCGCAGTCGCCGCCGATGCCGACATCAACCGCCGCGTGGCGCAGGTTCGTCTCGATGTGCATCTCGGGCAGCTTTACCGAATCGGCTCGATAAGGATCGTCGACGCCGGGACCCGCGAGCCGGTCGATGATCCCCAGCTCTTTAGACCCCACATCCTGAGGCTGGAGAGCGGCGATCCCGCCCGCGCCAACGCCATCCGCGACATGGTGGCGCGCCTGACCGACGCCCTGCGCAAAGAGTCCTATCCGCTGGCGAAAGTCGATCTGGCCGAGGCGGTCGTGCGTCACCGGGAAGAGATCGTCGACCTGCTGGTCAAGGTTAATCGCGGACGCAAGGCCGGCTTCGGCGAGGTGTCGATCACGGGTACCCGCAATCTCGATCCAGATGTCGTGCGCTCCTTCATCTATATCGAAGAGGGGGATCCCTATTCGCCAGACAAGATCGCAGCGATGCGCAAGTCGATAGGCCAGATCGAGGCGATCGGATCGACGCGCATTCTCGAATCCGACCATCTCGACGCAAACGGCAATCTGCCGATCACCGTGCAGGTCGACGAGCGCAAGCAATATGCGGTGAGCGCGGCGGCGCAATATTCGACCATCGACGGCCCTTCCGCGCGCGCTGAATGGGTCGACCGCAATGTTTTCGGCGGCGGCGAGAGGCTGCGGCTCGATGGAACCTTCGGCTATGCCCAACAGGCCACCTATGATGCGGTCAAGGACACGAACTGGTTCGATCCGAACCGCATGATGGGTCGGCTGAACGCCAATTTCATCAAGCCCGCGCTGTGGGGCACGCGCAACGATTATCTGGCGGACGTCACCTTGGCGCGAGAAGTGACGACCAGCTATCAGGCCGAATATTTCAACGTCAGCCAATATATCCGCCACCGTTTCGACGAGACTTTATCGGTTCAGGGCGGCTGGGAGATCGAGCGCGGCAAATCCGAGGATTTTTCGGCAAGACCAATTATTTCCTGTCCGGCCCTGTCGCCGCCATGCGTTACGATACGACCGACAATGCGCTCGACCCGCATCGGGGCGTAAGGGTGTTGGCTTCCGGCGGCGCCTATACGAGCTTCTTCGGCTCGTCGCTCAATCTCTACCAGGGCAGGGCGCAGGCCTCCGCCTATTATTCCATCGACGAAGAAAGCCGATATATCATCGCGGGCCGGATCGGCCTCGGCGCGAGTGGGGGCGCGACTCTTTTCGATATTCCGGACAACCGCCGCTTTTTCGCCGGCGGCGGCGGGTCGGTGCGCGGCTATGCTTGGCGTTCGCTGAGTCCGCTCGGGTATAATGGAGAGCCCACTGGCGGGCTTAGCTTGTTCGAGGCCTCGCTTGAAGCGCGCGTGAAAATCACTGACGAGATCGGCGTGGTTCCCTTTATCGACGCGGGTCAGGCCTATGCCACGGCATTTCCCGATTTCCAGCAGGACCTGCGATATGGTGTCGGTCTTGGACTGCGTTATTATACCGGCTTCGGTCCGATCAGGCTCGATGTCGCCGTTCCCTTGGCGCGGCTGCCCGGCGAGGCGGTCTGGGCGCTCTACGTCGGCATAGGACAGGCCTTTTGACGCGCATTCTTAAATATCTTGGCGTTGCCGTGCTACTGCTGGGGCTCGTCGGGGCCGGAGTTTACGCGGGCGTGGTCCATTATGCGGGCTCTGGTGCGCCTTACGCAGGATTGGGCGAACTCCGCGACGGCCGCCGAAGATCAGAAAGGCATTCTCGCCTCGGTGATCGAAAAGGCCTTGTCGTCGCCGGGAATGACGGTGTCGGTCGGCGCGGTCGATGGACCTCTGTCCTCCAACGCCGTGATCCGCGACGTGGTGATCTCGGATTTCCAGGGCCCCTGGCTGCGCCTCGACCGCGCGCATATCGACTGGACCCGCTCGGCTTTGCTGACGGGGCGATTGCTCATCAGCAATCTCGAAGTTGACCATCTCGAACTGCTTCGCAAGCCCTTGCCCTCGTCCGTCGAGGAAAAGCCGTCCGAGGATGCCGCGCCCTCTGGCGGGTTTTCGGCGCCGAGCCTGCCGATCAAGGTGGTGGTCGGCGCTTTTTCCCTCGCCCAACTCGATCTGGGCAAAGATGTCCTCGGCGTCGCGGCAAAGCTTGGCGCGAAAGGTCACGCCACGCTCGGGCGCCCCTCCGACGGTCTCGATCTCGTTTTCGACCTGCAAAGGCAGGATGCGCCGGGCGCGCTCGGCCTGCAACTCGCCTTCGATCCCAAGTCCAGCATTCTGAAGCTCGGCGCCGGCGTGCATGAACCGGCGGGCGGCCTGATCGCCCATGCCGTGAAACTGGATGGCTTGCCGCCGGTCAACTTCGATCTCAGCGGCGATGGAAAGCTCGACGCCTTTCAGTCGAAATTGAGTTTTGCAGCGGGCCCGCTGGCGTCGGTCGCCGGCGGCGCGCGGCTCGACCGGCGCGACGCCCAGCGGGCGCTGACGCTCGATCTCGACGGCGCCATCTCGCAATTGCTGCCGCCCTGGCTAGGTCCGGTGTTTCAGGGCCAGACCAAGGTGACCGGCGCCGCGCTGTTTGGCGATGACGGCTCCTATGGCCTCGACAATTTCCAGATCGTCGCCAAGCAGGCGCGGCTCGACGCCAACGGGCGGCTGGGCGCCGACCAGATGATCGAAGGCCATGTCACCTTGCGCGCGATGGACGAGAAAGGGCAGGGCGCCCGCGCGGGCGATATCGAAATCGGCGCGCTCGATTTTCGGCTCGACGCCTCGGGGCCGATGCTCGCGCCCGCGCTCGACCTAAAACTGCATGTCGCCGACGCCAAGGCGCCCGCTGGGCGGATCGGCAAGCTCGACGCGCTGGTGACGGCGCGGCCGGATGGCCCCGCGACCGACCCCAACAGCCGCGTCGATGTCGCCGCCGACGCATCGGGCGAAGGGCTCGATTTTCAACGACCGCAGCCTGAAGGACGCCGTCGGCGAGGCTTTCGCACTCACCCTGCGCGCGAGGGCCGCCCCCAGCGGCGACGCGGATGTGTCGGTTGCCCGGATCAAGGCGGGCGGCGGCGAGGTCGAGGCCACTGGCCAGTTCGGACTCAACCAACTCAAGGGGCGCGTCACTTTCAATGCGCCTGACCTGCGCCGTTTGGCCGCCTTGGCCCAGACCGCGCTGGCCGGTTCGGCAAAAGGCACACTCGATCTGACCGGTGACCCTGCCCAGGGGCAGATCGACGCGAATGTCGAAATCACGGCCGACAAGCTGGCGACCGGCATCGAAGCCGCCGATGGATTGATCGGCGGGACCGCCAAAATCGCCGGCATCGTCGGCAAAACCAGGGATGGCTTCCATTACGACAACCTGAGTCTTGCTGCCTCCAACCTCACCGCGCGCATAACCGGCCAAGCCTCGCGTAAAACGGCGGATGTGACTTTCATGGCCGAGGTTGCCGATCTCGGGCGCGTTGCGAGGGATCTCGCCGGCAAAGCGCAGGCGCAGGGCCATCTGACCGGCTCGCTGGAGCATCCCGACGCCGACGTCGCCTTGGCCATCACCGATGCGCGCTCGATGGGCCGCTCCATCCCGCGCCTGAATTTCAATATCGCGGCCAAGGACCTCATCGCGGCGCCCTCGGCAAAGATCGCGCTTGATGGCGTCGTCGGCGCCAAGCCGGCCAAGGGCGACCTGACTTTTTTCCGCGGTTCCGATCAGACATGGAAATTTGCCGCTGAAAACGTGAGCATCGGCTCGGTCGCGCTGTCCGGCTCCGGCGCGCTTTCCGCCGCAAAGCTGCTGGACGGCGCCTTCCATTTGCGCGCGGAGAATCTCGACGACCTCACGCCGCTGGCGTTGCAAAAGCTGGCGGGCAAGCTCGATGGGCAATTTTCCTTCAGCTCCGCCGATGGCAAGCAAGCGGGCGCGGTCCAGCTCAAGGCAACCGGCCTGCGCGCCGACAAGGTCAGCGTCGAACGCCTCGATGTCGACATGAAGGGCAGCGACCTGTTTTCCGCGCCGAGACTCGATGGAATGGCGGCGCTCGACCGCGCGGTTTTCGGCGGCGAAACCATCCCGCGACTGCGTTTTGTGGCCAAATCCGCTGGCGAGGCGAGCGACTTCACGCTGTCCACCGAAGCGCGCGGCATTCAGGTCGAAAGCAAGGGGCGACTGTTCGCGAGCAAGCCGTTGCGGGTCGATCTTGCCGCTTTTGAGGCCAGAGGCGCGGGGCAGAGGGTGACTTTGGCCGGTCCGGCGCGCTTCAGCTTCCCCGATGGCGGCGTCGAAATTCGCGGACTGTCGCTGGCGTCCGGCGCGGGAAGACTTAACGTGGACGGCAGGGCGGGCGAAACGCTTGACCTGACTTTGAACGCCAAGGGTCTGCCGCTGTCCTTGGCCAAACTCGCCAAGCCCGATCTCGCCCTGGACGGCGCGCTCGACGCCGCCGCGCGGATCGGCGGCAAGGCCTCGGCGCCGACCGGCGACTGGCGTCTGGAACTGGCGAAATTCTCCGCGCCCCAGCTTCGCGCCGCCGGCATCGCCGCGCTCGGCATCAAGGCCTCGGGCAAGCTGCAAGGCGACCGCACCAGCGTCAACGCGGCGCTCAGTCTGCCGCGCAACGGGTCGGCGCAGATCGACGGCTCGCTCCCGCTCTCTGCCACGGGCGCGATGGATGTCACGCTGCGCGCTTCGCTGGACGCGGCGCTCGCCAATGTGGCGCTGGCCGACAGCGGACGCAGCGTCGCCGGAAAACTCTCGCTCGACGCGCGCGCGCAAGGGACCGCTGCAAAAGCCGCAAATTTCCGGCACGGCGAGTTTAGCGGACGGCGCCTTCGACGATCCGCTCGCCGGCGTCCGCTTCAACGCTATTTCCGCGCTGTTGCGCGGGCGCGGCGACGACGTGACGATCGACCATTTTACCGCCGCGACCCGCAACGGCGGTTCGGTCGCGATCAACGGCAATGTGCGCGTCGCGCCCGACGCGGGATTTCCCGCCACGCTGCGCGTAAGCGGTCACAATGCCGAACTGGTCTCCAATGATTTCATCACGGCCATCGCCGAACTCGCGCTGGACATCAGCGGTCCGCTGGCGCGTCGGCCTCGCATCGGCGGCAAAGTCACATTCGACAGCATCGATGTGCGCGTGCCCGACAGCATTCCCGCTTCCAGCCGACCGCTGGCGGATACTCGGCATGTAAAACCCTCGGCGGCGGCCCGGGCGCGGCTTGCGCTGGCGGCCAAAAACAGGGTGGCCAAGGCCAAGGCGGCGCCCGCCTTCAACGCCGATCTCAACGTCGCTGTCAGCGCGCCGTCGCGGATTTTTGTGCGCGGGCATGGCATGGATGCTGAGCTTGGCGGCGATCTGACGATGACCGGCGACCTGTCGGCGCCGGTCGCCCATGGCGGGTTCCAGATCAGGCGCGGCGCCTTCACTCTGGCCGGGCGCCGGCTGGATTTTGCGCGGGGCAATATCACCTTCTCTGGCGGCGTTATCCCGCAGCTCGATTTCGCGGCCCAGAGCACCGCGAGTGCTGTGACGGCGCAGATTTTGATTACCGGCCCGGCCAACCAGCCGGAGTTCGCCTTTACCTCGGTTCCCGAACTGCCGCAGGACGAGGTGCTGTCGCGGCTGTTGTTCGACTCGGCCTCGGGCGGTCTCACCCCGATTCAGTCGCTACAACTGGCGCAGACGGTGGCGGAATTCAGCGGCACGGGGGGCCCGGCGCGCTGGAGCGGATGCGGCGCTCGCTCGGCGTCGATACGCTGGACGTGCAGGTGGGCGCCGACGGCAGTCCGAGCGTCGGCGCGAGCCGCTATATCATGAAGAACGTCAACGTGGGCGTTCGCACCGGCGCCAAGCCGCAGGACAATGCCGTGACTGTGGGTGTCGATGTTTGGAAAAATGTGCGGGTGCAGGGCGAAACGGCGTCGGACGGCAGCGCGTCCGTCGGCGCCGGCATGCAATACGAATATTGAACGTCGGACCGTCAGCTATCCATCTTCAAGGCGGCGATAAAAGCCTCCTGCGGAATATCGACCTTGCCGAATTGCCGCATGCGCTTCTTGCCTTCCTTCTGCTTGTCGAGCAGTTTTCGCTTGCGGCTCACGTCGCCGCCATAACATTTGGCGGTCACGTCCTTGCGCAGCGCGCGGATCGTCTCGCGCGCAATGATCTTCGCGCCAATGGCGGCCTGGATCGGAATCTGAAACATGTGCTGCGGGATCAGTTCGCGCAGTTTCTCGCACATGGCGCGGCCGCGCATTTCGGCGCGGGTGCGATGGACCAGCATCGACAGGGCGTCCACCGGTTCGGCGTTGACCAGCAATGACATCTTGACCAGATCGCCGGCGCGATAGTCGATGATCGAATAATCGAAGGAGGCGTAGCCCTTGGAGATCGACTTGAGCCGATCGTAGAAATCGAACACCACTTCGTTGAGCGGCAATTCATAGACCACCATCGCGCGCTTGCCGACATAGTTGAGATCGACCTGCAACCCGCGCCGGTCCTGACAGAGTTTCAGGACTGACCCGAGATATTCGTCGGGGGTGAGGATGGTCGCCTTGATCCACGGCTCCTGGATTTCGGAAATTTTCACGACATCCGGCATGTCGGCCGGATTATGGAGTTCGATCACGTCGCCGTTGTTCATGCTGATCTTGTAGATCACCGAGGGCGCGGTCGCGATCAGGTCGAGGTTGAACTCCCGCTCCAGCCGCTCCTGAATGATTTCGAGGTGTAACAGGCCGAGAAAGCCGCAGCGGAAGCCGAAGCCGAGCGCAGCGGAGGATTCCATCTCATAGGAGAAGCTGGCGTCGTTGAGCCTCAACCTCCCCATCGCAGCGCGCAAATCCTCGAAATCGGCGGCGTCGACCGGGAACAACCCGCAAAATACCACCGGCTGGGCGGGCTTGAAGCCGGCCAGCGCTTCGGCGCAGGCCTTTCTTTCGTCGGTGATGGTGTCGCCGACGCGGGTGTCCGCGACCTGCTTGATCTGGGCGGTGATAAAGCCGATTTCGCCGGGGCCGAGCTTTTCAGCGTCCTGCATTTTGGGGCGGAACACCCCGAGCTTGTCCACTTCGTAATGGGCGCCGGCGGCCAGCATCTGGATTTTCTGGCCCTTTTTGAGCACGCCGTCGAAAACGCGCACCAGAACCACCACGCCGAGATAGGCGTCATACCAGCTATCGACCAGCAGGGCCTTGAGCGGCGCGTTTTCGTCGCCTTTCGGAGGCGGAAGCTTTTTGACGATGGCTTCGAGCACAAGGTCGATGCCCAGCCCGGTCTTGGCGGAAATCGGCACGGCTTCGGAAGCGTCGAGGCCGATCACTTCCTCGATCTGCGCCTTGATGCGGTCGGGTTCGGCGGCGGGCAGGTCGATTTTGTTGAGCACCGGCACGATTTCATGCCCAGCGTCGAGCGCGTGATAAACATTGGCGAGCGTCTGCGCCTCGACGCCCTGCGACGGCGTCCACCACCAGCAGCGAGCCTTCGCAGGCGGCCAGCGAGCGCGAAACCTCATAGGCGAAATCGACGTGGCCGGGCGTGTCCATCAGGTTGAGGATATAGGTCTTGCCGTCCTCGGCCTTGTATTCGAGGCGCACGGTCTGCGCCTTGATGGTAATGCCGCGTTCGCGCTCGATATCCATGGAATCGAGCATCTGCTCGCTCATATCGCGCGCCGCCACTGTCCCGGTCTGCTGGATGAGCCGGTCGGCAAGGGTCGATTTGCCATGGTCGATATGGGCGACGATGGAGAAATTGCGGATGTTATCGAATTTGTGCTCGCTCATGTCCGGCAGATAGCAGGGCGGCCGGGTGATTGAAAGGGCGGAGCGTAAAAAACGCAACGCCGAAGACCACGCCGAATCACTCGGCTTGCTTATTCACGTTCCTTTTTCGTCCGTTTGCTCTACAAGGCGCGGAAAGAAAACAAGGAGAATCCATGCGTCCGTCCAAACGCGAGCCCGACGCCCTGCGTCCCGTGTCGCTCCAGCGCAATGTCGCCCGTTATGCCGAGGGGTCCTGCCTGGTGAAATTCGGCGAAACCCATGTGCTGTGCACCGCTTCGCTGGAGGACAAGCCGCCGATGTGGCTGCGCGGTCAGGGCAAGGGCTGGATCACCGCCGAATATTCCATGCTGCCGCGCGCCACCCATACCCGCACGCGGCGCGAATCCACTTCCGGCAAGCAATCCGGCCGCACGCAGGAAATCCAGCGCCTGATCGGCCGTTCTCTCCGCGCGGTGACCAATCTTCAGGCCATGGGCGAGCGTCAGATCACGGTGGACTGCGACGTGTTGCAGGCCGATGGCGGCACGCGCACGGCGGCGATCACCGGCGCCTGGGTGGCGCTGCATGATTGCCTCAAATGGATGCGCGGGCGCTCGATGATCAAGGACATGCCGCTCAAGGACCATGTCGCCGCCGTCTCCTGCGGCATCTACAAGGAAACCCCGGTGCTCGATCTCGACTATCTTGAGGATTCTTCCGCCCAGACCGACGCCAATTTCGTCATCACCGGCTCGGGCGGGCTGGTCGAAGTGCAGGCGACGGCTGAAGGCGCTGTATTTTCCGAAGCCGAACTCGGCTCCTTGCTGGCTCTGGCGCGGGGCGGCGTTAGCCAACTGGTCGGTTTGCAGAAAGAGGCGATCGCGGAATGACGCGGCGTCTCGGCGGAAAATTGGTCATCGCCACGCATAACGCGGGCAAATTGCGCGAGATGCGCGAATTGCTGGCGCCTTACGGCGTCGAGGCGGTGTCGGCCGGCGAACTCGGTCTGGCCGAACCGGAGGAGACCGGCGCGGATTTCGTCGCCAATGCGCTGATCAAGGCGCGGGCGGCGGCGCAGGGCTCCGGCCTGCCGGCGCTCGCCGACGATTCGGGCTTGTGCTGCGAGGCGCTCGATGGCGCGCCGGGCATTTATTCGGCGCGCTGGGCGGGCGAGTCCAAGGATTTCGCCGCCGCCATGGCGCGGGTCGAAGAGCGAGGTTGGCGCCGGTTCGCGCCGCGCGCATTTCGTCTCGGCTCTGGCCGTGGTCTGGCCGGATGGCGAGGCCTTTTCGGTCGAGGGCAAGGTTTTCGGCGACCTGACCTTTCCGACACGTGGCGCGCGGGTTTCGGTTACGATCCCTGCTTCACGCCCGACGGCCACACGCGCACCTTTGGCGAGATGAGCGCCGAAGAAAAGCACGGCATCCCCGCCGACGGCTCGCAAGCCCTCTCGCATCGGGCGCGGGCGTTCCAGATGCTGGCGGCGGCGCTGCTGCAACCGGAATGACGCGACGCCGACGCAGGTGAATGAAAAAACCGGGACGGAATGTGATTATTTCGCCTAGTTGTTCTTGTTTTGTTTCACGTGAAACGTCCAAAACTCCCTGCCGAGGGCGGGCGCCGCCCGGGCTAACCTTCTGTACAAAAACAGGAAATCCGGCGCGCGCCTTCGGTCGGCCAACTCAGGTCAGGCGCGGAGGGTGGGACGCAACCGCTCGGTTGCAGCGCGTGAAAAAGCCGGTTTCCGGCGCGAAAACAGCCGGAAATCGACCGGTTTTCGCGCGTTTTTCATCGATTATTGCGGCTTTTGACCGGCCTCGTCCGACCTCTCGACGCGAGACAACTCAGGATTGTGGTCAGCGATACCGCCGCTGTTCGGACTTATTGTCCGCCTTGCGCCCTTTGCGCGCCGCATAGCGGGCGTCGCGTTCGGCTCTCTTTTCGGCTTCAAGAAGCACTTTGGCCTCAGCCGCGGCTTCCGCCTCAAGCTTGAGTCGCTCAGCCTCGACGATGCTGTCCGCCGCTCGCGCCTCTGCTTCGGCTTTCAAACGAGCCTGCAGCGCCGCATGTTTTTCGGCCTGCTGACGGGCGAGTTCAGCCGCCTCGGCGCGCAAACGGGCCTCGCGTTCGGCGGCACGCGCCTCGCGCGCCGCGACGATTTCCCGGCGCTGCGCCTCGCGCTCGAGAACGGCGGGATCGTCGGTGGCGGGCCGCGCCTTGAATTTTTCCAGCAAGGCTTTTTTGGCCTCGGCCATGGTTTTTTGTCTGTCCTGAAAGCTCGCGCCTTTGAAAACTGGCATTATTGTCCTGTGCTGATGGAGATTTCGAATGTGACATGTAAGCCACGCAGGGCGGGGCCGTCAAATTTTTCCGTGTCCTCGACCCTCGGAACTTCGCGCTGCGCCGTTAACCGCCCTGCAAACAAGCTGAAGATTTCGTTAAGCGCCGCGTGACGGAAAATTCCAGAAGTGGCATAAGACGACATGGCCAGCATTGCCCCCAAGATTCCCGACCCCGGCTTTGGCGTTTACGTCCATTGGCCCTTCTGCCTGTCGAAATGCCCTTATTGCGACTTCAACAGCCATGTCCGGCGCGGCGGCGTCGACGAACCGCGCTTTCTCGCCGCCATTCAGGCCGAACTCAAGCATCGCGCCGCGCTGACGCCGGGCCGCACCGTGCGCTCGATCTTTTTTGGCGGCGGCACGCCCTCGCTGATGGCGCCGGAAACCGTCGCGGCCATCATCGAGACCATCGGCAAGCTGTGGAAGCTCGACCCCAACGCCGAAATCACGCTGGAGGCCAACCCCACCAGCGTCGAAGCCACGCGCTTCAAGGGCTACCGCGCTGCGGGCGTCAATCGCGCCTCGCTCGGCGTGCAGGCGATGAATGACGTGGATTTGAAGGCGCTTGGCCGCCTGCATACGGCGCAGGAGGCGTTTCGCGCCCTCGACATCGCCGCCGCGACTTTTGACGCGCACCTCCTTCGATCTCATCTACGCCCGTCCCGGCCAGTCGCCACAGGCCTGGGCGCGGGAACTGACCGAAGCGCTGGCGCGCGCGCCGGAACATTTGTCGCTCTATCAGTTGACCATCGAACCCGACACCATGTTCGAGCAGCTTTACAACGCCGGCAAGCTCAAGACGCCCGACGCCGATACCGCGCGCGCCCTGTGGGACGTGACCCAGGAATTGACCGAAAAGGCCGGGATGCCGGCCTATGAAATCTCAAATCACGCCCGTCCCGGCGGCGAAAGCCGCCATAACCTGATCTATTGGCGCTATGGCGAGTATGTCGGCGTCGGCCCCGGCGCGCATGGCCGCATCATCACGCCCAAGGGTCGCCGCGCCCAGGCGACCGAGCCGCATCCGGAGATGTGGCTGACGGTGGTCGAGGCCGATGGTTTTGGTCTGGTCGAGGACGAGGCGCTGTCCACCGAGGCGCAGGGCGACGAATTCTTGCTGATGGGCCTCAGGCTCAGCGAAGGCATCGATCCGGCCCGCTTTCAGGCTTTGACCGGAAAACGCTTCGAGGTCTCGCGCGTCGCCGATCTCATCGCCCACGGCATGGTGGAATATACCCGCGAAGGCCGCATTCGCGTGACGTCGGAAGGTTTTCCGGTGCTCGACGCCGTGGTCGCCGATCTGGCGGCGTAAATCAGTATTCCCGTCATTGCGAGCGGAGCGAAGCAATCCATGGCGCTGGGTTGGCGGCAAGGTAGATTGCTTCGCTCCGCTCGCAATGACGACCGCTAAGCCGCCGCTTTGAGCAGGGCGTCGCGCGCCTCGGTCAGGCGGATGTAGTTTTCGTTGCTGCCGCCCGCGTCGGGATGCGAGGTCTTGGCCAATTGGCGAAAGGCCGCATTGATTTGTGACGCTGTGAGATCGCCGTCGTCAGGCAGGTTCAAGGACGATTCGGTGTTCGTTTTCGTCGGAGCTCGTCCAAAAACGTCATCGACCAGCGGCGGCGCCTTTTCCGCGCTTCTGAACGCAATTCGGCCTGATCTTCCTTCCATTTCCGGCGCGAAAGCACGTGGCAGGCGCCGAAGGCGATGCGGCCCTGCAATTCGAGTTCGTCAAGGCTGAAGGGGCCGACAACATCATAGGGCGCGGCCAGCCAGGCGCGGCGGCCCGCTTCGCCATGCTCGATCCGGCCAATCGTGACCATGTCGAGAATGCCTATCGAGCCGTTCCACACCACCCATTCGTCGAAATTGTCCATGCCGCGCGCTTCCGTGCCGATGTCGGACGGGGGCCATGCAGGAAAAGAGCCAAACTCAGGTGCGCAGCCGGTAGCCGGTCTTGAAAATCCACATCACCACGCCGACGCAGACCAGCAACATGGTCAGGGTCATGCCGAAACTGATCGCCGGGCCAAGCGCCGCTATGCCGAAAAAGGCCCAGCGAAAGCCGTCGACCAGATAGACGATGGGGTTGAACAGCGCGACGTTGCGCCAGAAGGGCGGCAGCATGTCGATGGAATAGAAAGTGCCGCCGAGAAAGGTCAGCGGCGAGATGATCATCAGCGGCACGATCTGCAATTTTTCGAAGCCGTCCGCCCACAGGCCGAGGATGAAGCCGAACAGCGCGAAGGTCACGGAAATCAGCGCCAGAAAGCCCAGAGCCCAGAAGGGGTGCGCCAGTTCGAGCGTGACGAACAGCCGCGCCGTGAAGTAGATGATCAGGCCCAGCACGATGGATTTGGTCGCCGCCGCGCCGACAAAGCCGATAATCACTTCCAGCGCCGAGACCGGCGCCGACAGGATTTCATAGATCGTTCCGGTGAAGCGCGGCAGGTAAATGCCGAAAGAGGCGTTGGAGACGCTCTCGGTCAGCACGGTGAGCAGGATCAGGCCCGGCACGATGAAGGCGCCATAGGGGACGCCGTCGATGGCCTGCATGCGCGAGCCGATGGCCGAGCCGAACACCACGAAATAGAGCGCGGTGGACAGCACCGGCGAGGCGATGCTCTGGAACAGGGTCCGCCAGGTGCGGCCCATTTCGAACATGAAAATGGCGCGGATTCCGGCGAAATTCATCGGCTTTTCCCCACCAGATCAATAAAGATATCCTCCAGCGAGGAGCGGTCGGTATTGACCGTGCGGAAATCGATGTTTCGCGCCGTGAGATTCTTGAGCAGATCGGCAAGACCGCTGTCGTGGTCGCCGTCGCCGCTCTGGGTGAAAGACAGCGACAAGCCATCGCCTGAGAGCAACAGCGTCTTGTCGAGCAGGCCCGGCGGCAGGGCGTCGAGCTTTTGCTTGAGGCCCACGGTGATTTTGGTCTTGCCGAGCCGCCGCATGAGGGCGTGTTTCTCCTCGACGACGATCAACTCGCCCTTGTCGATCACCCCGATCCGGTCGGCCATGTCCTCGGCCTCCTCGATGTAATGGGTGGTGAGGATGATGGTGACGCCTTTTTCGCGCAGCTTGCGCACCATTTCCCACATGTCGCGGCGCAATTCGACATCGACGCCGGCGGTCGGCTCATCGAGAAACAGGATATCCGGCTCATGCGCCAGCGCCTTGGCGATCAGCACGCGGCGTTTCATGCCGCCCGACAACTCGCGGATGTTGGAGTCCTTCTTGTCCCACAGCGACAGGTCGCGCAGCACCCGTTCGATATGGCCTGGATTGGCGCGCTTGCCGAACAGCCCGCGCGAAAAGGAGACAGTCTGCCAGACCGTCTCGAACAGGTTGACCGCCAGTTCCTGCGGCACCAGGCCGATTTTTTTCCGCGCGGCGCGGTAATCGGTCTTGATGTCGGCGCCATCGACCAGAACCGCGCCGGCGGTGGGGCGCACCAACCCGCAGACGATGCCGATCAGCGTGGTCTTGCCGGCGCCGTTGGGGCCGAGCAGACGCGAAAATCTCGCCGCGCCGGATCGCCAGATCGACGCCCTTCAGCGCGCAAAAACCATTGTCATAGGTCTTGGTCAGACCTGAGATCGAAAGCACAGCGTCCAAGGTCTCGTCCTGTCCGGGCTCGCCAAACGGCCCAAAGGCTTTTTCAATGCGCCTTGTGCCATGAAACGTTTTTCCGCGCCACGCTGCGATGCGCGGCAGCAGGGCAATGCTTTTGCGCTTTTGCGGCGCGGGGTTTTATGCGTGAAATGCTGGCAAGGCCTGAAATCGCGGACGTTTTCTATCAAAAACAGCGGCCAAACGGGCGGGGAGGGGTGATCCATGACGGCTACGGCGCCGGAGCGCAAGCGCGCGCTTGCAATTTTGCTCGTATGCGAAGGCGTGGCCACGTAAGGCGACTGAAGAGTGGCCCGGCGGCGGAAAAGGCTTGGCTCGCGGCGCGCCGGGTCATAAATATTGCGGGCTATCCGCGTAATATCCGTTAGAAGACCTGCGGTCACGAGGCGTCTTGGCCCTTGCTTTCGCAAGGCGAGACAGACATAGACTTTCGGATAATCTGCTAAGCACCGGCGCAGCGCTACGCTCCGGCGTCAGAAAGGCGAAACATGAGCGCGACCGAAATTAAGGCGGTGTGGAACAAGACCTGGGCCCAACTGCAGGTCGGCGACCATGCGACGATCGAGCGCGTCTGTCTGGCGCAGGACCTGTTCCTGTTCGCCCATGTCTCGGGCAACACCAATCCGCTGATGCTGCCGCCGCTCGAGGATGCGCCGGTTTCGTCGGAGGAGCCGGTCGCGCCGTCGATGTGGGTCGGTTCGCTGATTTCCGCCGTGCTCGGCAATCTCCTCCCCGGCCCGGGCACGCTTTATCGTTCGCAGACCCTCGAATTCCACCGCCGCGTCCATGTCGGCGACCGTCTCACCGTCACCGTGACCTGCCGCGAGAAGCGCGAAGAGCCGGTGGCGGTGTTCGAAACCACGGTGATCGACGCCGAGGGGCTTGGCGTCTGCCAGGGAACCGCGGTGGTCGAGGCGCCCCGCCACAGCGTCGAGACGCCAATTCGCGAATTGCCGGCGCTGATCGTCGACCAGAAGGATCATTTCGCCCATCTGATCGTGCTGGCCGCGCAATTGCCCCGGCTCAAGACGGTGGTCGTCTGTCCTGAAGACCATAATTCGCTGAGCGGCGCCGTCCTGTCCTTCGAAAAGGGGCTGATCGAGCCCATTCTGATCGGCGATCCCGACCGTATCGCCGAGGCGGCCGAAGAAACTCGGCGCCGATATTTCCCGATTCAAGCTGGTGCCGGTCGGCGAGCATCACGCCGCCGCCGCCTGCGCCGTGGCCATGGTGCGGTCGGGCGAAGCCGGCGCCGTCATGAAAGGCGCGATCCATTCCGACGAATTGCTCGCCGCCGTGGTCAAGAAGGATGGCGGCTTGCGTTCGCGCGGGCGGATCAGCCATGTCTTCGCGCTCGACGTGCCGACGCTGGACGAGTTGCTGTTCATTTCCGACGCCGCGATCAATATCGCGCCCGATCTCATCGCCAAGATGGAGATCACCCAGAACGCCATCGATCTCGCCCGCGCCTGCGGCCTTGAGCTTCCCAAGGTGGGCATCCTGTCGGCGGTCGAGACGATCAACCCCCATATTCCCTCGACGCTCGACGCGGCGATTCTGTCGAAAATGGCCCAGCGCGGCCAGATCACCGGCGCCGTTGTCGACGGCCCGCTGGCGATGGACAACGCCATCGACATCGAGGCGGCGCGCACCAAGGGCATCACTTCGCTGGTCGCCGGTCACGCCAATGTGCTGATCGTTCCCAATCTGGAATCCGGCAATATGCTGGCCAAGGAACTGACTTTTGTCGCGCGGGCTGAAGCGGCTGGGCTGGTGCTCGGCGCGCTGGTCCCGATCATTCTCACCAGCCGCGCCGACAATGACCGCGCCCGGCTCGCCTCCTGCGCCCTGGCCCAGCTCTACGCTTACTGGCTTTTGCGCGGAGCCGCCTTCAAGGGCGAAGCGCCCAACAAGACTTCGGAGTCTCAATGACCAATCTTATCCTGACCATCAACGCCGGCTCCTCCTCGATCAAATTCGCCGCCTTCCAGATTGAATCGGAACAACTGGACCGGCTGGCCGATGGCCATATCGAGGGCATTGGCGCGAACGCGACCTTCTTCGCCCATCGGCCCGACGGCGAAAAGACCGAATTCGTCATCGACGAAAGCCGGGGCGCGGTCGGCCACAAGGCGGCGCTCGGCGCGATCCTCGACTGGCTCGAAGACAATTTCGCCGGCTCTCGCGTTCTGGCGGTCGGCCATCGCGTGGTGCATGGCGGCCCGGACTTTGCCGAACCGCTGCTGATCGACGCCGCCAATCTCGACATTCTGCGTCACTATGAGCCGCTGGCGCCCTTGCACCAGCCGCACAACATCGCCGGAATCGAAGCCGCGATGCATGCTTTCCCCGACGCCGCCCAGGCGGCTTGTTTCGATACCGCCTTCCATCGCTCGCACCCTTATATCGCCGACACTTTCGCGCTGCCGCGCCGCTTTTACGATGCGGGCATCCGCCGCTACGGCTTTCACGGCCTCTCCTATGAATTCATCGCCCGCCGCCTGCGCGCGCTGGAGCCGGTGCTCGCCACCGGGCGGGTCATCGTCGCCCATCTCGGCAATGGCGCGTCGCTTTGCGCCTTGCGCAACGGGCGATCGATCGCTTCGACCATGGGCTTCACCGCATTGGATGGCATGCCGATGGGCACCCGCTGCGGCCAGCTCGATCCCGGCGTCGTGCTTTATCTGATGACGGAAAAAAACATGAGCGCGGAGGACATCTCCGACCTTCTCTACAAGCAAAGCGGCCTCAAGGGCATGTCGGGCGTCTCGAACGACATGCGCGCGCTCGAAGCCTCGGACGAGCCGGCGGCCAAGGAGGCCATCGACTATTTCGTCTCGCGCATCCGTCGTGAAGTGGGCGGACTCGCCGCCGCCATCGGCGGCCTTGACGCCTTCGTCTTTACCGGCGGCATTGGCGAGAACGCCTGGCGCATCCGCGAAGCGGTGCTGGGCGATCTCGGCTGGATCGGCATCCATCTCGACGTCGAGGCCAATCGCGCCGGCGCGCGCGTCATCAGCGCGGCGGATTCGCCAGTCACGGTTCTTGTCCTCCAGACTGACGAAGAACGCATGATCGCCGAGCATACGGCGGAAGTCGCCGGCTTGATCAAGACGGCGCATGTATTTCGCGGCGCCAGGGAAAGCGCGCCGACAGCGTAATTTCGCTCCCAAACTCGTCGTCATTGCGAGCGGAGCGAAGCAATCCACACGACGGTTTGCCTGCGAAGCTGGATTGCTTCGCTCCGCTCGCAATGACGGCGGAACACAGCAACCGTGTCTTCTTTCGCGCGTTGGCGACCGATCGGACGAGTGACGGAGGCGTTCATGGCTGACGATTTCAAGCCGGGTGACAAGGTCGAGTGGAATTCAAGCGGCGGCCATAGCGTCGGCAAGGTGGTCAGGAAGGCCGTATCGCCGACGAAGATCAAGGGCCACAAGGTCGCGGCCTCAAAAAATCATCCGGAAGTTGTCGTGCGCTCGGACAAGTCGGCGGCTAGAGCGGCGCACAAGCCGGAAAGCCTGAAGAAAGGCCGCTGAAAGAAGCGCTGCGCGGAAAGCTACGCCACCCGTTCGAGCACGCCAAGATCCGCGACCATGTTGCCCAGCATCGCATCGAAGGCGTCCGCCGCGCGCGCGGCCAGTCCGGGCGCGCCGGCCTCCTTGTCGCCCTGCAGGCTCTGCACAATGGCCCGCTGCAGATCGGCCTCCGCCGCGCGGCGACCTTCCGCCAGCTTTTTCGCCAGACCCGCCTCCGAGATGCCGATATGCAATACGCCCAGTGAGAGGGCGTTGAACTCGTGATCCTTCACCGCATCCTGCACAGCCGAGCCGACGGTCCGGCCAATCCCGAGATAGGCGCCGAGCGAGCCGATACCCGCCAAGGCGGCGAGAAGCGGGTGAGCGATGGCCAGCAGAATGACCAGCTTGACGTGAACCGCCGCCGCAACCAGCGGGCCGACGCTCGCCGTCACCGCCGCCATCGTCCCCGCCACCTCACCGATTTCGTTGGCGATCATGTTTTCCGTTTCCCCGCGCGAAGCGGCGGGCGCCATCAGCGCGCCGGCGTCGGGCACGTAGCGCGCGACATCCTTGGTGATCTCATGCGCCTGCATGAAAGAGGCGAGGTGCTCGCGAAACAGTCGCACCAGATCGCTCAACAGGATGTCACGCTCGGCTTGCGCCAGCCGCATGTTTTCCGGCTCGGAAGCGGCGCAGACCGCCTCCACCTCCTCGCCGACGCGTCTCAGCGACCCTCCCTTGCGATACCAGTCGCGGAACAGGTCGTCGATGCGGGGCATCACCGTGCCGACGATCTCGTGAGCCAGACGTGCGCCGACCTCCTTGGTCAATTCCGTTACGGCCACGGCGATCTCGTTTCGCGCCGAAGGCCTCGCCGCCTCCACCGCGGCGCGCTGCTTCTGGTAGCGCTCGCGCAGCGCATTGTAGAGCGCGAGCCCCGAGCCGATTGTCGTCTCCGGATCTTCGGACCGGAGGATGCCGACCGCAGGATCGATGTCGAACACCTCGGTCGCCAACCGCGTCATGAACGGCCAGTCGGAGCTGCCGCCGGTGAGGATCACCTTGCTGAATTTTTTTCCCTCGCGGGGAGCGCCGCGCTCCATCGTGCGGCGGATCCAGTCCAGCAGATCGACGCTGCGCCCTTCCTCCAGTGGCAGTGGCAGGCCGAAGCGCCGGAAATAGGCCAGGGCGACAGGGCTCGGACGATAGGCCCGGGCGCGTTCCAGAAACTCCGCGACCGAGGCGTTCCTCAGCGTCTGCATCCGGGCTCCGCAGTCGATCCGGTAGGTGAAATCCGCCATCCCATCGCCGACCATGGCCCAGCGGCGGGAAAAGGCCTCCTTCATTTCGCGGCATTCCTTCTGCCAGATCCCCATCGCCTCGCGCTCCGAGACTTCGAAGCCGCCGGAGCGGTCCTGGACCCAGCGATAGAACAGATCGTCGAACAGGCGTCCGCCCAGCGCCGGGTCGCCCCAGGGCGTCCGCAATCCGCGCTCGGCAGTCACCAACGCAAGATCCAGAGTGCCGCCGCCAAAGTCGACCACCACCACGCCCTCGCGGGCCTCGGCAAGGGTGAGGCTGCCGTTGGTGAGATGATAGGCGAGGGCGCCGAGCGGCTCCTCGACGCAGTCGGCCTGGGCGAAGCCGGCGGCGCGCGCGATCTGCCGGGTGATCTCGCGCTGTTCAGGCGGCGCTTGCGCGGGGGCGCCGATGATGGTCAGGCCGCCGCGTACCGCTGCGGGCTGGATGACGGCGACCGCCTCGCAAATCTTGCCCAGGAAGGCGGTGGCGTCGGCGCGGGCGTCGGGCGAGCGGGCGATGTCGGGCTTGAAGCCCAGCGCGAGGCGCCGGTCCTTGCGCTCCGAGCTGTCGAACTGGCTCCAGGCCTCTGTCGCCACCGAGCCAAAGGCTTCGATCTCCTCGACTCCTTCCGGGTTGCGCCGCCACAGGATGGCGGAGGTGTTCGAGGCCTTGCCGGCGATCTTGATCGGCACGGCGACCAGTTGCCCCGCGCCTACGTCGTTGCAGAAGGCGACATGGGTGTTGCTCGTCCCGAAATCGATTCCAAGATATGCGGGCATGTCTTTCTCCAACTCAAACGCGCCTCACCTCGCCCCGGCGGATGACTTCGCCGTTGCGGGTCAAGGCGGCGCGAGAGGTGCGTATGGGTTGGCCGGGCGCGATCAGGCCGAAAGTGTCGAAGGCTTCCGCCATTTCGTCGTCATAGGGCGCGCCCGGCGGCGGCGACTTCCAGTCATAGCCAGCCTCCTGACAGCGCTGGAACAGGTCCTCGCAGCTATCGCGCATGTCCTCGATCGGAGTGTTGCGGGCGAGATCGGCCTTGAGCCGCACCAGCGCGTCCCAGACCGACGCGGGCAGCGGTTCCGCGCCTTTCGGCTTCGGCGCCGGGGCAACCGGTCGGGGTTGTTCCAGCACAGGGCGAGCGCCAGCGCCGCGGCGCGATCGATCATGGCCAGTTTCCGCGCGCGCTCGACGGAGGTCGCGGGTCGCCGCCCTGCCGAGGGCCGGACCAGCGTGAGGAGGAAGGGGACGGCGACGAGCCACGCGGCTGATTTGAACAGGCTTGGCGTCAGTCCGCGAATGGCGCGCCAGACCCCGTTGACGGCGATGCCGCCGCCAGCAAGCGCCGTGGCGCGCTGGGCCGCAGCCAGCACGCCCGGGCGATCGAGCAGCATCCCGATGACGCGCACCACCAGATAGGCCCCGAGCACGCCGCCAAGGGCCAGGCCGATCGCGCGGTTGTCGAACCACAGCAAGGTCAGCGGCGACAGCGCCAGCGCGCCCAAAGCCGACCCGACCGCCGCCGGCGCCGCGAGGGCTGCGGCGTCCATGACGGAGTCCTCCGCCTCGGCGGCGGGAGGCCCGGACAGCCGGACGAGCGCGGCGCGGACGTCGGTCGCCACCATGGCCATGTCAACATCGCGGTTCGGCCAGGCGCCCTGTTGAGCGAGCCAGCCGGGACACGCCGAGGCGATCCGCCCCTGGAGCGATTGGAAGGTCTCCGACGCGCCATTCGCCAACGGGGCTCCCGCGAGCGCACGCGCATAAGCCTGCCAGGCAGGGAGAAGGTCTTCAAAACTACGAGCTTGTTTCATTGCATTTGCCCTCCGTCTGAGCGGCTGGCTCTTGCGCGGCGGCGAGCGCTGGAGCGTGGTTCAAATGGGCGCGGCGCGAAAAAGACGGATTCCATACGGGACCCTTTAAAACGATCAGCAGGCAATGTTTGGATATATCATGTCGGAAACGGCCAAGCGAGCACTGGCCTTTGTCAGGACATCAGGATTAATCCGGGGGTTCATTATGCCGGCGGGATCGTCGATCCGGCGCCGGCAAATGTCAGCAAATTTGCATGACAAACCCCAATGACGCCCGCCCGGTTCCGCCCTTGATTGCTATAGCGAGAGGACCCTGTCCGCCACCGCCCATTTGCGCTTGACCTGGCGGTCGAGGAGACGAGCGTCGTGGGGCGCGTAACCGGGAGCGGTGATTTGATCAATCAGCGGTCCGGCCTCAAGACCGCGCATATCCTTGACGATAGGCCACCGGCTGCCCATGGCGCGAACGGCCATGTGCTTGACCGCATAGTAATCGTTGACACAAAGTGCGACGCCGCAAACGCCCGAAAGGGCGGCGAAGAAATGCGGATGGTAACGGGACGTGATCAGCAAACCCTCGCGAGACAGGGGGAAGCCGTCGCGCAAAAGATCGGTCGGCGTTGCAATCTCGATTGCGATGTCAGCCTCGCCCAGCCTTCTTGCACATTTGTCACCCGGACAGGTGACGTCATCTTTCATCGCCGCTGCGAAAACAACCTTGTTGATCCCAAGCGCGCGGCAGCGTCGCAGCAGTTCCGGCGTCAGAATTCGGGTCGCGGTTTTCGTTCCCGGAAAGAGATCGTTCTGCAGGCAGAGCACCAGCGCCTTGTCCTTGAGCCAGCGAATGGGAGGCTTGAGGGCGGATGAGAAATAAAGCAGAGCGTCGTCGCCGGAAAAACTCAGGTTGGGAATCGGTCGGGTTCCGAACAAGCGGCGCGATTGCCGATCACGCACATCGACATGATCGAAATCAAGGAAGACGTCACCGATGCCACGCCGAAAGCCCTTGGCTGTCGGCGTCAAACCCTGACCGGTCATCACGGCGGTGACGCCAAGGGTGCGTCGGGCTTTGAGGATCAGCCGCAACAGGGCGTAATTGCGCGGCCAGACGTGATTGACATAGCCGCCGCCGATCAAATGAATATGGTCGAGTTCGAGCTTGGCCAGTTCTGCGAGACTCGCCGTCGATTCCCTGAGCATGGGCAGGCTGAAATAGTCCCGGGCGATCCGTTGCCAGCTGGCATTTTCCGGGGTGACATCCAGTTTCGAACTTTGCCGCCACAAGCTTTGCTCCGGCGCCACAGGGCTGGCGGCGCCCCCAGAATTGCCGGCAAAGTCTGGAGGTTATAGCCATCGCAATAAATTTTGGCTGTTGGCGACCGCTGGCGGATCAGATCGATCCACGCTCGCAGTATCGCTTCATCGCCGAAATTGGGACCGCCGATCGCGCCAACCAAAAGGGTATTCGGCATGCCAATTTCCGTTAATTCAACCGCATCAGCCGATGGCGGCTTCTTCGGCGAGAGGGACGCGTTCTTTCAAAAACTGCCTCACATGGATCAGCGACTGGTTGATAACCTGGTGCATGTCGAGATATTGATAGGTTCCGCAACGCCCGATGAAGCTCATATCCGGTTTTTTCGCCGCGAGGGCCTTGTAGTGCAAATACAGTTTTCCATAGCGGTCATCCGAAGTCTTGATCGGGTAATAGCGCTCGTCGTCATTGTCGCGGTAATCGCAGGGTTCTTCGCGGGTGCGCGTGACCTTGGCCGACGGATGGGTGTCATGACCCGGCATTAGATGCCACCATGTTTCGCGCGTATGTATGCCCTCGTCGGTATAATTGATCACGGAACGCCCCGGCGCCGCTTCGCGCGGTTGGTCGTCATTGTGAATTTTGATCGAACGATAGGGCAGGTCGCCGAGCTGGAAGTCGAAATATTCGTCTATCGGCATGCTGTTGAAAACGTGATCGTAATCCTGCTCCATCGCCTTGTCGAAAGACATGTTCAGGCGCAGTTCGATGCCGTCATGCGCGAGGATTTTTTCGAATACGGCGGTATATCCGCCCTGCGGCAGGAATTGAATGGAGTCATTGGGAAAATAACGGTCCTCGAGATCCGTGCGGATGCCGACGCGCTTCACCACCGCGGCGTCCATGTCCTCGAGATCTGTTCCCCACATCTTGCGGGTATAGGGCCGGAAGAAGAGATTGGTGATCTGCGGGCCGATGACGCTGTAAAGAAAGTCGGCCGCTGTCTTGATCTCGGAGCGGACCTCGCGATCACTCGCGACAGCCCCCTCGACCGCCCGCGCATCGTGCGGATCGATGTTGAACAGAGCGCCGATGGTTCGGGCATTGACGGGAAAATCGACATGGCGGCCATCGGCAAGCAGCGCATAGACGCGGTGCTCATAGGGCAGGAGCGTGGCGAACTGGCCGATCCAGTCGCGCACATGCTCCATGCTGGTGTGGAAAAGGTGAGGACCGTATTTATGGACGCGCACCCCATTATGGTCGACATAATCAAAAGCGTTGCCCGCGATATGGGGCCTTTTGTCGATTACCGTGACGCGATGACCGGCTTCTGCAAGCTCACGGGCATGAACGGCTCCCGCAAAGCCGGCGCCAACGACAAGATACTTCGCCATTCCCCACTCCATTAACGTTTTGTCTCAAGCTATGCGACGGATTCAACTTTCAGCCGCCGCCCTCATCTGCCGGGACATGATCAAGGTGCTCGGGTGCTTGATGGCGCCATCAATGAAGGCCGCTGCATAGCCCATGTTGCAGGAGGCGAGCTTGCTTCGGTGCGCCTTGACCGCATAGGCAAAATCGACGTTGCGAATCTTGGCGAGTTGCTCCGGCGAAAAGCAGCCAGAGCCAAAAGCGCGCTCCAGCAAGGCCCAAAGTTCAGCCGCGCCTTCCAGAAAAGGAAGAACAAGATCGTCCCGAACGCATTCAAGCGACCAGTTGATCGTATTCACAATGCCCGGAGCGAAAACGCCAAAATCGTTCCAGCCCTCGCGGATCGCGCGTTTCGCCAGCATGCGGTACATTTCGAGTTCGTAGAAATGCCGTTCGTCGCCCTGCTTGATATCTTGCGCCGGATGTTGACGATAAGAGTAGTTAAAACCGTCGAGCGTAATAACATCTCGTGCGAGATAGATGGACGTTAAATGGAAGATCATGTCATCGAACGCTCGAATATGCTCCGGGAACCATATGTTCTTATTATCAAGGAAGTCACGACGGTAGACACGACGCCAAATCGTCGGTTGGCCAGCGATGAGTTGCGCTGAATGAACACGGAAACAGGTCGCATCCTTGAAGGGAATCCGCGCCCAGTTTTCGAATTGTTCCACCTCGTAGCTCGGCGTCGACGCGCCCGTTTCCGAATCATGGAACACGAAACCGCCCTGAACGATTTCGCTGCCGCTGACACGGGCCAGATCAAGCAGGTTGGGAAACATTTCGGGATCGACAAAATCATCCGCATCGACAAAGGTCAAATAACGAGCGTCGGAATGAAGTCGGGCAAAGTTTCGTGCCGAGGCGCATCCCCCGTTTAATTTCGACAGGATTTTCAGCCTCGGATGATGACCGAATTCTTTTGCGACGATAGCCAATGAATCGTCGGTAGAACCATCGTCGACCAGAATGACACCGATGTCGTCTCGCGATTCAGTTAGCAGACTTTGCAGGCATTGGACGATATACTGTCCCATATTATACATCGCGACGCCGATATCGAGCCTGTCCGCGCGCTTGTTGGCGTCGCCATATCTGTCTTTGCGCCAAGCCCAGGGAGAATTCGCAAATTTTATCAGCAAATCGCGCTCATGATCGCGCAGAACCTGGGCTCTCATTGTTTGGGCCAAATTGGTTTCAGACGCACAAATCGCCACCGATTCATTCATCATATAAGGCGCAAGCAAGTTGAATGGGCCGCCGTCGTCGCTGGAAAAGAGATCGCGAGAAAAAATGGCGGTTAGGCGACCATCATTCAAATAAGTCTTTACTAATTGAGCTAATTCCGCTGATTCATTGACCGAGTTGATTTGCGGTTCTTGTGCGCCAAGCGCAGCCAGCAACTCTGCAAGGGAAATCGCGCGGCAGTTTGCTTCGCGTTCAGTTTCGAGGCTTTGGCAGATGGCGACGACCTGAGAGCCCGGAAATATTTCCTGCAAAATTGCGGAGACGACCCCTCTGGTTTCGGTAAGATCAAGGATCAAGCCGTCCTGGACCAAAGATCGGGTCGAAAGAAACGGAACGAAGACATCTCGTATATAGTCACGGCTGCTCTGATCGAGAAGCTTCAATTTGAAGTCCTTGCCCGCCACGCGAATGGCCTGAGGCTCGCCCGACTGTTGCTCTAGTCTCGTTAGCACAGTGACAACATTGGCGCGATCCGTCACGCCAATGACGGGCTCATTCAAGAAGATGGCATTGCCGTCGATAGTAATATTGACAATATCGCTCCCGGCCTGGATATCGACAATATGCCTGCCAGATAAGCTGTAAGCATAGGATTGAACGCGCTCCGTGGCCCAGACGCCATCTGCAAGGGAGTTGACAACAACTTCGTTTTTTGTGGTTCTTAACGAAATATGAAGAGGAATATTGACGTCATCCACCGCAAAATCAATTGTGACCCAACCGGAATAACGGGAAGGTACAAACTCATAGGAATGATGGACCATTTCGGGTATCGCAATCGATTCCAAGTCCAATCTCGGTAACAGTGTGACAACACTGGCGTGATGGCCGACGCCAATGACGGGCTCGTCCGAGAATATAGCGTCGCCATCAATAGTAATATTTACAACGTCGCTTGCCGCCTGGATATCGACAATATGCCTGCCAGATGAGCTGTAATCATAAGACTGAATGCGCTCCGCCGCCCAAACTCCATCGGAGAGGGAGTTGATGACAACTTCGTTTTTGGCCGGGCGTAACGAGATATGCAGAGGAATATTGACGTCATCCACCGTAAAATCAATCGCGACACAGTCGCTATAACAGGAAGGCACAAACTCATAGGAATGATGAAACATTTCAAATACCCTCTCTCGTGTTACAGGTTCGCTTTCATCTCAAGCCGAGCGGCGCGCTCCTGCGTCAAGCGAGAAATATAAATAATGATATCGGTGTGGGGTAACCCTTCATTATTGTATAGGAGAAGAGATTCAAAATAGCGTGGGTCAATTGCGGAAACCAAATAAAGCAAGGCTTCATGAAACTGAAAGCGATGCATGTGCGACGTGCACTCTTCGCACCATCGTAACAATCGAAATAACGAAACCATCAGGGAGCCGCGCAACAGGACATTGGAGAAGCGTGGGCTTTCGACGAAATTCTCCAGTGACATCTTCGCCACAGAAATCGCATCGAGCCGCATATCCGAGGCCGTTGAGGTGATTTGCGGTCGCCCATAACGACGGAAATAGGTGAAAGCCACATCGCTCGAAATCGTAAAAGACCGCGCTCCGGCCACCAGCGCGGAGTGAAACACCATATCCTCGAAAAAAAGCCCGTTCGGAAAAACCAGACCGAGCCGCTTAATCAAATCCCTGGAAACAAATTTATTGGCGGCCTGAGGCTCAAGGAGCATGAATAAGGGCAGAAGAGACTTGAATTCCGGGTCGTGTGACGAAATAAATGCGCTGTCGGCCAGTTTGAGAATTTTTGCGATCACGCCGCTGTCGTAGAAGGGCAATATTTCGCCTCGCGTTTCGGACAACGCGCCGGCGCTGAAATGCGCGTCGGGGCGATGCGCCGACAATAATTCTACAGCCGACTGGAACGACCAGACCGGCCGGCAATCATCGCTATCCAGGAAGCAAATATAATCGCCCTTCGCTAAGCGAATGCCGCGATTGCGAGCCCCCGAAAGCCCGTCGTTGGCCTGACGAATCACCGTAATTCTCGAATCGTCGAATTGCGCAATGGCGGATCGGGTCGCCTCATCGGCGCCATCATCGATGATCAGGACTTCAAAGTCGGTAAATGATTGATTTATCAGTGATTGCAGGCTAACGCCAAGTGCGGCGCCTTCGTTGAAAGCGCATACAATGCAGGTGAGAAACGGATTTTCCTTACGCGAAACCATGAAATCAGCCTGCCTGTTATCGGCTACGACACGCAATGACCAATTCCGAGGAACGCCAAGCATCGCAATTGTCCAAACCCGGGTATTCTGGGTTGTTTTATTTAGCTTTAGCGCAAACAGCAAGGGTAGGCGGCTTTGCAATCCAAACGGGACCGGCGCTCAACCCGGTCTCGGCGCTCCAGACGCCGCCCGCGGTGACGCCGTTCTGCAGCGTCAGATGGCCACATTTACGAAACGGAGGCTTTTCGCTAAACGTCAGGCGCGTCCGGCGACTGGTTGGCCTGATGCCGATCTACCAGAAGCCCAACAAAGTTGGAGCGCGGTTGCGAAAAGGGTGTGACAGGCAGTGAGTTTTCACAAGTCATTTAAATACCACTCCACATTACTATGTCTTGCGGGCGGCGACAATGATCAGGCGACTTGGCGATCAATGCAAAGCCTTATCGACAAAGCAATTGCAAATGGTGTTTTTGGCGATGTGTCGAGCGCGCTCCGCGAGGACATTGCTGCTTTCAAACCCACAATTTTTTATAGGAATGATCCCGGCCTGTGGGAGTTTCTTTGCTTCATGGCCGACACGCAGAACTCTATCATTTCCATACATGTGGACGCTGCGGATAACGCCTATCTGAACCTTTACGTCGGGGATCTGAAGCAACGACTGTCAACGCGAATGAATGGAGACAAGGAGTTTCCGGCGCTTAAGCTCTTTCGGGACGCCGTGACGGCCGGCCATGGCGCCGAAATCGGCAAGGCTTCCGTGATCGCACTCTGGGTTGACAGGGGTTTCGACGCCGCGAAGCGGATTGCGCAAATCTTATATATTGCAAAGCGATACGGCGCGTCGTTTCGAGCCAAGATTGCCAATCGTAACCATGGCAATGTCTTCAGGCATGAAGATGTGATGCCCTTTTTGGAGCCGCCCCTGGCAATTGAAGGTCCCGATCAATGGCGCAAGAACATATCCCTGCATACAAACCTGATTGAATGCCTGGCTGGGGATGGCGAAGCCGAAAATGAAATTAATCGGGAAATGCGGCAACTGGTCAGGTCTCTCGCCGCAAACGAGCCGGCGCACTTCACGGAGAATGAAAATGCCTGCTTCAAAATACTTGTGAGCCTTGAACTCGAAAAGCGAATTTTTACAAATCAAGACATTTTTATTTCAACCTTGCTCTCGCGCCTTTCCGAACGCCACGGCAACATCCTGCTTGTTGTCAATGGCATGACTGGATTTGAGGATCGAATCGAGGACAAATTTGGCGACATCAAGCAAGTGGAAAGGCAGCTTGTCGAGCAGGTTTGCGCGAAGCTCTCGAATGTCTCGGTCAAATTCATGCATGGTAAGACCTTCCGTGAAAAGGCCGGCGCATACAAGCAACTGGATTTTTTTGCCGCCCCAATCGGGACTGCCGCCCTTATCCCTCAGATCCTCGGAATTCCAGGCGTCGTTTTCGGTTCGGCGGCGATGTTGAAGCACTACAGCTGGTTCAACGATATCACGGAATCGCGCGCAGTATTGTCAAACCCGGATTGGTCCCAGCCTGTGGCGACAGACGAAGCTATGCGCAAATACGCGTGGGGATGGGATGACGGCTCGCGCTTGAGCTATGCGATAGATGTCCCAAGTTTAGTCGACCTTTGCCTGAGCCAGATATCAGCTGCATAAATCACAACAGGATACAAAATGGCTGAAACGCGCTTCGCCGGTCGATTGTTGTACAGAGACCCTTTGATATTTTACTCTCAACAAATCGAGGGGCCTGAAGTCCTTCATAAAAGGTGTCGGGCCGGCGCTGGCGGGTGTTCCCGCGATTGCGATGTTTCTTGTTGCATGGAGCGCCGAGAGCGATTACTCGGCGCAGAGTCAGGTAAGGATGTGCCGGGAATACCGCGATAAATATCCGGAGCACAGACTTATAATATTGGGAAATACCCAGGCAGAAGCAAATAAAATAAATGAAGCCGGGGGCGATGCCTTTTTCGCTAATCATAATACCTTCGTTGATTCTAATATTTATCAAATCAAAAATTGCCAAAAACATATGATGCAATTTATGTGGCACAATTGCGCGAGTGGAAACGTCACGAATTAGCCAGAGATATAGGAAATGTGGCGTTCGTCTACTATGGCTTCGGGGAGCATCAGGCGGAATATTACGCTAGATTGAGGAACGTGTTGCCAAATGGACGTTTCAGAAATCATGAGCTTGACAATTTACGCCGTCTACCGAGAGAAATTGTGTATGACGAAATAAATAAAGCAGAGTGCGGCCTTTGTCTGTCTGCCGCTGAAGGCGCCATGCATGCGAGCATTGAGTATTTACTGTGTGGAATTCCAGTAGTGTCCACGCTTAATTGCGGTGGACGTGATTTATTTTTTGATAATAGGTATTGTATGACCGTCGAGCCAGATCCGAGAGTGATCGAAACTGCTGTGAGAGAGGTTGTCGCGCGTAATATTCCTCGCGAAGAAATTCGGCAGACAACTATTGGGCTGCAGGCTCGAGAGCGTGAACGTTTTTTTGAATTCATGGATCGAATAATCGAGGAATCCGGTCGGCGGAGCGATTTTCGTGATAAGTGGAAAAATGTGTTTGTTGACAAGTTGCTGGAGTCCAAGACTGTTTCGTCTGTCATAGACGAGTTAACGGCGAATAATTGACAATTATTCCGCCGTCACGCCTCATCGCGGCCAGCGCGCACCTACCGTCATCGCACGATGAAGCGACGGCGGATGGTCGGCGTCGGCAAAGACCCCACGCGGCAGTCGTTGCGCTCATTCCAAGCGAAGCTCTATAAAGAATGCGTGGGAAATGAGGGCGCTGCAGTGTCGCGTGATCGCTCCCGATACATGATCGCTCCGATACATGTGAGGCGGGCAACGCGGCGATGAACGGAATGGAAACGCCTTGGCGTCTGGATCACGAGGTGGTCGTATTCGATTGCGACGGTGTTTTGCTGGATTCGAATGGGCTCAAGATCGACGCTTTTCGTCAGACGCTTGAGCTAAACAGCTTCGCCCCTGAGCTTGTCGCCGCCGGATCAATTTGGCAGTCGAAATCCTTTGGGACGTCGCGATATAGATTGTTCGCCGAAATGCTGGGCGGGCGGTTTGGCGAACCGCCTGAGGTGAGCCTTGAGAAGCTCCTGGACGACTTCGGGCGCCTCTGCGCCGCCGGCTATCTCGCTGTTCCCGAGACGCCAAAACTCCGCTCCGCCTTGTCCGTTCTCTCGCGACACTCCAAACTCTACGTAGCGTCAGGCAGCGACGAAGCCGAACTCCGCAGCGTCTTCCAACGGCGGAGCCTCGCCGCATTTTTCGATGAAATCTATGGCTCGCCGCCGAGCAAAATTGACTCCATCCACCGCGTCAAGTCGGCCTTCATGTCAGCCGGTGGCAACCCGGATGCACGCATGTTGTTCGTCGGCGACGCCCTCGCCGACCTCGAAGCCGCACAGGCGACCGGTTGCGACTTTGTGTTCATGGCTCCCTATTCGACGGTCCGATCGGTCATGCTTGAGCGAGCAACCCGCGACGGCTTTCCAGTCATCGAAAATATTGGGCAACTTGCCGACGCCTATCGCGCGTTCGCTGTTCCCGGCGACGCGCGCCAAAACCAAAAGGGCTCATAGTTCATGCACACCATCATCGATTGCACCTTTCGCGATGGAGGTTACTACAATCAGTGGGCCTTTGAGCGCGTTCTCGTGCAAAAATACATTTCGGTGATGGCGGAGACGGGCGTCGATTACGTCGAACTTGGCTTCCGGTTCTTCGCTGGCGACACCTTCATGGGACCCTGCGCTTTTACGACGGATGATTATATCCGCAGCTTTGACATTCCATCGCAACTCGGCGTTGCGGTAATGGTCAATGCCAGCGATTTGACCGGTTACAACGATGGTCCGGTTGCCGCTGTCCACAAGCTGTTCCGCCCCCGCTGCGAATCGCCTGTGCAATTGGTCCGCATAGCGGCCCATTTTCGAGAGATCTCAAAACTTCAGCCTGCGATACACGCCTTGGCCGAACTCGGCTATCTGGTCGGCCTCAACCTGATGCAGATCGGCGAGCGAAGCGCGGAAGAGATCGTGGAATTATCGCGCGTCGCCTCGGAATTGCCGATCGAGACGCTGTATTTCGCCGACAGCCTGGGGGGCCTCGATCCGTCAGACGTGAGCAACATCATTCGCAGCCTGAAGGCGCACTGGAACGGTCCGATCGGCATCCACACTCATGACAATATGGGGCGGGCGTTGGCGAACAGCGTCGAAGCCATGCGTTGCGGAGCGACCTGGATCGACGGAACAGTTCTCGGCATGGGCCGCGGCCCCGGAAACGTTCGCACCGAATACCTTCTTATTGAAATGAACCGGCTCAGCCTTGGCAAGTATAATATCACGCCATTGCTGGATATTCTTAACAAGCATTTCGTCCCGATGCAACGCGAGTTCGGATGGGGGCCAAACCCTTATTACTATCTGTCCGGCAGCTATGGCATCCATCCGACCTATATTCAGGAGATGATGAGTGATTCGCGCTATGGACAGGAAGAAATTCTTGGCGCCATTGAATTTCTGAGGACAAACGGCAGGGACAGCTACCGGCGGTCATTCCTGGATGCTTCGCGCAACATTTTCATGGGCGAAAGCTTTGGCGGCTTCAATATCACGGACTGGGCGAAGGGGCGCGATGTCTTGCTGGTTACCGGAAGTCCGGAGGCCGAGCGCCACAAGGACGGCGTCGCCGCTTATGTGAAGCGGACAAACCCCGTCGTGATCGGTCTGAATTTGACCAAGGTCCTGCCGGACGAATTGCTGACCGCGCGCGCCGCCTGCCATCCGGTCCGACTGTTGATGGATGCGTCGCATTATCGTGGCAGCCGGGTCCCGATCTTTGTGCCTGTGGCGAGGCTTGACGCCTCGGTGCGCGCCAGTTTCGCGGATGTGAAGATGCTCGACTACGGCTTGACCGTGGAGGAGGGGGTGTTTGAAACAGCGCCGGATCATGCCGTCGTGCCGGCGCCGCTCGTCGCTGCTTACGCGCTCGCGCTCGCGACGGCCGCTGGAGCACGGCGCATTCTTCTGGCCGGCTTCGATGGCTATTTCGGTGACGATCCTCGCAGCCATGAAATGGACTCTATTTTTGACGCCTATCGTCGGTCCGCGAAAGCTCTGCCACTGGTCGCCATTACGCCATCCCGCTACCATGTTCCGCAAATGTCGGTTTACTCTCCCGATCTGTGAAAGAGCTCGATTTGCGTTCGATCATCGTCATTCCCGCACGCTATCAATCGAGCCGGCTTCCCGGCAAGCCTCTGATCGATCTGTGCGGCAAGAGCATGATCCAGCGCACGTTCGAGCGTTGCGCGCTGGGCTTCGCCAAGGATCTGATCTATGTCGCGACCGACGACGAACGCGTGCAGTCCCATTGTCAGGCGCTGGGCATCAATAGTCTGATGACGTCGCCTAATTGCCTGACGGGCACCGATCGGGTTGCGGAAGTCGCGGCGACGATCGATGCCGATCTCTATATCAATGTTCAGGGCGACGAGCCCCTGTTCAATCCGGACGATATCGGTGTGATCTGTGGTGTCGCCGCCGCGCATCCCGGCGACGTGCTGAACGGCTTCGCCGAAATCGAGTCGGAAGAGCAATTCCGCAGCCCCACCATTCCGAAAGTGGTGATGCGGCCGGATGGCCGCCTGCTCTACATGTCGCGGGGCGCGGTCCCGACCACCAAAGGCCTGGGCTTGGTCAAGGCTTGGCGTCAGATCTGCATCTACGCCTTCCCCCCGTCCCCTTGCGCGCCTTCGCCAACGCGCCGACAAAGACGCCGCTGGAGGCAATCGAGGACATCGAAATCCTGAGATTTCTGGAACTCGGCTATGACGTGCGAATGACGCCGCTGTCAGCACATTCGATCGCGGTCGATACACCCGAGGATGCAGATCGGGTGCGCGAAACGCTCCGCAAGCAGTGGCGCCCCCGGCTAAGTCATTTTGGGAAAAATTGGAGCGGGTGAAGGGAATCGAACCCTCGTATTCAGCTTGGAAGGCTGCTGCTCTACCATTGAGCTACACCCGCACGGGCGCTTCTTATGCCAAGCGCGGGAGCCGTTGGCAAGATCGCGGGAATATGGTTTGCGGGCTTTCGCATATTTTCACACAATAGTTTGGCGAATTTGGCCGTTGAAGGACGCCGGGCGCTCGGTCACAAATGGCGCGACAGAAATCAAAAAAGACAAGGGATGGAAACCATGGCGACTGAACTGACCCATTTCATCGGCGGGAAACACGTCAAGGGGACGTCCGGCCGTTTCGTCGACGCCTATGAGCCGATGACCGGCGACGTGATTTCGCGCGTGCCGCTGGCATCAGTGGCGGAGGTGCGCGGCGCGGTGGAGAATGCGTTGGCGGCGCAGCCCGCCTGGGCGGCGACCAACCCGCAGCGCCGCGGCCGCGTGATGATGAAATTCGTCGAATTGCTCAACCGCGACATGAATGCGCTGGCCGAGCTTTTGGCGCGCGAGCATGGCAAGACCATTCCCGACGCCAAGGGCGACATTCAGCGCGGCCTCGAAGTGGTGGAATTCTGCATCGGCGTGGCGCATCTGCTCAAGGGCGAATATACCGACAGCGCCGGGCCGGGCATCGACATTTACTCGATGCGCCAGCCGCTCGGCGTCGTCGCCGGCATCACGCCGTTCAATTTTCCGGCGATGATCCCGATGTGGAAATTCGCGCCGGCCATCGCCTGCGGCAACGCCTTCATCCTGAAACCCTCCGAGCGCGATGTGGGCGTGCCGCTGCGGCTGGCGGAATTGATGATCGAGGCTGGCCTGCCCGCCGGCATTCTCAATGTCGTCAACGGCGACAAGGTGGCGGTCGACGCCATTCTCGACGACCCGGACATCAAGGCCATCGGCTTCGTCGGCTCCACCGCCATCGGCGAATATATTTACGCGCGAGGCACGGCGCATGGGAAGAGGGTGCAGGCCTTTGGCGGCGCCAAGAATCACATGGTCATCATGCCCGACGCCGACATGGACCAGACCGTGGACGCGCTGATCGGCGCTGGCTATGGCTCGGCCGGCGAAAGATGCATGGCGATTTCCGTCGCGGTGCCGGTCGGCAAAGCCACCGCCGACGAATTGATCCGCCGCCTCGTTCCTCGCGTGGAAGCGCTGAAAATCGGGCCTTCGACCGATCTGGCCGCTGATTACGGCCCGATGGTGACGCGCGCCCATCTCGACAAGGTGAAGTCCTATATCGACATTGGCGTCAAGGAAGGCGCCGATCTGCTGGTCGATGGACGCGGTTTTAAAATGCAGGGCTATGAAAACGGCTTCTACATGGGCGGCTGCCTGTTCGATAACGTCACCACCGACATGCGCATCTACAAGGAAGAAATCTTTGGGCCGGTGCTCTCGGTTGTCCGCGCCGCGAATTATGAATCGGCGTTGAAGATGACCAATGACCATGAATATGGCAATGGCGTCGCCATTTTCACCCGCGACGGCGACGCCGCCCGCGACTTCGCCTCGCGCGTCAATGTCGGCATGGTCGGGGTGAATGTGCCGATCCCCGTGCCGATCGCCTATTACACGTTTGGCGGCTGGAAACGCTCGGGCTTCGGCGATCTCAACCAGCATGGCGCCGACGCGGTGCGGTTTTATACCAAGACCAAGACCGTGACGTCGCGCTGGCCGTCGGGCGTCAAGGACGGCGCGAGTTTTGTCATCCCGACGATGAATTGAGCGCGGACACTAAGACAGATTGATGAGGGGGGCGCCTTGATCGGCGGTTTCGGCAGGGTTGGCGATGTTTTAAAAAACGAGGCTCGGGTTTCGCATCCGGTTTCGCATTGGAGAACATCATGGCGCTTTTGGATCAAGTCATTTCCGAAGTCGCAGCCAAATTCGGCCTGGGATCGAGTGCGACTGGGTTGGTCCGCGAAATATTGACCTTGATGGTCGATGGGCCCGGCGGTTTTAGCGGCTTTGTGAAGCGGGTGAAATCGGCCGGGCTCGGAACCGAACTCATGTCCTGGGTCGGAAATCCGAATGCCCAGCCGCTGGCGGACAGCCAGATTGAAACGCTTTTCGGCTCCACGGTCCTCAGCGGCGTCGCGCATAGGCTCGGGCTCGGCGATTCACTCGTGTCCACGGCGACGGGTTTTTTGCTGCCGAAATTGATCGGCGCGTTGACCCCCGGCGGCGTGATCCCGGCCAACCTGCCGCCCGAGATCACCGGCTTTCTTTCGATGCCGGCGGCGAGGTCCGACGTCGTTCATCATGACGATCATGGCAAGCAGCCCGAGAGCCTCGGCTGGTTCTGGTCGATGGCCGCCGTGCTGGCGCTCGCGCTCCTCGCCTGGCTGCTGACCATTTTATTCTCTGGCCCCAAGCCGTCGATCCGGACGGCGCAAGCGCCGGCGCCGCTGACCGCAGCCGCCCCCGCACAGCGTCACGCCGCCCGCGCCCGCCCATATGACGGAGGCTGCGCCCGAACCCGCGCCTGCGCCCCAAGCCCGCGCCCGCGGAGTCTGCGCCTGTAGCGGCGCCTGCGCCCGTGGCCGCGCCTGCGCCGGTGGCTGCTGCGCCCATAGCCGCGCCCGAAGCCGCTCCGGCTCCGTCGCCTGTCCCGGCGCTTGCGACCTTCTCGATCAGCAACGAAAATGGAATTATCCATTATTCCGGCGTGGTGCGTGATGAAGCGACGCGCCAGTCGATTATCAACGAACTCAAGGCCGTGTATGGCGCCGACGCCATCAAGGGCGACATCGCCGTCGATGACCATCGCGCTTCGGCGCCCTTGGCTGGACAAGCTTCACGACGCCCTGGAAAACCTGAAAGTCCCGGGCCTGCAAGCCCTGTTCAGCGGCGCGTCGATTCATCTCGGCGGTCTCGCCGACGACCTCGAAGGCTCCTACCTTTACAAATATCTGTCAGGCCTGTTCGGCAGCGACTGGAAAATCGGCGCCCTGTCCGATCACTTTGGCGATGTCGTCACCACCGCCAACAAGACCGCCGCCACCTCGCTGGCTTCGCTCAAGCCGGGCTTTTCCGCCGACGATCTGATCGACGTCCTGAACCTGTCGATCTTGAATTTCCAGACCGCAAGCGCCGAAATCGGATCCGAGGAGCTGGCTTTGCTGCAAGGCGCCGCGAACCAGATCAAGATGCTTCCGGCGGACACGGTGATTGAAATCGCCGGCTATACCGATAACACCGGCAGCGACGAGGTGAATATCCCCCTGTCGCAACGCCGCGCCGACGCCGTCCGCAAAACTCTCGTCGACGCCGGCGTGGCCCCCGCCGCATTGGTCGCCAAGGGCTTTGGCAGCGCCAACCCGGTCGCGAGCAATGACTTGATCGAAGGCCGCTTCCGCAACCGCCGCATCGAATATCGCGTCGGCAAATAGGCCGAACAGTCAAGGCGCGGCGGGGTTTCAAGGCGGTCGGCGCGCATTATATGAAGAGTCCAGCCAATTATCTTTTCCAGCAACGGAGAGAGACATGGACGATAAAGTCGCAAGCGTCGGCAAATGCCCGGTCATGCATGGCGCCAGTAGTGGCCCGACCAACCGGGACTGGTGGCCGAACCAGTTGAACCTGAGGGGGCTGCGTCAGAACTCTTCCCTGTCCGATCCCATGGGCAAGGATTTCAATTACGCCGAGGCCTTCAAGACACTCGACCTTGCGGCGTTGAAGCAAGACCTTTTCGCGCTGATGACGGATTCACAGGCGTGGTGGCCGGCCGATTACGGTCATTACGGGCCGCTGTTCATCCGGATGGCGTGGCATAGCGCCGGCACCTATCGCATCGGCGATGGTCGCGGCGGCGCGGGATCCGGGCAGCAGCGTTTCGCGCCGCTCAACTCCTGGCCGGATAACGTCAACCTCGACAAGGCGCGCCGGCTGCTGTGGCCGATCAAGAAGAAATACGGCGACAAGATTTCCTGGGCCGACCTGCTGATCCTCGCCGGCAATTGTGCGCTGGAGTTGATGGGCTTCAAAACCTTCGGCTTTGGCGGCGGCCGCGCCGATGTCTGGGAGCCTGACGAGGTTTTCTGGGGCGTCGAGGACAGCTGGCTGGGCGACAAGCGCTACAGCGGCGACCGCGAGCTCGCCAACCCGCTGGCCGCCGTGCAGATGGGTTTGATCTATGTCAATCCGGAAGGGCCGAACGGCGTCCCGGACCCGCTCGCGGCGGCAAAGGATATCCGCGAGACTTTCGCCCGCATGGCCATGGATGACGAGGAAACCGTGGCGCTGATCGCCGGCGGGCATACCTTCGGCAAGACCCACGGCGCCGGCGATGCGGCGCTGGTCGGCGCTGCGCCCGAGGCGGCCGGCATTGAAGAGCAAGGCCTCGGCTGGACCAGCAGTTTTGGCAGCGGCAAGGGCGGCGACGCGATCGGCAGCGGGTTGGAAGTGGTGTGGACCACGACGCCGACCCATTGGAGCAACAACTTCTTCGACAACCTGTTCGGCTATGAATGGGAGCTGACCAAGAGCCCGGCCGGCGCCCATCAATGGACGCCCAAAAACGGCGGCGGCGCCGGGACGGTCCCGGATGCGCATGATCCGTCAAAGCATCACGCGCCCTCCATGCTGACCACCGACCTCGCCTTGCGGCTCGACCCGGCTTACGCAAAGATTTCGCGGCGCTTCCACGAGAACCCGGATCAGTTCGCGGACGCCTTTGCGCGGGCGTGGTTCAAGCTGACTCACCGCGACATGGGCCCCCGCGTGCGCTACCTCGGCCCGGAGGTTCCCGCCGAGCAGCTGCTGTGGCAAGACCCGGTCCCGCCGGTCGATCACCCATTGATTGACGCAGAGGACATTGCCGCGCTCAAGGGCAAGATCCTCGCATCGGGACTGTCGATTCCCCAACTGGTCGCCACCGCCTGGGCGTCGGCTTCGACTTTCCGTGGCTCCGACAAGCGCGGCGGGGCCAATGGCGCGCGCATCGGCCTCGCGCCGCAAAAGGATTGGGAGGTCAACCAGCCGGCCCAACTGGCGCAAGTGCTCCAAAAGCTGGAGGCGATCCAGAAGGAGTTCAACGGGGCTCAATCTGGCGGTAAAAAGGTGTCGCTCGCCGACCTCATCGTCCTCGGCGGTTGCGCCGCTGTCGAGCAGGCGGCGAAGAATGCCGGGCATGAGGTGGAGGTCCCCTTCACGCCGGGGCGCACCGACGCCACGCAGGAGCAAACCGACGCGCATTCCTTCGCCCCGCTCGAACCGGTCGCCGATGGCTTCCGCAACTACGTCCGGGCCGACGACACCCTGTCGCCGGAGGAGTTGCTGGTCGATCGGGCGCAATTGCTGACGCTCACCGCGCCGGAGATGACGATTCTCCTTGGCGGTCTGCGCGTTCTCAATGCGAATTTCGGTCAGACCGGCCACGGCGTCTTCACCAAACGGCCGGAGACGCTCACCAATGACTTCTTCGTAAACCTGCTCGACATGGGCACGGTATGGAAAGCGGCGCCGGGATCGGAAAATCTGTTCGAGGGACGCGATCGCACCACCGGCGAAGCTCAAATGGACCGCCACCCGCGCGGACCTCATTTTCGGATCGAATTCCGAACTGCGGGCCCTCGCTGAAGTCTATGCATCCGACGATTTCGCGAGAAGCGTTTGTGCAGGACTTCGTGGCCGCCTGGAACAAGGTGATGAACCTTGGCCGCTTCGATCTCGCCTCGGCCTGATCGCTGCGTTTGCCGATAAACCCCGGCGTCCCAAGGGGCGCCGGTAGCTGCTGACAGACCCGTGGACCGCCCTCGCCCTTCGAGACGCGCCCTTTAGGCGCTCTTCAGGGTGAGGGCTACTTCATTGTTTTACAAAGATAACACCTCATGGTAGGACTCCGAAGGAGCCGTCTCGAACATGGGCAGCAAAACGGGACTTTTCAGGCTTTGATTTTCCTTATGCCGGAAGGGCCGCTTTGGTATCGAAACCTTGCGGGCGCCGCTGCTAACACATCCTCCAGCAAATCTCTTTTCTGGGGGCTGCAATGTTCCGGCATCATCTGAGTCTTGAAAGACCCGCTCGCACCGCAAGCGGCGCTGCTGGTCGCTGCTGCTTGCCTTGGGTTCGCCGGCTCCTGTCGACGCATCCAATGGATCAGTCGAGCGACCCACGGCCCTGTGTCTATCTGGGCCGCGCCGGCGCGATTTGCGACACAAGCCCGAGGCCGAACAGAATTGCCAGCATTTCGGGCGGGCCGGGCGGTTTTGTCTCCCGCCCGGACGTTGATCCGCTACTTCTTCTCGGGCGCGGGTTCCGCGATCTTCACCTGCTGGCCGTCGGCTGAGATCGACCAGCGGGTTGAGCACCACCTTGTCGCCCGCCGCCACGCCTGACGCCGCCTCGACGCTGGCGCCGAAATCGCGCGTCACCACGATCTTGCGCAGATGCGCCTTGTCGTCCTCCACCACCACGACCTGCTGTCCATCGCGATTGAACACCAGCGCCTCGGCGGGGATGATCGTCGCCTCGGTTTTACGCGGAATATGCATCTCCACCAGGCAATAGGCGCCGGCCTTGAGCGCGCCATCGGGATTGGGGACGTCGGCTTCCACCAGCAGCGTGCGCGTGCCCTGCTGCAAGGCCTCGGCGATGCGGGTGATCTTGCCGGGGAAGGCGCGGCCCGGCAATTCGGGAATCTTCACAGCCACCGCGACGCCGGGCTCCAGCCCATAGGCCTGATCCTGCGGAACATAAACCTGAACGCGGATCGTCGTCGTCTGCTGGAGGTTGAACATCAGGGTCGCGCCGGACTGCACCAGCGCGCCCGTGTCCACCGCGCGCTGGGTGACGACGCCGTCGAAGGGCGCCGAAACGGTCAAATAATCCCGCTGCTGTTGTAAAACCTTGATGGCGTTGTCCTGCACCACGTCATTGGCCTTGGCCGCTCCCAGCGCCTCCTGCTGCGCCGCCAGAGACAGCCGGTCCTGGTCGCCCTGCTGCGCCGTCACCCAGCCCTGCCGCACCAACACCGCGCTGCGCTCGTTGGTCACATGAGCCAATTGGCGGTTGGCCTCGTTGCGACGCATGTCGGCCTGGGCCTGCGCCTTCGCCGCCTCGGCCTGAGCGATCTGATGGTCGAGTTCCGGCGCGGTCAGCACGGCGAGAATGTCGCCGGACTTCACATGATCGCCGATGTCCACGAGGCGCTTTTCGACATAGCCATTGGCGCGGGCATAAATATCGGCCGCCTGATAGGCCAGCGTCGCGCCGGGCAGGGTGATGTCGACGGTCGCCGGGGCGGCTTTCACGCTCGCGACATGGACGAGCGGCGTGATGTCGCGATAGTCGGTCTTGGCCGCCTGCGCCGCCAGTCGCGCGGAATGATTTTGGAAAAAGCCCCAGCCGAGGCCAACCACGAGCAGGACCGCGAGACCAAGGCCGAAATTGCGCCGCCGCCGCGCGCGGGCTTTGGCGAAGACGCAATCCTTGGCGGGCGGCTCGGGCGGGCGCCAGCCGCATTCGAAGTGACGCTCGTGCTTGTGTTCAGGACCGTGCGGAGCAGGCTCGCCTTGCTTTGGGAAGGGCGCGTTCTCGTTCATTCCAGTTCACCCTCTGCAAACACGCCATGCGCCGGCTTGCCGTCATTGCCGCGACGCAGGACGGCGAAAAGATAAGGCACGATCAAAAGCGTCGTCGGCGTCGCGAACAGCAGGCCGCCGATCACCGCCCGCGCCAGCACGGCGTTCTGCTCTTCGCCGGCGCCGCCCATCGCCATGGGAATCATGCCGACGATCATCGCCGCCGCCGTCATCAGCACCGGGCGGATACGGGTATGCCCGGCCTCGACCGCCGCCTGAAACGAGGTCGCGCCCTCAAGCTGCCTTTCCCGCGCGAAGGTCACGAGCAGGATCGAATTGGCCGAGGCGACGCCGATCGCCATGATCGCTCCCATCAGCGAGGGCACCGACAGGCTGGTGTTGGTGATGAACAGCATGGTCAGAATGCCACAAAACGTCGCCGGCAGCGCCAGGATAACCACCAGCGGATCGCCAAAATTCTGATAATTCACCACCATCAGAAAATAGACAAGCACGGCGGCGAAAAGCAGACCGAGACCGAGATTGCGGAAGGAATCGCGCATCGACTGGATCTGCCCCACCACCTGGATGCGATTGCCCGGCTTGAGCTGCGGCGACAGTCGGCGACCACGCGGTCGATGACTTTGGAGGCCGCGCCGAGGTCGATGCCCTGCAGGCTGGCGAAGACTTCATAAACCGGCTGGATATTGCTCTGGTTGGCGTTGGTGGGAAGACTGTCGCGCTTCAGCGTCGCGACATTGGACAGCAACCCCGGAATTGGCGCGCCATTGACGCCGGCCAGAGAAGTCGAGACGGGAATATTGCGCAGGTCGTTGATTGAGGAAAGATTGCGCTCAGGCGTCTGCACGGCGAAGAAATAAGGGATGCCGCTGGCGGGATCGGTCCAGAAATTCGGAGAAACCTGCTACCGAGGACGACAACGCGACATTGAGATTGTTGGCGATCGAGCTGGCCGAGAGCCCGAATTGCTCGGCGCGGAAACGATCGATCGACGCATAAAAGGCCGGCGCGTCGACTTCCTGCTGTAAATGCGCGTCGGCGAAGCCCGGTTCGGCGGCGATGCGCTTCTGGATTTCGCGGGCGACATGCAGATTATTGGCGCGGTCATAGCCGACGGCGCGAATGTCGATCTGCGCGGGCAGGCCGAAATTGAGAATTTGCGTCACCATGTCGGCGGCCTGGAAATAGAAGGTCGCCTGCGGAAAATCCTTGCGCAAGGCCAGCCGGAGCTTGTCGACATAAGACGACGTCGGCTCATGGCCGTCCTTGAGCGCGACGATGATGACGCCGTCGTTGACGCCAATGGTCGAGCCGTCGGCAAAAGCCAGATTATAGGTGCGGGCCGGCAGGCCGATATTGTCGACGATGCGTTCGCGCTCGTCCTCCGGAACGATTTCGCGGATCTTGTCTTCGACCTGCTGGAACAGAGCCTCCGTCGCCTCGATGCGCAAGCCGGCTGGGCCGCGCACGTGCAATTGAATCTGGCCGCTGTCGATATTGGGAAAGAAATCGCGTCCGACCGAGACATACATGACGCCGGCCAAAGCCAGAATCGCCACGCAGACCACCGGAATGACGAAGCGACGCGCGAGAACCGATTGCAGCAACTCGACATAGCTGACGCGCAGATTTTCGAACCCGGTCTCGAAGGAATGGCTGAGGCGCCCGAAAAAGCCCCGGGGCGGCCCGGCTTCATGCGTCTCGTAGCGCAGCAGCATGCCGATGGTGATCGGCGTCAGCGTGCGCGACAGGATGTAGGAGGCCAGCATGGCGAAGACCACGGCGAGACCGAGCGGCGTGAACAGGTATTTCGCCGGCCCGTCGAGAAAGACCACCGAGGTGAAGACGCAGCAGATGGCGATGGTCGAAACCAGCGTCGGGATGGCGATTCCCGCCGCGCCATGCAGGGTCGCCAGCGGCAGGGGCTGGTGCTCCTCGGTCAGCAGGCGATGGGTGTTTTCGATGGTGACGGTCGAATTGTCGACCAAAATGCCGACCGCCAGCGCGAGACCGCCGAGCGTCATGGTGTTCAGGGTGTGACCCATCGCCTTGAGGCAGACGAGCGAGGCGAGGATCGACAGCGGAATGGAGATCATCACCACCAGCGTCGAGCGCCACGAGCCGAGAAACAGCAGGATCATCAGGGCGGTGAGGCCGGCGGCGATCAGGCCTTCGCGCGCCACGCCCTGAACCGCCTCGCGCACGAACACCGACTGGTCGAGCAATTCGCCGATCTTGAGGCCGGGCGGAGCGGCGGCGCGCAAGGTCTTCAGCGCCTCGCGCACGCCATTGACCACGGCCAGCGTCGAGGCGTTGCCATTCTTGATCACGCTGAGCAGAACCGAGCGCTTGCCATCCTCGCGCACAATATTCTGCTGAACCAGCCAGCCGTCGTGCACCTGGCCGATGTCGCGCACGAAAACCATGGCGCCGTTCACATTCTTGACCGGAATGTCGTTCAGGCCGGCGATGTTGGGCGGGGTGGCGTTGGTGCGCACGACATATTGCCGAGTCGCCCATCTTGGCGCTTCCCGACGGCACGGTGAGATTTTGCGCATTGACCGCGTTGACCACGTCTAGCGGCGTCAGACCCCTCGCCGAAAGCTTGTCGGGATCGATGTCGACCATGATCTGGCGATATTTGCCGCCGGACGGCGTAGGCAGCGTGACGCCCGGCACGGGGGCGAGGGCCTGGCGCACGCGATAGATGCCGTAATCGTAAAGCTGCTGCTCGCTCATGGTGTCCGAGCTGAGGCTGATTTGCAGGACCGGCACGCTGGAGGCGTTGAACTGCACCACCACCGGCGACTGGATGCCGGGCGGCATGACCACACGGATGAAATTGGTCGCTGCGATGATCTGCGAAATGGCGAGGTCGACATTGACGTCGGGCTGGAAGAAGATCTTCTGCACCGAAATGCCGTCGAGGGTTTGCGCCTCCATGTTCTTGATGCCATTCACGTTTGAGCTGATGGCATATTGACTGTAAGTGGTGACTCGTTGCTCCATTTCCGGCGTGCTGAGCCCGGTGTATTGCCAAATGACAGTCACAACCGGAATGTTAATTTCTGGAAAAATATCGGCAGGCATGGTCTTGATCGCCAATCCCGCCGAGAAAGACGATCAGCGCGGCGAGCACATAGAATGTGTGCGGGAAGCGCAATGCGAAACGGACTATGCCCATGAATTGCCGCCAGAATGTTGTTGAAGGGGCGCTCGGGGAGCATCCCGGAGGGTTTTTGCCGACACAACGCCGCAAACCGAGTATTTGGCTCTATTGCGCTGAAAATCCAACATCTCATGTTGCAAAATCCGCTTTGCGCCGCCGCATGGAGCGCTGTTTCGCCGTGGCGATTGCGCTGCTGCCGCTTCTGTTCGCCTCCGCGGTCCGGGCGGAAACCGGCGGCGACTTGCGCGGACAGGTTTGCCGCATGATCGACGCCGCCGCCGTGAAGCATGGCTTGCCGCCGGCCTTTCTGACCCGGCTGATCTGGCAGGAAAGCTCCTTCCGCCCGAATGTGGTGAGCGGCGCCGGGGCGCAGGGAATCGCCCAGTTCATGCCCGGCACGGCGGGCGAGCGCGGGTTGAACGATCCTTTCGACCCCGAACAGGCCATCCCCAAGGCGGCGGAATTCCTGGCCGAGTTGCGTCAGCGCTTCGGCAACCTCGGACTGGCGGCTGCGGCCTATAACGGCGGCCCGACAGCGGGTGGCGAACTGGCTGGCGGGGACGGGCGGCCTGCCCTGGGAAACCCAGAATTACGTCGAAATCGTCACCCGTCATGTGGCCGAGGACTGGCGCGAGGGCGCGGCGGCGGCGAAGCAGGAGGCGGATCTGGTCAAAGGCGGCGACTGCCTGCAGACGGCGGCGCTGATCCACGCGCATGAACCGCGCCTGTTCGCCGGATCGACCTTGACCGCGCCTTGGGGCGTGCAGATCTCCGGCTCCTTCAACAAGGGCGCGGCGCTGGCGTCTTTCGGACGGACGCGCCGGCAATTTGCCGCGCTGATCGGCAATGTCGAGCCGATGGTGGTCGGTCGGCGTGCGCCGGGGCGGGGCTTTGCGCGCTTTTTCGCGGTTCGCGTGCCGTCGCAAAGCCGGGCGGCGGCCAATGCGCTGTGCGGGAAAATCGAGCGCGCCGGCGGCGCCTGCGCCGTTCTCAAGACATGATCACTTTTATGCAACGCTCAACAACCATCTTAGTTTTGGCAAGAACAGGGCTTTACAAAGGCAGGCGGAATTCGCAAATAGCATTGCTTAAGACTTTTGCATGAGCCAAGGAACGCCAACGCCATGTCGCTGAATAGAAATTTCCGGCCTTTGGCCCTCGCCGGAGCGCTGATGATCGCGGCGCCGCAGGCCCAGGCGCAGCTTTTCTGGTTCCTGCCGCAGGAGCCGGCGCCCGCCAAACAGCTTAAACCGGGCGAAAAACCGGCCAAACCGGCGCCGAGCGCCGCAGAAGGTGACGCGCGCGCCCGAAAACGCCGTCGATCCGGCCGACCGCAATTCGCTTTACCGGATCGACCGTCCGGTCTACGGCCGTCACGATTCCTTGTTTGGATTTGGCCAGCGCGAAGCCGAACCGCTTCGCGCGCCGCCGGATCGGGAACCGCTGTCGCGGCGCTTCCCCCCGACGCCGACCCCAATTATTCGACGCCGGTCGATCTCGACGGCTCTGTCAATTTCAAGCAGCAAACCCAGCACATCGTCGCTGACCCCACCCACGAACCGGCCGGGACGCTGACCATCAACACCGGGAAGCGCAAACTCTATTACTCGCTCGGCGACGGCCAGGCGGTGGAATACGGGATCGCGGTCGGCAAGGCGGGTTTCGCCTGGAAGGGCGAGGCGATGGTTGGCCGCAAGGCCTATTGGCCGGGATGGACGCCGCCGCCCGAAATGATCGAGCGCCGCCCCGAATTGCCCGATCATATGGACGGAAGCCTTTCCAACCCGCTCGGCGCCCGCGCGCTCTATCTCTTCCAGGGCAACAAGGACACGCTTTTCCGCATCCACGGCACCAACGAGCCAAGCTCGATCGGCCACGCGGCGTCCTCCGGCTGTATCCGCATGCATAACGCGGATGTGATCGATCTTTACGGCCGGGTCTCGAAGGGCGCCCGCGTCGTGGTGATGTAGGTCGCCGCCAAAAAACGCCAAAAAATCTCCAAAGCGAAGAGACCCTGCGCTGGCGCCGGATCAAAAACTTCGCTTTGGCCTCGGAAAGACCCGATCAGCAGTGCAACCTTCGCCGCATTTGTTTGTTAGCAATAACAAATAATGGCGGCTGCCACCCAATGCCTCGTCCGGCAAGCCGACCGATAAAAACGTTAAAAACGTTCGGGATGGCTCTCCAGCTCTTGCAGGAGCCCCTGTGGAGCGAAGCCGCCCAAAGGCGAGGCAAGGCCATGGCAATGGAGTACTGCAATGTGTGACTACTCTCTTGAAATGTATGCGTCACGTCCAGCCCGCGCGTCCGAGGTCTATGTGACCTCGCGCTTCCCGAGCGGATCAATCGGCCTGGCGGCGCCCGGCGATTGCACCACCGCGGTTTGCATGACCTATGGCAACCGTCTGCTGCTCGAAAATCTTCCGGGCGATCTGCAGGCGACCTTTGGCGTGCAGGCGATGGAAGAGGTCACCTTCCGGCGTCTGGAAGAAGGCCTTCACCATGACGGCGTCGAATTCGCGAACGGCAGCAAGATCCCGCTGCATCGTCTCGGAACCGGCGTGATGGTGAGCCTGGTTGAAGTCGAAAAGCGCGTCCCGGCGGAAAAGGAACACGCCCCGGCGGAAGCTCTCGAACCGGCGGAGTGACGCCGGAGGCAATCCCCTTCGGCGCCTGTGCGCCGAAGTCATTGGGATTGCGTGCGACGACATCGGCTCGAATTCAGCCGGATTTGAGCCGATAAAAGATATGTTTTCCGATCACGTCCATTTTCTTCAGTGACCGCGCCCAGCGCGGACGCACGTAATTAGCGTGATAGTGGGTGGAGGCGCCGACATCGGCGACCCAGGTTTTGCCGCCCAGCACGTCGTCGGCGACGCGCATCGCCTGCGCCCAGCTCTCGTTGTCCCGAACGCGCAACGCCCGGCCTTCGCAAGTGAAGGAGAACTGGCAGGCGTGATAATTCTGCTGGTTCTGGAACACCACGCCGCAGATCGACGAGGGATAATGTCCGGAGGTCATTCGGTTGAGGATGACTTGAGCGACGGCGGCCCGTCCCGCTTCCGGTTCGCTCCGAGCCTCGAAATAAATGGCCTGCGCGAGGCACAGTTTTTCAGAGTCCAGTTTTTCGGGCGGGATCAGCGCCAGATAGTCGCGCTTTTCTCTGTCGCGCGGGACTGACGTGACATTGGCCGTCTCCACATTCCTTTTTGCCGAGACGGCGGAGGCCAAAACCGGCGTCTGGTCGGCGGCATAGGGCGTGCTGGAGGCGAGCGCGACGGCGCGGGGAACGCGGGGCGTGGCGCCTTGGCTGCCACGGGAAGGCTGGGCCACGCTCTCGTTTTCGAAGCTTGGCCCGAGACTTGGCGCGACGAGATTTGGCGCGAAACCCCAGGCGAGACCGATTTCATCCTGCTCGAAAGTGAGGAAATCGGCGCGCATCTGCGCGAGGCCTTTTTGGCCGCTTTCGTGGCGCAGGGCGCCGTCGATGGTTGGCCGCAGGCCGACCAGTGGATCGCCCTTGTGACGGCGGTCGATCTCGGGAAAAATTTTGGCGTTTTTCTTCAAATCGGCGCGCGGTTCGACTTCGTCGGGCAGGGCGGCGATTTGCTCGGTCGCGCCGAGAATCAGGCGGGCTTCATGGAGCATGCCGCGTCCGAAAGCGCCGCCGAAAGACGATGTCATGGCGTGGGGCGACGGCACGAGGTCTTTCGGCATGACGGCGGCGATGGTGGATTTGGGCGCGCGCGAGGCGCCCGAGGGAACTTCCTGCCCGGCGTCGGCGGTGAAGGAGACGAGAGCGCCAGCGGCCAGACACCAGGGCGCAATCACGCTTGCCGCCCAGGCATTCTTGCCGCCCAAGAAATATGCGCTCGACGCCGCACCACCCGCATAAGCTGTTCCATGCAACCGAACGAAGCGACACGCGCCGCCACCAACAGCCGCGTCCGCGCAAGAGCGAAAAGGACCGGCTTATGGTTTATCGCTTGTTAAGCTTGAGAGCAGGTTACCGATGGGCAAGGCCGGGCCGTCCCGGAATGGGACGGGCGGCGCGCAAGAGCCTGTGGCTGAGCGCCCCCTCGCCCCGCTTGCGGGGAGAGGGCAGGTGGTGAGGGGCAGGGCTTTGGCGACGATGTCCTCGAAAACCAGAATCCATTTCCGCAACAGCTGTGGCTAATCACTCGGCCCCTCACCCTAACCCTCTCCCCGCTTGCGGGAGAGGGAATAGAGCGAGGCTCGCCCTACGCGCCGCCGACCTTGGAAAAATCCGCGACCAGATGCATGGCGCGGCGGAGTTGCGCCAGCAATTGCAGGCGGTTCTTGCGCAGGTCGGCGTTGTCGGCATTGACCGTCACATGGTCGAAGAAGGCGTCCACCGGCGCGCGGAGTTTCGCCAGCGCATGCAGGGCGCCGTCGAAATCTTCCGACCTTCAGCTTTTCGCCGACCTCGCGTTCGGCGCGGTCGAGCGCCGCGGCGAGGGCGTGTTCCTGAGGTTCGATGCGCAGATTGGCTTCCGGATGTTTTTCAAAGGCGCCGGCGCCGTCCTTCTTCTCTTCGGCCTTGAGGATGTTGGTCGCGCGCTTGTAGCCGGCGAGCAGGCTCGCGCCATCCTCGGTGGCCAGGAATTTTTCCAGAGCATTTATGCGCGACACGATCATCACCAGGTCATCCTCCCCGAGCGCGAAAACCGCGTCGAGCAGATCGTGACGGGCGCCGCGATCGCGTAGATGGGTTTTCAAACGGTCAGCCAGAAAGTGTAGAAGGTCGCGGCTTTGCACCAGCAGATCGCCGGCATGGTCCCGCGCCATGTTATGGTGAGCCGTCATCGCTTCGGTGATGAATGTATCTTCTGTCTTTTTCGAAGCGAAGCTGGCCGTTGTCGAACTCAATGTGTCTTCCATCATGCCAAGGGCGGCGCGCCTTTGGTTCTCGCTGAATATCTTGGCGATATGGCTGGAAGCGATCGTCTGAAGGTGTAAACGCAATATCATTCTCCAGAATGATCCGGATCACGCCCAGCGCCGCGCGGCGCAGCGCAAACGGGTCCTTGCTGCCGGTCGGCTTTTCATCGATCGCCCAGAATCCGACCAGCGTATCCAGCTTGTCGGCGAGCGCCACAGCGATGGACACCGGCGCATTCGGGATACGGTCGCTCGGGCCTTGCGGCTTGTAATGGTCCTCGATGGCGGCGGCGACTTCCGCGTCCTCGCCCTGCAACTCGGCATAGCGGCGTCCCATCAGACCTTGCGTCTCGGGGAATTCGCCGACGACTTCGGTGACCAGATCCGCTTTGGCCAGTTCGGCCGCGCGCGAGGCCTGATCCGGATCGGCGCCAACCTTGGCCGCCAGTTCGCGCGCCAGGGCGATGATGCGGTCCACCCGCTCGCCCTGCGTGCCGAGTTTCTGGTGGAACACGATGTTGAGCGCCCGCAGCTTGGCGAGGCGCTGGTCGAGCGGCTTGCCCTGATCGGCGTAATCGGGCAGCGGCGCCTGATCGGTCTTCCAGAAATAGAGCGCATCCGACAGCCGCGCCCGCACCACGCGGCCATTGCCCGCCGCAATCGCCTTGCCGCCGTCGCTGGCGACGATATTCGACACCAGCAGAAACTTGTTGGCGAGCGCCCCGGTCGCCGGATCGCGCAAGACAAAACATTTCTGGTTGGCGCGGATGGTGGCGCGGATCACCTCGCCGGGAATGTCGAGAAAACTGGCGTCGAATTCGCCCATCAGCACCACCGGCCATTCGACCAGTCCGGCGACTTCGTTGAGCAGGCCCTCGTCCTCGACCAGTTCAAGCCCCTGCGCGAAGGCGAGGTCCTTGCAGTCATGCAGGATGATGTCGCGGCGCCGCGCCGGATCGAGCACGACCTTGGCTTTTTCCAGCGCCGGCAAGTAATCGTCGAACCGCCGCACTTTTATCGGCCCCGGCGCCATGAAGCGATGGCCGTAAGTGACGTTGCCAGCGGCAATGCCGCCCACTTCGAAGGGCACGATCTCGGGATCTTCGGTCTCCGGCCCGAAGGTGGCGAGAATGGAATGCAGCGGGCGCACCCAGCGCAGGGCGCTCGGCTCGGCGGAAGCAACGCCCCAGCGCATCGCCTTGGGCCACGGAAAAGTTTTTAGGATATTGGGCAGGATTTCCGCCAATACGTCGAGCGTCGCCGCGCCCTTGCGCTCGATCACCGCGACATAGAATTGTCCGCCCTTCTTGTCCGTCTCGATCTTCGCCGCATCGAGCGAGGCGAGGCCGGCGCTTTTCAAAAATCCCTGCACGGCGGCCTCGGGCGCGCCGACGCGCGGGCCTTTCTTTTCCTCGCGCTGATCGGGCTGGCGGGTCGGCAGGCCGACAATGTTCAGGGCGAGACGGCGCGGCGTCGCAAAACTGGTCGCGGCCTCATAAGTCAGGCCGCGCTCGACCAGCGCGTCGGTGACGAGCTTTTTGAGGTCAGCCGCAGCCTGCGCCTGCATGCGGGCGGGGATTTCCTCGGAGAAGAGTTCGAGCAGAAGATCGGACATTTACGCGCTTTTCAAAACAGAGAAGGGGCAGGCGGTGCAGGGCGCGTGTCAGGCGCCGCCGCCCTCGGTCTTGAGCCAGGCCGCGCCGCAAGCCTTGGCGAGTTCGCGTACGCGCAGAATGTAGCTTTGGCGCTCGGTCACCGAAATGACGCCGCGCGCGTCGAGCAGGTTGAAGGCGTGGCTGGCCTTGATGCACTGGTCATAGGCCGGCAGCACCATTTGGTGATGCTGGTCGTCGCCCTGTTCACCAAAGGCCAGCAGCGCCTGGCATTCGGCCTCGGCGTCTTTGAAGTGCTGGAACAGGGTCGTGACGTTGGCGGCTTCAAAATTGTGGCGCGAATATTCCTGCTCGGCCTGCAAGAAAACGTCGCCGTAGGAAATGCGCTCGGCGCCATCGAGGCCATTGAAGTTCAGGTCATAGACATTCTCGACGCCCTGCACATACATGGCGAGGCGCTCAAGGCCATAGGTGAGTTCGCCGGAGACGGGGGCGCATTCAATGCCCGCGACCTGCTGGAAATAAGTAAATTGCGACACTTCCATGCCGTCGCACCAGCATTCCCAGCCAAGGCCCCAGGCGCCGAGCGTCGGGCTCTCCCAGTCGTCCTCGACGAAGCGGATGTCATGCAGGGCGGCGTCGACGCCAATCGCGGCCAGCGACTGCAGATAGAGGTCCTGGAGGTTGCCGGGGCTCGGCTTCAGGATCACCTGAAACTGGTAATAATGCTGGAGACGGTTGGGATTTTCGCCATAGCGGCCATCCTTGGGCCGGCGCGATGGCTGCACATAGGCGGCCTTCCACGGCTTTTTGCCAAGCGAGCGCAAGGTGGTGGCGGGATGGAAGGTGCCGGCGCCGACTTCCATGTCATAGGGCTGAAGGATCACCGCGCCCTGCTGCGCCCAGAATTGCTGCAAGGTCAAGATCAGGCCCTGAAACGACTTTTTCGGGTCGAGGGCGGCGCTTTTGGTGGTCGCTAAGCTTTGAGTCATTTGGCCATTCACGGGTCGGAGCTGTGGCGGGCAACCTAGAGCGCCGGAAAATGCCGGTCAACCGAAGCGCCGATCAATGCGCCAGTGACAAGCCGGAGCTTGCTTAAATCTTTCTCAGTCTGGAACGAAGGCCAGTTGCTGGCGTTCGGCCCCCACATGGTGCGCAAGCTGATGAGCTTAGCCATTGATATAACATGGAGAAGTCGCAATGGCGTTTTCATCCGGATTTCTTAGGACAGCAACCGTGGCGGCGATGGTTGCGGCGGGGAGCCTGACTCTTGCGCCGGAGGCGATGGCCTTCCACGGCGGCGGTTTTGGCGGCGGCGGGTTCCACGGCGGGGGATTCCACGGTGGCGGCTTTGGCGGCGGCGGTTGGCGTGGCGGCGGCTGGGCCGGTCGCGGCGGCGGCTGGGGTGGCGGTTGGGGCGGCGGTTGGGGTCCGGGCGTGGGCTGGGGCCTCGGCGCGGCGGGCCTGGGACTCGGTCTGGCGGCGGCTTCGGGTTGGCCTTATGGCGGCGGCTACTACAGCTCTGGTTGGGACGATGGATGGGGCGATGGATACGGCTACGGCACTTGCACCTTGAGGCGCGTCGCCGTCCGCACCTCCTGGGGCGTTCGCTGGCGCACCGTCCAGTTTTGCTGAGACAAATTTCCGAACGACTTTCCGGACGGCTTCCTGAAAAGGGAGCCGTCCGCTTTTTTACCACAATCTTGAAAAGCGCCGTCTCCGTCGCGATGTTCAGCTAAGGTTCAGGAGCGAAGGCGTAAATGAGCCTTGTTAAGATCAATTGGAGCCATGGCGATGACGCTTGCATCCGGAGTTTTTAAAAGCGCGAAACTGGCGGCGTGCGCTGCGGCGGTCGCGCTGACGCTCGCATCGCCGGCATTGGCGTTCCACGGCGGTGGCGGCGGCTTCCACGGTGGCGGCGGCTTCCGGGGCGGTGGCGGCTGGCATGGCGGCGGTTGGGGCGGTGGCGGCTGGCGTGGCGGTGGCTGGAACGGCGGCGGTTGGAACGGTGGCTGGGGCGGCGGCTGGGGTCCAGGCTGGGGCTGGGGCGGCGGTTGGGGCGTGCCTATTTTGGCGGCTACGGCCCTTATTATGACGACGGCTATTATGACGCTCCCATCGTCATACGCAGGGCGCGACCGGTTGTAATCGTCCAGCGTGGCTTCCACAGCTGCATCTGGCGGCGCGTTCATGTGCATTCGCGCTATGGCTGGCACTGGGCGAGAGTCCGTTACTGCGCCCGGTGAAACCCGGCGGCATTTGAGAAAACCGGCCTCCGCAGGCCGGTTTTTTCTTTTCAGTCGTCGAAAAGCCGGCCTCCGCGCCGGTGCAACTCTTCCGCTCGCGGCGTAAAGCCGCCGCCCTCGCCGTGCAGGACCAGTCCGGGCAGCAAAGCGAGCGGCGTCTTGGCGCCCTTGCGTCCGCGCAAGATCACCCGGACAGCCTTTTCGTGCTGTTTCGGGAAGACCGGCAAGATTTCCAGCGCCCCAAGACGACCCGACAGCGCGGCGAGCAGGGCGTCGAGCGCGTCGGCGCGGTGAATCAGCACGAAAACCCCGCCGGGCCGCAGCAGGGCCAGACTGGCGCGCAGCCATTTTTCGATGCCGCCCGCGTCCAGCACATGCGCCATGGCGCGGTCGGAATCCGGCGAAGCCCGCGATTCGCCCGCGTTCAGGAAAGGCGGGTTGGTGACGACGAGATCCGCCGCTTCGACCAGTCCCTGCGCCTTGCGTGAAAAAACGTCGAACAGATCGGCCTCGACCACCCGCATCCGCGCGGCCAGCCCATTGGCGTCGACATTCTGCCGGGCAAACGCCGCCGCGCGCGGGTTTTTTTCCAGCAGCACGACCTCGGCGCCCGGGTTGATCTGGGCCAGTGCGAGGCCGACGGCGCCGGCCCCGGCGCCGACATCGACGATCAAGCCCCGCGCCAGCGGCGGCGCGGCGGCGGCCAGCAGGATCGCGTCGGTGCCGATGCGATGACCGCTCGCCGGCTGATGCAGGATCAACCGGCCATCGAACAGGAGGTCGGCCGCAGTCGCATCATCGTCAGAGTTGAGGCAGTTCGTCGCCAAAGCCGGCCTCCACCAGAAGGGAGCGCGCCCTTTCGGCCTGATCCTCCACCACGCAGAGGCGGCGCGGCAGAAACCCCGCCGAGCCTTCCATCACGCTCATGTTCTGGTCGGCGACGAAAAGGAACACGCCTGCGTCGCGCATCAGCGCTTCGATGGCGGAAATCAGAACGATATCATTGGTCCGCAGCAATTCGATCATAGCGGCCATTGTAGAAGGGCGGCGAAGCCCTGACAATCGTCGGCGACCGCCGGTTGCGGCATGAAAAACCGGCTTTCCCTTTTGCGCCAGCCGCACTATGGTCGCGCGTAAAATTTTGGAAGGGTTTTCGCATTGGGTCTGGTCATTCCTTTCGATGAAAAAGCCAGCGACGCCGGTCTGGAGTCGCTTGTCGCGCTGGTCGCGGCGGATATGAACCGGGTCAACCAGACCATTCTGTCCCGCACCGGCTCCGAAGTGGCCATGATTCCGGAAGTCGCCAACCACCTGATCTCGTCGGGCGGCAAAAGACTGCGGCCCATGCTGGTGCTGGCCGCCGCCGGTCTCTCCGACTACAAGGGCGACGGCCATGTCAAGCTGGCGGCGGCGGTCGAGTTCATGCACACCGCGACGCTGCTGCATGACGACGTGGTCGACCAGAGCGATTTGCGCCGAGGCAAACTGGCCGCGCGAAAATTATGGGGCAATGAGGCCAGCGTGCTGGTCGGCGATTTCCTGCTCGGCCAGGCCTTCCGCATGATGGTGGAAGTCGGCTCGCTGCCCTGCCTCGATGTGCTTTCGGTCGCCGCGACGGTGATCGCCGAAGGCGAGGTCATGCAGCTTTCCGCCGCCAAAGACACCGAAACGACGGAAGACGCCTATCTCGCGGTGATTCGCGGCAAGACCGCGGCGCTGTTCGCCGCCGCCGCCGAAGTCGGACCGACCGTCGCCCAGCGGCCGAAAGCGGAAATCGCCGCCTGCCGCGCTTATGGCATGAATCTCGGCATCGCCTTCCAACTGATCGACGACGCGCTCGATTACGGCGGCCAGGCGGCAAAGCTCGGCAAGAATGTCGGCGACGATTTCCGCGAGGGCAAGATCACCCTGCCGGTGGTGCTGTCCTTCCGTCGCGGCAATGAGGCCGAGCGCGCCTTCTGGAAGCGCGTGCTGGAAAAGGGCGACGTCGTTGACGGCGATCTCGAAACCGCGCTGGCGACGATGAAAAAGCATCGCGCGCTTGAAGATACGGTCGAGCGCGCCCGCCATTACGGCGCCATGGCCCGCGACGCTCTGGAGCTTTTCCCCGATTCGCCCTGGCGCCGCGCGCTGCTTGAAACGGTCGATTTCTGCGTCGGCCGGGCCTATTGATGAGGCGCACTTCCGACGCCGTTTGGCGCCGGAAGATGTCGGGCGACGGCTCAGTTCGCGCCGATGCTGCACGCGGTTTCGGCGCCCTCGTCCCAGCCGTCCCACAGAAAGTCTTCGTGACGCCCGTCGGCGATCAGGCGCAGCGCGTAGCGCACCTGTTCTTCGTAAAATGCGCAGAACGCGCCTTTCTGCGTCATGCCGCCGTTCATTTCATGCGCTTCCGCCGGACAGGGGGAGCCGCAGAAATGCCGGATGACGCAGGTGTCGCAACCGGCGATGTCCTCGACCTTGCGGCCGATCACCTTTTGAAAAGGCGCGCTGGCGATGATTTCCTCGATCGGCTGACGAAACAGATTGCCGCCGTTGAAGGCGGGGACGCCGATGAATTCGCTGCACGGGAACAGATCGCCGCCCGGCGCCAGGGCGAAAAAGCTTCGACCGCCGCCGCAGGGTGAAATATCGCACATCAGCCGTCGCGCCGTCGGCGCCAGAATGGCGATCAGGATATTGGCGAAATTGGCGACCACCAGCTTGCGTCCCGTCTCCAGATACAGCTCATGCGTTCGCTCCAGCGCGGCGATATAGGCCGTCGCCACATCGGCGTCGCCGCCGCGAACCGCGCGGGCGCCCGGCAGCGTGCAGCGGGTGACGTTGAGCATGCAGGCGGGCGCTTTCCGCTCGTGGAGAAACGCCACCATCTCGGTCAGATGCGGCAGATTTTCCGATGTCATGGTGCAGATGACATTATAGCCCGGATAGCCTTCGAGCATGTCGATGGCCCGGACAACATGATCGTAAACGCCGACGCCGCTCCACTTTCGCCGCGTGCGGTCAGCGATTTCGGCGACCGGCCCGTCGAGGGACAGGCCGACGCCAACGCCCCGCGACGTCAGGAAGGACACCGCCTCTTCGTCGAGCAGCGTGGCGTTGGTCTGAACCCCGAAGCGAAACCGGTCGCCGTAGGCTTCGATGCCCGCGAAGATGGCTTCCCGCGCCAGCAGAGGTTCGGCGCCGTGGAAGATCACCTGCGGCAATCGATCCTCCGGCATGTGGCCGCGAAAATAGTGATGAAGCCGCTCCAGCGCCTCCAGAACTTCACGCGTGTCCATCTGCTTGCCGCGCGCGGCGCATGTCGCCCGGAATGTAGCAATAGGAGCAGTTGAGGTTGCAGCGTTCGGTCGGGTTGAAATAGACCGCCGACGGCTTCAGGTGGAACCGCAGCAGCTCCATTTCTCGCGCGAATGCTGCGCCCTTGGCGCGCAGCATGTCGCGCAAGGGCCCGCCCGCCAGCGATTCCGCGAGGCGATCCTTTTGCACGAGCCCCCAGAAGGCGGTGTCCGGTTCGACCACGGCGATGTGGGTGGGATGCGCGATGTCGAAGGGCTGGAGGGGCGAAAAGGGCTCCTTTCGGAGCCCTCCAACGGAGAGCGGGAATGCGCGTTCACCGTTTCACCTGCTTGTCCATCAGGACGTAATGCGACAGGCCCGTGCCTTCCGCATCGCAGGTCTTGCGGATGGCGATTACGTCTGGCCGGGGCTTTTTGGCGACTTCGGCGGGGGTGGGGGTAGTTGATTTCTTCACGATCTTCTCCGATGCACTATGAAGGACGTCGGCAGGCGCAAGGCCTTGCCGAAATCCTTTCCATCGGATCTCGTCCTCGTGAATCAGATCCAGCAGGTCTTCTGGCTCTCGGATCGTCCGTCGCAGACGCCTTCCCAGCGGGGTGGTCCCCACCAGTGGCTGGCTCGTCGCCTTGTCCGCGACACGCCTTGTCTCCGACGTCCCCGATTACAGCGGCGGGACCGCCGCGGAATTTCACCGCGTTCCGGGATACTGGATATTCAATGACTAGAACTGAGCGCTGATGCTGTCAAGATCGGCGACAGGTTGATGACAAAGTCTCCTTTCGCTGCCCATGGTTCGAGACGGCTCCTTTGGAGCCTCCTCACCATGAGGTTTTATCTTTTTAAAACAATGCATTAGGAGCTTGGCCCCGTCATTGCGAGCGAAGCGAAGCAATCCATGGCTTGCGGTTGTGGTGGATTGCTTCGCTTCGCTCGCAATGACGACCCTGGTTCAGGTCAGGCGAAGAATGCCTAAAAGGCGCGTCTCGAAGGACGAGGGCGGTTTGCTTTTCAGATTTCCGATGCGCGCAAAATGTCGTCCTCGCGTTCGCGGTGCTGCTTTTCCTGCTCCAGATCGGCGAGAAGCGCGTCCTCGCCTGCATGGGGCGAGAGGCCTCCCGGTTCGTCGCGTTGCTGGCGTCGCCACAGCGCGGCATAGGCGCCGTTTTTCTCCAGCAGGGTTTCGTGATTGCCGCGCTCGACGACAAGGCCCTTGTCCAGCACCAGAATTTCGTCGGCGTTGATCACGGTCGAAAGGCGATGGGCGATGACGATGGTGGTGCGGCCGCGCGACATGGCTTCGAGCGCCCCCTGAATCTCGCGTTCGGTCGCGGTGTCGAGGGCGCTGGTCGCCTCGTCGAGCACCAGGATCGGCGGCGCCTTCAACAGGGTGCGGGCGATGGCGACGCGTTGTTTCTCGCCGCCCGACAGTTTTAAGCCGCGCTCGCCGACTTGCGCATCATAGCCGCCGGGGGCGCTTTCGATGAAGCGGTCGATCTGCGCCTGCGCCGCCGCCGCCCGCATCTCGGCCTCGCTGGCCTCCGGGCGGCCATAGAGGATGTTGTAGCGAACGGTGTCGTTGAACAGCACATTGTCCTGCGGCACCATGCCGAGCTTGCCCCGCAACGAGGCCAGCGAGACCTTGGTGATATCCTGGCCGTCGATGGTGATGCGGCCCTGCTGCGGCTCGAAAAAGCGGAAGACGAGACGCGAGATCGTCGATTTACCGGCGCCGGAGGGACCGACAATGGCGAGCGTGCGGCCGCCCGGAACCTCGAAATCGAGGCCGCGCAGGATTTGCCGCCTCGGGTCATAGGCGAAATGCACATTCTCGAAGCGCAGCGCGCCTTGTGTGACGATCAGCGCGGGGGCGTCAGGCGCCTCGGCGATTTCGTTGGGCTGATGCAGGATTTCGAACATCATGCCGATGTCGATCGTCGCCTGCTTCATCTCGCGATACATCATGCCCATGAAATTGAGCGGCTGGTAAAGCTGGATCATCATGGCGTTGAGCATGACGAAATCGCCGACGGTATTGCGCCCGTCGCGAATGCCCGAAACGCACAAGGTCATGATCGAGACCATGCCCAAGGTGAAGATCACGGTCTGCCCGAAATTCAGCACCGCCAGCGAAACATAGCTTCTTTCGCTGTTTTTTTCATAGCGAGCCATCGAACGGTCATAGCGCTCGGATTCGCGTTTTTCGGCGCCGAAATATTTCACCGTCTCGTAATTCAGCAGCGAGTTGATGGCCTTGGCGTTGGCGTCGGAATCGCTTTCATTCATCGAGCGGCGGATGCCGATGCGCCAATTGGTCGCAAAAGTGGTGTAGACCAGATAGAGCGCGATGGTCGCCGCCGTGATCGCCGCATAGCGCCAGTCGAACTGAAAAAACATCACGCCGAGGATCAGCGCGAATTCCAGCGCGGTGGGGAAGGCGCTCAGCACCGTGAGGCGGGTCAGCGTCTCGATGGCGTCGCGGCCGCGCTCCAGCACGCGGGTCAGGGCGCCGGTCTTGCGTTCGAGATGAAAGCGCATCGACAGCGCGTGCAGATGCACGAACACATCCAAGGCCAGCCGGCGCACCGCATTCATCGCCACGGCGGCGAACAGCGCGTCGCGCCCCTGGGTCAATCCCGCCATGACCACGCGCATGAAGCCATAGAGCAGGGTGAGCGCAGCGGGCGCGGCCAAGGCCGATACGGGACTCGCGCCGTCGCGGATTTGCGTGAGCGCGTCGGTCGCCCATTTGAAGGAATAGGGCATGGCGACGGTCGCCAGCTTGGCGAAAACCAGCAGGACAAAGGCGCCATAGATGCGCCGGCGCAGGTCGGGGCGCTGGCTGGGCCAGATATAGGGCCAGAGTTGCACCAGAATCGGCCGCAGCTTGGCGCCCCATGTGTCTGGTTTCGGTTGGGCGGCGGAATCGCGCATGCAATGGTCTCGATGAGGCGGGGGCGGGCCTTTGGTCATATAGACCCTTGGGACACGCCACGCCAATGCGCCCCTTTAAACAAGCAGGCCCGGCGTTTCACCAAGCGCCGGAACCAGCCGCGCCTTCGGCTTGCGGCGTCCATACGTGCCTTTGAACGCCGCGCGCCAGATTTTCAGCGCCTCCTCATCGCTTGCGGCGGTAACGAAGCTGGGCGGCGTGATCGGCAGGTCGTCGCGGTCGAAACAGGCGACCAGATAAACATGCAAATGTTTTGGATTGGTCGCCTTGGCCAGTTTGAGCAGGTCGGCGGCCTCGCAAATCGCGTCCTGAAGCTGAATCAGGGTCGCGCGCTCGGGCTCCGGGGCCTTTTCGATCGCCTCGGCCCACAGAGCAAGGCCAGCGGATTCATAGAGATCGCCGGCCAATTTCCGCGCCCTGGCGAGCGGCAGGGCAAGGGCGAGATGGGTCGCGCTGCGCTTCTTGCCGACAGCCTTCTTTACCCCGTCGGGTTTTGGCGCGCGTTTTTTCAAGGGAGCCAGCGCCTTTTTGGGCGCGCGTTTCTTCGCCGCTGCGCCTTCGCCAAACCCGCCCTGCTGGAGTTTGCTCTTCTTGGCCATGACGCGCAAAGCCCCGGCTCGAGCCTAATGTCCTTCGAAGGCCACCAGCGACCGGACGGGAACCCCGAGGTCGCGGATCTTCTGCGCGCCGCCGAGTTCGGGCAGATCGATGACGAAACAGGCGGCGACCACCTCCGCGCCCACCTTGCGCAACAGCTTGACCGCGCCTTCGGCGGTGCCGCCGGTGGCGATCAGATCATCGACCAACAGCACTTTTTCGCCCGGCTTGATCGCATCCAGATGCATTTCCATCTCGTCCACGCCATATTCCAGGCTATAGCCGATCGAAACCGTCTTATGCGGCAGCTTGCCCTTTTTGCGGATCGGAATGAAGCCGACGGAGAGCTGATGCGCCACCGCGCCGCCGAGAATGAAGCCGCGCGCCTCCATGCCCGCCACTGCGTCGATCTTCCGCCCGGCAAAAGGCTGCACCAGTTCGTCCACGGCGCGGCGAAAGGCGCGCGCATCGCCGAGCAAAGTGGTGATGTCGCGGAACATGATGCCCGGCTTGGGATAGTCGGGAATGGTGCGGATAATGGATTTGAGGTCGTTGGCTATGTTCGCTGCTATGTTCATGGCGACGTCGATCTCATGTTGTCAGGTTCAGTTGAACAGGCTGGAGACGCTTTCTTCCTTGGCGGTGCGCGCGATGGCTTCGCCGATCAGCGGCGCGATGGAAATCACGCGGATATTCTCCGCCACCCGCATCGCCTCGGTCGGCTGGATGGTGTCGGTGACGACCAGCTCCTTGAGGCGCGAGGAGGAAATGCGCGCCACCGCGCCGCCCGACAACACGCCGTGGGTAATATAGGCGCGCACGTCGGTGGCGCCGGCTTGCAGCAAGGCGTCGGCCGCATTGCACAGAGTGCCGCCGGAATCGACGATGTCGTCGACGAGGATGCAATTCTTGCCCTTCACGTCGCCGATGATGTTCATGACCTCCGAATCGCCGGCGCGCTCGCGGCGCTTGTCGACGATGGCGAGCGGGGCGTTGATGCGCTTGGCGAAAGCGCGCGCGCGGACCACGCCGCCGACGTCGGGCGACACCACCATGACATTGGACAGGGCTTTTGCGCTCTGGATGTCGCGCACCAGCACCGGCGCGGCGAAAAGATTATCGGTCGGAATGTCGAAAAAGCCCTGGATCTGCCCGGCGTGCAGATCGACGGTCAGCACCCGGTCGGCTCCGGCCCGGGTGATGAGATTGGCGACCAGCTTGGCCGAGATCGGCGTGCGCGGCCCCGGCTTGCGGTCCTGCCGGGCATAGCCGAAATAGGGCATGACCGCCGTGATGCGGCGGGCGGAGGCCCGGCGCAGGGCGTCGATCATGATCAACGCCTCCATCAGATGGTCATTGGTCGGGGCGGAGGTGGACTGGACGACGAAAGCGTCCTGACCGCGCACGTTTTCCTGGATTTCGACGAATATTTCCATGTCGGCGAAGCGGCGCACCTGACATTTGGTCAGCGGCATCCCGAGATAGGCGGCGATCGCCTCCGTCAGGGGCCGGTTGGAATTGCCCGCCAGAATTTTCATCGCGCCTGACATTCCTCTGCCCCAACACTACCAGCCAAGATGGCCGCGTCTTAGCAGCCGGCTCCCGCGTTGAACAATAAAAATGGCTCGCGACTGTCGTGAATTTGTCAAAAACAAGAGTTTAATCAAATTACGGATCAACGCGTCCCGGCATAGGAAAGGGCCTGCGCCGGCAGCGCGGCGGCGGGCTCGGCCTGCGGCGAAGGGATCGCCTGCGCAGCCGTCACGGGCTGCTGCGAAGCTGCGGCGCTTAAAGCCGCGGGCGCTTGCGCCAAAGCTTCAGGCGTATTGGAGAGATAGGCGGCCAGTTCGCCGGCGCTTTGCGCCGCCAGAGCCGTCAGGGCCGCGCCGTCGACCAGCGACCAGGGATCGGCGGCGGCGCCTTTGAGCGCGATCTCGTCGTTGAGTCTTTGGGCGCGATGATTGGTCCGGTCGTAAATATCCCAGACCGTGGTGAGTTTGGCGCCGCCATCGACCGGGAAGGCGGAAAGATAGCCGCGCGCCAGATAGCGGGCGCTGGCCGAATCGGTCAGGGCCACGTCGCGTTGAGCGACATCGGCGTTGAACAGGGCCATGAACTGGGTTTGCAGCGGCGTCGGCGCGCCCTGCATCTGCGTCACCGACAGCGCGGCGGGGCGGGGACTGAGACCGGACGGGCGAATCGAGGCGGTCGCATCCGAATCGATCGAAGCCGACCGGGGCGCGATATTTTCGGCGCAGCCGGACAAGGCGGCGAGAGCGAGCGCCGACCCCATTGCGAGGCGGCCCAAACCGCTGTTCCTTCGCCCTGTTGCCGCCATGAAGCCTCGCCCGAAAAGATGGTTGATTATTCGTTAACACCACAGCTAGCCGCAAATGACGCCAGGGTCCAGCATCTGGATCAAATTCGCAGCGGCTGCAGCCTTTCGCCGGACGCGCGCGACGCCTAGATTAACGCCATGAGTCTTCCTCCCCGACTTCCCCCGGACCCCATGGACGCGCCCCAAGACACGCCGGACGGCGATCCGGCCGAAATTTTCGATGTCGAGATCGATGACGTTGCGCCAGAAGAATTGGACAGAAGATCTGGAGGCGGCGTCCGCATACGATCTGAACCTGGACGACGAGGCGGGCGCCGCTTCGTTGCGGCGGGGCCTGCGGGCGGTGCGCGCCCATTGGAAACATGCGCCGCCCGGGCCGGGCGTCTACCGCATGCTGGCCGAGGACGGCGCCGTGCTTTATGTCGGCAAGGCCAAGAGCCTGCGCCGGCGCGTCGCCTCCTATACCCGCCTGAACGGCCACACCAATCGCATCGCGCGCATGATCGCGCTGACCGCGAGCATGGTTTTCGCCTCGACCCGCACCGAGGCCGAGGCGCTGCTGCTGGAGGCCAATCTCATCAAGCAGTTGAAGCCGCGCTTCAACGTGCTGCTGCGCGACGACAAGAGCTTTCCCTATATCCTGCTGACCAGCGACGAGCGCGGCCCGCAACTGACCAAGCATCGCGGCGCGCGCAACCGCAAGGGCGATTATTTCGGCCCCTTCGCCAGCGTCTGGGCGGTCCACCGCACGGTCAACGTGCTGCAACGCGCCTTCCTGCTGCGCTCCTGCGAAAATTCCTATTTCGACAATCGCACCCGGCCCTGCCTGCTGTTCCAGATCAAGCGCTGCGCCGGCCCCTGCACGGGGGAAGTCTCGGCCGAAAATTACGCCGAACTGGCGGACGAGGCGCGGGATTTCCTGGCCGGCAAATCGCGTGCGGTGCGCGAAAGGCTGGCGGCGCGAGATGAACGAGGCGGCGGAACATCTCGAATATGAGCGCGCGGCGCGCCTGCGCGACCGTATTTCGGCGCTCGCGGCCATTCAGGGCCAGCAGGGGATCAATCCGCAATCGGTGGCCGAGGCCGATGTCTTCGCCATTCACGAGGAGGCGGGGCAATTCTGCGTCGAGGCGGTGTTTTATCGCGCCTGCCAGAACTGGGGCAACCGCGCCTATTTTCCGCGCGCCGACCGCAGCCTTTCGCTTGGCGAGGTGCTGACGCCTTTCCTCGCGCAGTTTTATGCCGACCGGCCGGCGCCAAAACTCATCCTGCTGTCGCACGAGGCCGAGGAAACGGACCTGCTTGCCGCCGCGCTTTCGAAAAAACCCGGCCACAAGGTCGAGATCGCGACGCCCCGGCGCGGCGAAAAAAAAGAGCTTGTCGTCGACGCCTACAAAAACGCGCGCGAGGCTCTGGGCCGCCGTCTCGCCGACAGCGCCAGCCAGCAGAAATTGCTGGAGGCGCTGGGCGCCGCCTTCGGCATGGAGCCCCCGCCGCGTCGCGTAGAGGTTTATGACAATTCGCACATCATGGGGAGCGCGGCGATCGGCGCCATGATCGTCGCCGGACCGCAGGGTTTCATGAAGACCCATTACCGCACCTTCAACATCAAGATCGATCCGACCTCCGGCGACGATTACGCCATGATGCGCGAAGTTTTTCGCGGCGCTTTTCCCGCCTGCTCAAGGAGGAGGGCGAAGCGCCCGAGACGCGACCCGGAGGCCTTTCCTCGAAAACCCGATCTGGTGCTGATCGACGGCGGACGGGGGCAATTCGATGCGGCGCTGGCGGTTGTCGCGGAGCTTGGCGTGACCGGCGTGACGGTCGCCTCCATCGCCAAGGGCGCGGACCGCAACGCCGGCCGCGAGACGTTTTTCGTCGAGGGCCGCGAACCGTTCAAGCTGGCGCCGCGCGATCCGGCGCTTTATTTCGTGCAGCGCCTGCGCGACGAGGCGCATCGTTTCGCCATCGGCACGCACCGCGCCAAGCGCAAGAAGGAATTTGCGCAAAATCCGCTGGACGAAATCGCCGGCATCGGCCCGTCGCGCAAGCGCGCCCTGTTGCAAGCCTTTGGCACCGCCAAGGCGGTGGCCGGCGCGGCTCTTGCCGATCTCGAAAAGACGCCCGGCTTTTCCGCCGCCACCGCGCGCCTGGTGTTCGATCATTTCCACGACAAGGGATAAAGCGCCGGGATAAGGGGCGCGCGCGAAAATGTCCTATTGACGCGGCTGCGCGAAAAAGCTTCCTTCGCCACCATGTCGATCAGTCCCGCCCGCTCTCGCGCTCGCCGCACCTTCAATCTGCCGAATCTCCTCACTTTCGGCCGGGTGCTGATCGTGCCGATGGTGGTCGCCTGTCTGTTCTGGCCGGATGAGTTCAGCTTGCGCTGGACGGCGCTGGCCCTGTTCACGGCGGCTGCGGTGACCGATTTCTTCGACGGTTATCTCGCGCGCATCTGGGACCAGCAATCGGCGCTCGGGCGCATGCTCGACCCCATCGCCGACAAATTGCTGGTTTCGGCGGTTTTGATGATTCTCGTCGCCGACGGCACGATCAAGAGCTGGTCGGTCTGGGCGGCGATCGTCATTCTGTGCCGGGAAATTCTGGTGTCCGGCCTGCGCGAATTCCTGGCCGAGCTGAAGGTTTCCGTTGCCGGTGAGCAAGATCGCCAAATGGAAGACCACGGTGCAACTGATTGCGCTCGGCTTTTTGATCGCGGGGCGGGCGGGCGAGGAAGTGCTGCCGGGCACGGTGCGGATCGGCCTCGGCCTGCTGTGGATTTCGGCGATCCTGACGCTTTACACCGGCTGGGATTATATGAAGGCCGGGATCAAACATGTGGTCGAGGAATGAAGCTCGTCTATTTCGCATCGCTGCGCGAACGCATCGGTCTGGCTGAGGAAGACCGCGACCTGCCGGCCGACCTGCGCAGCGTGGCCGACCTGATCGGCTGGCTTTCCGAGCGGGATGAAGTTTACGCCTATGCTTTTTCGGGCGGTTTTGCGCGGGCGGCGATCGATCGGAAACATGCGAAGCCGGAGGCGTCGATCGCCGGGGCGAGGGAGATCGCTTTTTTTCCGCCGATGACCGGGGGGTGAGCGCCGCCGCCCTTGATGATCAGCGTCCAGATGCTGCAGGTCAATCCCTTCGACGCCGCGGCCGAGGCCGAGGCGCTTTCGCGAGGGCCGCACCGACATTGGCGCGCCTGGTCAGTTTCGTCGGCCTGTGCCGCGACGAGGCGGGAACGCTCGCCGCGCTGGAGCTTGAGCATTATCCCGGCATGGCGGAAGCGGAACTGGAGCGCATCGCCGGCGAGGCGGAAGCCCGCTGGCCGCTGCTCGGCCTGACCGTCATTCATCGCTTTGGCACAATCCGTCCGGGCGAGCCGATCGTGCTGGTGGTCTGCGCCAGCAGCCACCGTCAGGCGGCTTTTTCCGCCGCCGAATTCCTGATGGATTTTCTCAAGAGCCGCGCGCCCTTCTGGAAGAAGGAACATCGCGCCGATGGGACGCAGGGCGGCTGGGTCGAGGCCAAGGACGCGGACGAAGCGGCTCTGGATCGATGGACGAAATGGCGTCCGGCGCGCTCACGTATCAGAGCGAAATTTCCGCGGCGATCTCGTCTTCCTGCGGTTGGGTTTCCAGCGCATAGGCTTCGATCAGCTTGCGGGAAATCTCGCCCGGCGTGAACTTATAGGGGCCGACTTCCGACACCGGCGTCACCTCGGCGCCCGTGCCGCAGATGAAGCATTCGTCGAAAGCTTTCAAGCTCTTCCGGCTTGATGCGGCGTTCGATGACTTCGATGCCATGCGCCCTTGGCGAGGCCGATCACCGTTTTGGCGGGTGATGCCGTTGAGAAAACAATCGGCGATCGGCGTGTGGATCGCGCCGTCCTTGACGAACAGGATATTGGCGCCGGTGCATTCGGCGACGCGGCCCTGCCAGTCGAGCATCATGGCGTCGGCATAGCCGCGCCGCTCCGCGCGATGCTTTGAAATGGTGCAAATCATGTAGAGGCCGGCGGCTTTTCGACGCGCAGGGCGCGCAGACCGGATCGGGGCGGCGGTATTCGGCGATGTCGAGGCGGATGCCCTTCATCTTGGTCTCGACGTCGAACATCGACGGCCAGTCCCACACCGCGATGGCGACGTTGATCGTGGCGTGCTGCGCCGAAATGGCCATCATTTCCGAACCGCGCCACGCGACCGGACGCACATAGCAATTCGTCGAAGCCATTTTTCGCCACCACCAGCGCCTTGGCGGCGTCAGTTCCTCGACCGAATAGGGGATTTCGAAATCGAGCAATTCCGCCGATTTCTTGAAACGTTCGGAATGTTCGCGCGACTTGAAGATCGCGCCGCCATAGGCGCGCTCGCCCTCGAAAACGCAGGAGGCGTAATGCAGGCCGTGCGACAGCACATGCAGCTTGGCGTCCTTCCATGCGACGAGTTCGCCGTTCATCCAGATGAAGCCATCACGCTGGTCGAAGGGCAAAACGGACATGACGAAAACCTCCGCAAATCGGCAAAGAGCTAAGACCTTGACGACTAGCAATCGACCTGAAATATGTCAATAGAACTGACATATTTTGCCGGCCGCGCGCCGGGGAGAGGTTTTGGGCCGGACGGCATGGACGACGCTTTGCAGCGCAAGGCCGCAGCTGTTTCCGGACGAAGCCCGGGATTTGCCGGCGCTTCCGCCGCCGCCCATGTATGACCTGCTCGAATTGTTTTTCCTCGCCTATCGTGATTTCGTCGGCGATGCGGACCGGCTGCTGTTGCGCTATAATTTCGGCCGCGCCCATCATCGCGTGCTTTATTTCGTCGATCGCCGGCCGGATTGGCGGTCGCCGAATTGCTCGACCTTCTCAAGATCACCAAGCAGAGCCTGAGCCGCGTGCTGAAGGACCTTCTCGACCAGAATTATCTCGAACAAAGGCCGGGCCTCTCCGACCGGCGCCAGCGACTGATGTTTGCCGACCGATAAGGGCAGGGCGCTGGCCCTCGAACTGGCGCTGCTGCAATCGCGCCGCTTCGCCAATGCGCTGGCGCTGCTGCCGCAAGGCGCGCGCGAGCAGGCGGCGGGTTTTTTATCCGCCATGTGCGATCCGCAGAAGAGCGCGATCCGCAAAAGAGTGCGATCCGCAACAGGAAAGCGCGCCATGACCCCGCCCGAACCGCCGCCTCCGGCCGACGATGCGCTGCATCTGCTGATCGTCGATGACGACCGGCGCATCCGCCAGCTTCTGACCCGCTTCCTGCAAGGCGAAGGCTATCGCGTGACGGCGGCGGTCAGCGCCGAGGACGCCTATGCCCGCATGCGCGGCCTGCATTTCGATCTGCTCATCCTCGACGTGATGATGCCAGGCCAGAACGGCTATGAATTCGCCGCGCGCATCCGCGCCGAGAATTCGCCGCTGGCCGAGGCGCCGATCCTGATGCTGACCGCCCGCGCGGAAACGGAAGACCGGGTGAAGGGGCTCGAATCGGGCGCCGACGATTATCTGTCAAAACCTTTCGATCCGCGCGAACTCGCCCTGCGCATCGCCTCCATCCTGCGCCGCGCCGCGCCGCGTTTCCCCGCGCCGGGCGCGCCGGGCCAGAATCGCGGTGCGTTTCGGCGAATTCATCTTCGATCCCGACCGGGGCGAATTGCGCCAGGGCGACGAGGCGATCCGCATCACCGAGCGCGAGCGCGACATGATGCGCATTCTGGTCGAAAACCCCGGCGAGACGGTGTCGCGCGAGGCGCTGGGCGGGGCCGGCGGCGCGGCCAATGAACGCACGGTCGACGTGCAGGTCAACCGCCTGCGCCGCAAGATCGAGGTCGATCCGGCCAATCCCCTGCATTTGCAGACGGTGCGCGGCCTCGGCTATAAACTGGCGATCGATCGATGAAGCCGGCGAAGGCCGCGCTCGTCCTCGCTGGCCGCCTCTGGCGCCGCGTCACCCGCGCCACGGCCGGGACCATGCCCAAGGGACTTTACGCCCGGGCGCTGCTCATCATCATCCTGCCGATGGTGATCCTGCAATCGGCTATCGCGCTGGTGTTCATGGAGCGCCATTGGCAATTGGTGACCTTTCGCCTGTCCGAAGCGGTGACGCAGGACATTGCCGCCCTGATCGACATTCACCGCGATTTCGGCGCTTTCGACCCTGACAACGCCAAACTGGAGATGATCGCCCGAGCCCGGCTCAATCTCGAAGCGGAGGTGCTGCCGGCGGGGCCTCTGCCGCAGGCTCTGCCCAAACCGTTTTTCTCGCTGGTTGACCGCGCCATGTCGTCGGAGATCGCAAGGCTGATCAAAAAACCCTTCTGGATCGACACGGTCGGGCGTTCGGACTTCATCGAAGTGCGTATCGACATGGGCGACGCCATTCTCCGCGTTGTCGCTCATCGCAGCCAGGCCTATGCCTCCAACGTCCATATCTTCATCTTCTGGATGATGGGGACGTCGGCGGTGCTGATTCTGGTCGCCATCCTGTTCATGCGCAACCAGATCAGGCCGATCCTCGCCCTGGCCGACGCGGCGGAGGAATTCGGCAAAGGGCGCGATGTCGAGTTCCGGCCGCGCGGCGCGCGCGAAGTGCGGCGCGCCACCTACGCCTTTCTCGAAATGAAGCGCCGCATCGAGCGGGCGATGGAGCAGCGCACCACCATGCTCAATGGCGTGAGCCATGATCTGCGCACCATTCTGACCCGCTTCAAATTGTCGCTGGCTCTGCTCGGCGACGAGGCGGAAGTCGAGGAGCTTTCCGGCGACGTCGATGAAATGCAGCGCATGCTGGAGGCCTATCTGGCTTTTGCGCGCGGCGACATTGGTGAAACGGCCGCCGCGACCGATATTTCCGCCTTGCTCGAAACCCTGCGGCAGGAATCCGAACGGCTCGGCCATGAAACCCAGGTTGTCTATGCTGGCGAACCCATCGCCACGGTGCGGCCCGACGCCTTCAAGCGCTGCCTGTCCAATCTGCTCAACAACGCCTTGCGGCATGGGCGCAAGATCAGCCTCGAAGGCTCGTGCGACGAAAAATTCCTGGTGATCCACGTCGATGACGACGGGCCGGGCATCCCGGCGCCCTTGCGCGAAGATGTGTTTCGGCCTTTCGTGCGGCTCGACGAAGCGCGTAATCAGGACAAGGGCGGCACGGGTCTCGGCCTGTCGATCGCGCGTGACGTCGCCCGCGCCCATGGCGGCGATGTCTTTCTGGCGCGCAGCCCGCTTGGCGGGCTAAGAGCTACGGTCCGGGTGCCGGTGTAATTTCAGGAGTTCAAAATGAATTTGGTCGAAATGGCGATCGCCGATCTCGCGGGGGCCGAAACCTTTCCGCTCGACGCGATCCTGACCTTGCGCCAGAAGTGGAGCGAGGCGCGTCCGTTGCTCATGCAGCATCTTGCCGCTTTCGCCTCAGGCGAAAATCGTTCGCCCGAGAACGCCGAAATCGTGTTTTTCGGCCTGCATCTGCTGGCGGAAAAGCGCGAAACCGAAGCCCTGGCGCCTTTGCTCTCGGTCGCGCTCGAAGGAGAGCCGCTCTATGACATGATCGGCGACGCCACCGGGGAAACGCTGTCCGCCATCCTGATCAGCCTTTATGACGGCGATCCCGGCAAGCTGAAGCGTGTCATTGAAGCGTCGGGGGCCGACCCCTGGGCGCGCGTGGCGGCGCTTGAGTGTTTCGCCTGGCTGGTGGCCTGCGGCGACCTTCCGCCAGAAGCCGGGCAAGACTATTTGCGCCAGTGCTTCGAGACGCTGCAACCGCACGAAGCTCACCCGGTCTGGTATGGCTGGCAGGGTTGCGTCGCGCTGCTCGGCTTGTCCGAACTGGAGCCTCTGGTCGCGCGCGCCTTCCGCTCGGGCTTTGTCGACAAGGACGTCCTCAGTTTCGAAGATTTCCAGGCCGATCTGCGCGTTTTCCGCGCCGCCTCCGACCGCCGCGAGCTTTTTGAAGAGCGCGGCCTGAAACCGATCGATGACGCGCTCGACGCACTGGCGGTTTTCGAAGAGGAAGAAGAGTTAGAGCCGATCAAGCCGGCGGAAAACCCGAATCGCAGCATTGGCCGCAACGACCCGTGCCCGTGCGGGAGTGGGAAAAAATACAAGAAGTGCTGTCTTGAGGCAAAGCAGAGCTGATTTATCAGCATCGCGAGCCTTGACGCGGCGGCGGGGTTTTTCTAAAGAGAGCGTCCGACGTCAAGGCGTCCGGGCGATTAGCTCAGCGGGAGAGCACACCCTTCACACGGGTGGGGTCATAGGTTCGATCCCTATATCGCCCACCATTGGTTACAGAGTTTTCTTCGGCTCAAGGCCTTGGTTAAACGATCTACCTCACCGCCGCTGTGGTGAACTCGCGATGAATCCCAACAGACCCTGGTCCGCCAGAAGGTATCGCTCTCGTCTTTGGGCCGTTCCCAAAATAGTCGGATGATGTTTCGCCGCGCGCGCCGCGGCCATTTCTGAGGGCGGACACCGGGCGGGTAGGCCCAAAGATCAGGGCGTCCGCGAGCGGAGACCGCCCGCGGACTTTCAAATCAAAAGTTATGCAGCATGCCGCGGCGAGGTCAGGAACGAGTCGTCATGGCCAAAAGCCGCGGCTAAATTCGACATCATCGGAGCGCTGCCCGAATGATGGTCGAAACCGCTGGCGATGTATTGGTTCAGCAGCGCCAGCTTGCCAGTTGTCGACGTGGACGTGGACGTGGACGTCGCGGGCGGATCGATCACGGTAATGGTCTGCGTGGGCGAATGCGAGGTGACGCCGGCGACCGTGGCGTTTGCTGTGATACTCAGCGTAGCGACCGGGTCCTGCGCGCCCTGATATTGCGAGGTGAGGGTCAGGCCTTTGGCGAGCTGGGCTTCGCTGATCCTGATACCATGCCGCCCGCCCGAAAACGTGTCGCCAAAACCATCGGTGATCGTTTCATACCAGGGGAGGCCCCTGATCGTGATGGACGCGGCGGTGGCCGAAGTTGGCGCCGTTTCCTTGATCCCCAGATCGACCGTTCCGCCGCCGCCCGAGACATGCAGCGTCGAATTGTCAATGGTGAGCGTCGGCAGGGTCGAACTCGTCGGCGTGGTTGGCGTGGTCGGCGTGGTGGGAGTCGACGACAGCGTTTCGGTGATGGCGTTGGATGTTCCCATCCCAGTGGCGTTGGTGTCGGTCGCCGTCAGTGCATTGGCGCCCTGGTTGAGCGTGATATTGGCCGACCAAGCTCCGTTGGCTCCGACCGTCGCCGAAGCGACCTGCGTCGTCCCGTCCAACACGTTGACCTTGGTTCCGGCGTCCGCCACATCGACCGTCCCGGTGATCGTCTGAGCCGCCAGCGTGACCGTCCCGCCCACGCTGGTGATCGCCACCGTCGGAGCGGTGGCGGTAACGGGCGGGGTGGGCGTGACGGGCGTGGTTGGAGTCGTGGGGGGCGTGGCGCCTGTGCCTGAAGAGGCGGAGCCGCTGCCGGGGGTCACAGCCTCGAGCAATGGCGTGATCTGTCCCATGTCATGCCAAAGCGCCGTCATTGTCGTGCTGTCGAAGGCGTTCTCCTGAGCGCGAATGGTAGTGTCGCCGCCCGCGACATCGACCACATACGCGCCATATTTTTGCATGGCGGTGAAAACTTCTTGCGCGAGCGGGGAAAGTCCGGCGGGCATCGGCGTGCCTGACGGGATCCCGAGGAGTTCGCCTTCCTGAACTATGCCAGTCGAGCTGTTCCCGTCTCCGGAAATTGCGTTGCCGGTAAAGCCGGGCTTGGCAAGGGTCGAATCGACAACAAGCTGCAAAGCGTGATTGATCACGCCGGCGTTTTGATCGGCCTGGGTGATAAGTCCGCCTAGCTCGCTTGAGCCAATGGCTGTGATGCCCGCACTGAGGAACGGGGACGCCGTGCCGAAGCCGGTGCCTGTGGCAATGTTTGTTTCGCCCATCGACTGAGCTGTCGCCGTCGTCGCGCTCGTCCGGACGAACTGCCAGAAGTTATAAGCGATGTTGCCGTCGACAACAAGCGCCTCGCCGTCGGTGCCGGCGGCGCCGTTAGCGTTTAGGGGCATATGGATGCTGAGTGTGCCTCCAGGATAACCCCATCCCGCAGGATAAGTGACTTGGACAAGGGGATCGGAGGCGGATGAGGTATAGACCGCGGGAGAATAGCCATCCCAACTAACGAGGTAATTATATCCAGTGGAGCCGGGCCAATTCAGCGGGGTATAAGATGAACCGGTCGGAATAGTGGTGTTCCAAGGAGATGATGCGGTAAAACGGCATTGAAATATTTCCTTTTTACTGCAGAGCGCTCGAGCTTGCTCGGTCATGTAGCTGATGGCGCCTGGGCACATCCGCCGAGATGTAATCGGCTTCGTCCTCTAGGCGGCGGTCGTGACTGACGCGCGGCCTCGTCGGTCACGACATCGGTGAGGCCGGGATAGTCAACCCCTTTGTCGCCCGCCGGCAGGCTGTCGAGTTCGCTTTTCCAAGCGACATAGGCGTGGTTGAGCCAGAAGCGCCGGGCGCATACACGCCATTGACGATATTTCCGTTCGCCTGACAGTGCGGCGTTGTATCTGGACCTGTCGTACCATTCATTTCTCCAAACTTCCGTAATCGTGCGTACGTATTTTTACGGTGCGATTAGCGACGCCCAAGATAATCCGATATGGGGCGAAAATATGACTTGTTCAAATTTACGTGAAGATGTCTTGCCGTAAAGCTCACGATTATGGAAAGCACAAGCTGCACCTTGAGCCATGGGCTTGGCAGCATTACATGATAAGTATGCGTGCGTTATAATTTAGGTGATTGCACTAGATTTTTATTCTTATTTTATGACCGCTGATTGGCGCGCATTGGCATGATTTCGACAAATATGAGACGCTTAAGCTTATTGAAATCGTTCGAAAACAGTGCCGTTATCCCCCTGTTAAGCTGCATTCTCGACCGTGAGCGCAGGCGAATTGTGGCGAGCCGAATGCGTTCCGCCTCATTCTCAGCCACAATATTTCAATGGCCGGGAGCCCTAAATATGAATGGAGTTTCGTCTGGTTCAAAGGCCGGCGGACTTCAGCAGGCGGCTGGTGGTCGGCGACCACCGCGCGCAAAAAAAAATGCGCGACGCATTTGCATTTTCATTCCGACGCCAAGAACGGAACCGCTAACCCACTGTCCGCCCCCAGCCAGCTCCGGCCCAGCAAATCCGACTTGATTAATGCCTCAACGGTGGAGGCGGAGGAACAACTCTGACGCCTGGACCACCGACGTGGGTAGAACTGTTATTGGTCACCGGCAACAATAGGTCCCGAATCTTCCGAATATCCTTGAAGAGGTTTTTGATGCTTTGCTCCTCGCAGCCATGCTCGACTGCACCGATCGACATCGTGTTGGTCGCCGTGTCAACTACGTAACCGCCAAAATTTTGAGAGCTTGAGCCAAGACAATTCCCTCCGGCGTAAACCCACTTCGACTGATATCGGCACTTTGCGGGATGGCTAGAAGTCGGCCCATGGGAACGAGCCCGGCATAGCCATTCTTTCCTGAATTATCTGTGACCATGGCCGGCCAGACTTTCTGCTCAGCCATGTTTAGACCCTTCCGCGCCTGAGTGGGGCTGATGAGCACCGGAACCGCGTGTTCGATTTTGCCGGATGCCAATTCGGAGCAGCGGATCAGCCCGCCTAACAACGGACCGCCAAACGCGCGTATTCCTTCCGAACGCCCCTCGCCACTAGCGATCCCTGAGCCAGTCAGATCAACACGAACAATATAGTTCGCATGATAGACTCCGCGAACTTCGTCATGACTGGCAAGCCACATTTCATAAGCAATCATTCCACTTGGATCAATCAAGATAACATCTTTATCGGTGCTGCCATAAAACTTAATATTTTCGGGAGTACGCAGGCTCACACTGCCATTGGACAGGGGGGGTGGGGAAGGCCATGGAACCGTTGCCGAACGACGATCATAGGTCCATGTGACCAAAGGGTCGTTATTTCCGGTACGATAAATTGCTGTGGCGTCGAACCCGACCCAGGCATAGGATTTGCTTTTCCCGCCTATATCATCACTATGAAGCATCTGACTTTCAGGATCATTTTCCGAAAGGAAGATTGCTTCGTGACCTAACGGAGTGTTCCAAATGCTGTCGCTGCTGAACGGCTGATCGACAGCATCGCGAGTAGCTGAACCAGCCCCCGCTAACAACGGAAAAGCCGTGACAAGAACTTGCGCAATGAACCAACGCCTCAACTGCGTTCCCTTCCATTTGCAAATCGTAACGCCAAAATCACCCAAACGCCTTTGGCCACGATAAGTGCTGAAGTCCAATCACCAATAACCAGCGCCGATCCCTCGGGCCATCTTTAGTTGCGCGGCCACAAAGACCACCAAATCCATCCCGAAACCCAGCACTGCCACCAAGGTCCTACGCGGCGTATAGGGTCCATTTCGGACGAAAGACCAGGTCCTCAAGGCAAGCCAGGACCAAGGAACCCAACCAAAACGACGATTTGGCAGCAAGTTTTGCAATGTGTCGGGAAGCCAGGTCGCCGACCTGGCGGCCTCCTCTAACTCCCAATTAACCCGGTCTTTTTCACCTCGGTTGCTCAAGCCGATGAAATAGGCAAAAAGGGCGGCATTGATGGCGCTGCCGATGACGATTTTGATTTGATGTTTCAAGAGTGAAGATATCGTGCGTTCGGACGCATACAAGTGAATCACATTGTCCGGTTGATCGATCTGGGATTTCATCTTCGGGCTCGCTGAACAGTTGTGTAATAATCGCATGGCGAATGAATCCATCCTCAACCGCCAGACCGATAGGCAGCTTGATCATCCGAGCTCTTGCGGCACGCACGGCAGAAAGGCTACCGGAGATTGCCGTCCGCGAATTGTGGCCGCTAGTACGTGCGCCGGCGCAAATCATCTTCTCGATCAAGCCTAGCTTTGTCGGAAAATATTCGATGTCCTTTAGCGCCAGACTTGAAGTCGCCGCGACGTCCGGGCGTTGATTGAGGAATTCGATGAGCGTGGCGATCACGTCATGCTGAGGCAATTCAATATCGGCATCCAAGAACACCAATATATTTGCCTCCGAGCGACTCAGTTTATGAACGAAAGTGTTCCAAGTACGAGATTTTCCGCCCTGATTTAGGTCATAGACCTCTACAATCCCGGGGTCGGGAAATTTTTGCGCAGCTGATCGCGCCATATCACACGTTTCATCCTGGCAGCCGTTTGCCAAGACAAGAAGCCGCGTAGAAAGGCGGGAGTTGGTGAAGATGGTTTGCTGAGCCAAGCTCGACATCATTGCCCCAATTCTGGTCTCCTCGTTGTGAGCAAAGATGGCGATATCAACTATCGTCACAGGCGTCCCCCTAAGTTATTTAATGCGTCTGTCATCGCTCGGTCTTGATCCACTCGATCTGGCGGTTGACGAAGTAGCGCAGGAACGAGGCAAACCGCAGGAGGCAATAAGCGGGCAGCGCCGTGAGTTCGCGAAGTGAAACCGCCTCTCGCCCGAGGCGCCACGCAGGAAGCGCCGGTTGCGATGGCGAGGCAACCCAGCGAAGCTGAAGAGACGATTAACGGAGCGAGCGAACCCCGTCGCCGCAAACCAGACCAATGTTGTGACCGCGGTCGCTAAAAGCAGCAGGACGAGAAGCGACAGGGGAGGAATACAGAGATCGAGCGTGAATGCGAGGAGTTGCAGGCTTCCTGTTGAAATTGCGCGCGCGGTCATGGGCAGAAAGAACTCGCCGATGATAGCGAGGTGGCCATGTTGCCAGCGAGTGCGCTGCTGGCGCTTTGCAGAGTCTCCCTCCGGGAATTGGCTGAGAACATGCGCCTGCGGGCAGAAGAACGGAGCCTTGCCCATCATCGCCAGCTCAGCGGCAAATTTTTGGTCTTCCGCGAGGTGTCCGGTCGCCAGGTTGAGCTCACGCGCGGTCTCGAACGGCAGAGCCATTCCGGAGCCCATCAATTGACACGGCAGACCGAGGCGGGCCGATCCCAAAGGCCGAACCAGTGTTTTGATGACCCAGGCAAATTGTGAGATCTTGTCGGCTGGACGCGCTGATGGCGGCGCCAGCATCGAGTAGCGCGCCTGGGCCGGTCGTCCCGTCGACGCGCAGCGCTTCGCCAAAATTTCGAGCGAGCCTTGGGTAACCACGCAATCGGCGTCGACGAAGACGACGACCTGAGGCGGGTCGCCGCTCATCAGGCGAAGGCCGTGGTCCAGCGCAAAGCCCTTTCCGATGAGGCTGGCGTCGCTGCGAACGACGACTTCAGCGCCTGCCAAACAGGCGACACGCGCTGTGCAGTCGGTGCAGTTGTCGGCGACGACCAGAAGGCGACCGTTTGGCGGAAGCTGGGACAATATCGCGTCAATTGTTCGGTCGATAATCGCTTCTTCGTTGTGGGCAGGCATGATCACGGCGATGCTTGGACAGACCGCGCTTGGACAGGCCGCGGACGAGATTTCGCCCGACGCCTTGGCTGGCAGCAGCGCGGCTCCCAGTTGCAGCGCGAGAAGCATAACTGGGACCGCCACTGCGACGGCTAGAAGCAGCAGGGCAATATTGATAGCTTCGATCATGAGCGCCTCGATCGTGATTGCACGTGGCCCCTAACTCCGCGCACTTCGGTTTCTGCGACGTGCTCGCGTGCTTCCTGACCTCCGCTGAACTTGCCCGATTTCGAAGAAGGCGCAAGGCGGGATCAACGGCCGCTATCCGCAAGAGCAGGGCGGCGCATTTCGCATAGCGCCAGGCCAATCGACGTGGCTGTGACGCGAGACGCCAAACCCATTCCACTCCAAGGCGCCGCATGAGCCGGGCGCCCGGCGCTGGCTTTGGGCGACGAAGTCCAAGGCCGCGCCAACACAAAGACAGCCAATCCCGGGATGAGCCTGGACCATAAGGTCAGCGAATAATTCCTGTTTCGGCGCGCCAAGGCAGACAAAACATAGCCGCGCGCCCGAGGATGCGATGCCGGCGGCGCAGGCTTTCGCCTCCTCCGCAAGAGGATCGAAGCCCTGCGGGGGCGCCTCAAACCCGCAGATGTTTATTCGTGGATAGAATTGTCGCAATCTGGCTGCTGCTGCATCTAGCGAATATTCGGTCGATCCGAACAAAAAGATTGGTATTCCCTCGTCCGCGGCCCGCGCGCAGAGCGGCGACAGGAGATCGGCGCCGGTGGCGCGATGAAGGTGCGGGGCCTGACGCCTGCCCAAAGCAACGATGGGCGCGCCGTCGGCTGTCACCAGCGTCATGCGTGCATAAGCTTCACGAAAGGCGGCGTCCTGGCGGCGCTTGACAAGATGGTCGAGATCGAGCGTCGCCACCGTAAAACCTTCACCATCGTTTACGCGGTCAATCACTTCCTGGATCAGATCATCCTGGTTGGCCACGTTGACGAACTGTCCGTCGATGACGGCGATGTCCTCGCAAGAATGGCGAGAGTGCATCACATGGACTTCGACCCTTTCGGCTTTGAGACCGTCTGCGCCCCGCGTCCCACGGATGCCACCGCCTCAAATGAGGTATGCGCTGCTCCCGGAATTACTGACATCTGGTCGGCTCGCTCTGATGGAACAGGCTCCATGCAGTCATGCCATCGCGACGACGAGACGTTCGCGTCATGTCTGGAGCTCCCACGTACAATCTTCGACTCCGACGATTTGTTGCGGCGCGAGCGTCCTCGAAGCTTTCCTCAAATGCGCAACCGGTTGCGCTTTTGAACTTCAATGCAAATACGCGGTGGCGATGCGCATGTGCGGGCGAATGAACAAAAACAAGAACCCTACGGCAGATGCAGGCGTTAGGATTGTTGTGGCCGGAAGCAAAATGGAGCTGGCGTCTCTGAAACGCGACAGTGGATACTCAAAATGTCAATCGAAACGAGTTTCTCGTGCGGCTGCGGCTTTCCTTCCATCTTCCGAAGTATCGTGACCGTCATCTCCAAGACTGCGTATTCGAACGCCCATTGAGCAAAAGGTTGGAGTGATGAGGGTGTCGCTACTTCGTCTCGGAATATCCCGCGGTTACCCATACATTCATACGGCGGGAGATCGCCGCAATAGAGCGAAACGACATCACGGTTCTTCGTGTTTCGCTCAGGCGAGATGGCCGCAAGCTATTGGACGCAGCCGACCTCGCCGAGAAGACCCGCACAAAATACATTCTCGAGGGCAAAGTCGCGACATTCGTTTCGGCGTTACTGAGTGCGCTGAGGCGGGCGCCGAAGTCTTTCGCCAGAGCCTGTGGCAAGGCGGTGAAGATGATGAGGCGCTCGAGCCGCCCGGCGCCATACCACCTGGCCTATCTGGTCGAAGCGCTCGTCCTTGCGCAATGGGTGATCGAGCAGGAAGTGGATCACGTTCACGCGCACTTCGGAACAAATGGCGCCGAAGTCGCCATGCTGTGCCATCTCCTGACCGGGGTCCCTTACAGCTTCACTGTTCATGGACCGGATGAGTTCGACAGGCCAGAATACCTGGGGCTGCCTGACAAGGTGGAGCTCTCGGCCTTCGTCTGCGTGGTGAGTTCATTCACTGGCAGCCAGATCTGCCGTTGGATACCGCCTGAGCATTGGTCGAAAATCAAGTTGGTGCGATGTGGCCTCGATGCGGACTTCCTCGCCGCGCGGCCATCTGGCGACATTTCCAAAACTCGGCTCGTGACCGTAGGCCGCTTGAGCGAGCAGAAAGGCCAACTCGTTCTCCTCGGCGCGCTCGCGGTCCTGGCGCGGGAGGGCGTTCCATTCAACATGACGTTCGCCGGCGACGGGCCGCTGCGGCCTGAACTCGAGCGCAGAATCCGCGAGCTCGGGCTGGAGGGACAGGTCGAACTCGCTGGCTGGCAAACGAATGCCCAAGTGCTTGCGCTGATACGTGGAGCGAGAGCGTTCATCCTTCCAAGTTTTGCCGAGGGGCTTCCTGTCGTCCTGATGGAAGCCTTGGCGCTCGGCCGCCCGGTCGTCACGACTTACATAGCGGGCATTCCGGAACTCGTCGATGAAAGCTGCGGGTGGCTCGTGCCGGCCGGCGACGTCGAGCAACTCGCTCGTGCGATCAAGCAATGCCTGACGGGGACGCCCGACGCGCTCATCGAGACCAAGGGCGCGGCGGGTCGCGAACGCGTTGTGGAACGACACGACATCGCCAAGGAATGCAGCAAGCTCGCCGATCTGTTTCGCGGAAAGGCGGATGCGCCGCTCGCGTCCAAAGACCAGGCGCGTCCCGATCGCTCCAAAGCGGTCGACGGATCCGATTCCCGAGCGCGTTCCGACGCCGCGGCTTCCCGCACTGAACAGGTGAAAGCCTTCATGATCGATGTCAGCGTCGTCCTTCCCACCCACAACCGCCGGCTGCTCGTGAGCCAGGCCGTCAATTCGATCCTGCGCCAGGAAGGCGTTTCGCTCGAACTCATCGTCGTGGACGATGGATCGACCGACGGAACCGGGCCGTGGCTCGAGCGAATGGCCCTCCGGGATTCGAGGATCAAGGTCGTGCATCACGAGAGTCCACGATTTCTCCCCAACGCACGGAATGCTGGGGTCGGGCAGGCGACTGGCCGGTGGGTCGCCTTCTGCGATGATGACGATCTATGGTCGCCGGACAAGCTGGCGTCGCAGCTTGCCGCGCTGCGCGCGAGTTCCACGCGATGGGGTTGCACTGGCGTCGTGGTAATTGACGATGGTCTTGAAATCATCGGACACCTTCATGTCGAAGGCGGCGCGGCTTTTCCTCGTCTCCTTGAGGTCAACACGATCCGGGTCTCTTCGGCGATCGCGGAGCTTGGACTTATTCGCGAAGTCGGCGGCTTCGATCCGTCGCTCAGGGCCTCTGAAGATTGGGACGTGTGGATCAAGCTGGCGCAGCATTCGCCATTGACTGCGGTCGATCGCCCGCTGGTCGCCTATCGGCAGGGCGCGCAGAGCATGTCGATGGATGTCAATCGCATGCGGACCAGCCGATCGATCATTGTCGACAGGTACGCCAAGCTTGCGGCGAGGCATGGCGCCAAACCGGATGAGGCGTCGTACCGAGCGATTCCTCGCCAAGCAACTCCTGCGCGGTGGAGCGAGAGCGCAGGCGGCTTCCATACTCGCGAGTCTCGCGTTCAAGCATCGGCGTTGGCGCGAGCTGCCAGTCGCCACCGCCGCGCTCATTTCCCCCCGCCTGACAGATCGGATCGGCGCGTTCCGCGCAGCAGCGCGGGTTCCGGCCGCGTGGCGCCGCGAAGCCGAAGCGTGGATAAAGCCGATCCGCGAGGGTGACCGGTCTGAAGGGTGCGACTTTCATGGGGACGCCGAACTCGAAGCGCCGCGAGCATGATTACGTCTTCCAGCTCCTCCAGAACCCTCGGCCACGCCGCGCGCTTCAGCGATCGCGCCGGGCCGACGCGCTCCGTCCGCGCGGCGCACGTCGAAGCGATGTGGAAAGCACTGCGGGCCCTGGTTTACGGGATCTTGTTAACCCGCGCGTCCTGCGATCCGGTCTTCGGCTGGCTGGGGGACGGCAGCGGTTCGATGGGCGTGGGCGCGATCGTGAACGCGCTGGCGATCGCGATCGCTTTCTCGCTGCTGGCGCGGCGCCCGTTGACCGCTCCATTCGCGATTTTCGCCATCTGGGGCCCGCTCCTGTTGGCTGGTTTCATTGCGACGCTTCGCGCCCCGGATTTCGCCGCCGCCGCGCGCCTGGCAATGGACATGCTGTCTTACTGGTCGTTTTTCGCCATCCCGTTCTTCATCTGGCGCGGGCCGGGCGACGTCTCCCGATTCTTGTTGCTCGTGTTCGCATCCTCTATCGTCCCCTCGCTCTACGCGCTGGTGGACATTGCGGGAGGACTGTCGAATTTGTCGGAGTTCCGCCTTAAGAGCACCTTCGCGCATGCAAACATTTACGCCTTTTATCTCGTTTTGCTGATCGGTCTTGCTCTGTATGTCCGATCGTCCCAACTTATCCGCGTATCGTGGCCAGTCAGGCTGCTGATCGTGCTCTACATTCCCTTCCTGTTCGTTCTGCTCATGCTGACCGGAACACGCAGCGCCTGGCTGGCGTGCGGGCTCATGTTGCTTGTCTATGCGTTTTGGATCGATCGAAGGGCTTTGGCGGGACTTCTGTTGGCGCCGGTGCTGCTCGCCGCTAATGCGGGCGTGTATGAGCGTTTGACGGAAGTCACGAAGGCGACGGAAGTCGAAAGCTTATCGCAACTCAACGAAAGCACCCGCCTGAATTCGTATGTTTGGCGAACGATGCTGTGGGAATCCGCCATTCCGGTGATCCTGGAAAAGCCGCTGATGGGGCATGGTCTCGAGACGTTCAAGCCCTCTACGCCCAGCTTCTTTCCGCTGGTCGGCCCACAGGGCATCGATGGTCATAATTTCTATCTCCAGGCTGCATTCGAGATGGGACTTATGGGCTTCCTCGCGCTTCTCTGGCTCTTTGGGTCTGTTGCTTGGCAGATCCAGAAAGGACGGCGCCGCGATCCGAGCGGGGTGCTTATAGCGTTGTGTCTTTTGATCGGCTACGCGCTCGAGTGTTATTCGGACAACATGCAATTCTATCTCTCGTTCAATTGGTACTTCTGGTTCGCCATGGGAACGATTTGCTCCTGGGTTTACAACGGAGCAAAGGCGCCGCGCGCGGAAGGCGCGGCAGGTCGATGCGTTCCGAAACGCGGAGCCTCACTCGGCGTTGTTCCTTTGAAAGCTTCCGCATGGAATGGTGACCGTTAGGAGCGGACGTCGGCGAAGTCGCCGCCGCCGCCATTCGCGCCTCCATTCATCGGCATGTCTTTTTTCTAACCAGGCGAAAAACGCCCCTGATTTATGGTTGCCCGACCATGCTGGACAAGACAAGCAAACCGTCGCTGGATCCTGTCGCGCGGGAAGCAGAGCACCAGACGAAAGGACCGCGATGCTGTCGTTTTGTCTGGGGAGTTTACGTAGCGGCAAGCGCAGCGTGGGGATCAACGCCATCGCGTTCATGGCAATCGGACTGCTTTTCGTCGCGGTGTGCCCAAGAGCTACACCGCCTACAGCGATTTCTTGGCTTATATCGAGGAGATCAAATGGCGCCGATCTGGCGATCCTGCCTGGCCGCGGCGACCTTCCCTCGTTTCTGAACCAAATCGAGCTGATTCGATCCGGCAACGTTCTGACCAAGGTCCTCGAGTCGCTCGAGAATTCGGCGATTGGCCCCGCCAAACAGCGATTGAGGCTGACTCGCCGAACAAGGTCTTCCCGCTCTACCCGCCAGGAAGCGGCCCGCTTTCGACTCAGCACTCAGATCTGCGCCGAAAGCTCACGGTCAAGCAGATTGGAACAAGCCATATGATTAAGGTCGCCTACAAGGCTTCCGACCCCGAAAGGCTGCGCGCATCGTCAACACGGTGACCGAGGTCTACTTTCAGGAGCTCACGCGCGCATCGCACGCGCGGTTCGCATAGAGCGACGGCTTCCCTGAACTTTATCAAAGTGTCGCCCCGAGCGCCTTCCTCGTCTCACCTGGCAGCCCCCGACTCGCCCGATGGGCCGTCGGCGGCTTTGATCCTGCTGGGATCCGCCTTGTTCGGCCTTTGCGTCGGCGCGGCGATCGCCATCGTGCGGGAGGCGCTGAGCGATACGATCCGGAGCGCTCACAGATGGAATATGCCCTTGGCATGAATTGTCTTGAGGTCATCCCGGCGGGCGGGGAGGCAGCCGAGATTGACAGGGTTGTTCGGGTTGCAGAAGGCCAGTTGCGGCGTCTGATGGCGAGCACGCTCGAAGCCTCGTTGACATGACCGACGCATCATTGGCGTCACGTCTGCTTGCCGGGCGAAGGCGCAAGCACAGTCGCAATCGGCCTTGCGCGAGCCGTAGCGGCGTTGGGCAAGCGAACGCTGCTCATCGACGGCAATCCCGACGGACGGTCCGTCTCGCACTGGGCAGGGAATTCGCCGCCGGTCGGCGTGGGGGCGCGTCCCGGCTTAAAGGCTAGCGGGTTCGACGCACTCGTCGAACCGGAGGCCGGGCTCATGTTCTGACCCGTTGCGCGCTGTTCGACACGAATGCGCTTCCGCTGCGCCCGCACGGAAGCACTTCTCAGTAGCGCGGCGGGTTACACATGGTGATCGTCGATATGCCGTCGCT